>CANBQJ010000382.1 GCA_947371645.1 Burkholderiales bacterium | reverse complement strand
AATCGATATGGCTACGACTGAAACTGGTACCGTGAAGTGGTTCAACGAGGGCAAGGGCTTCGGCTTCATCGCCCGTGATGGCGGCGGCGCCGACCTGTTCGCTCACTTCAGCGAAATCAAGGGCAGCGGCTTCAAGACGCTGGCCGAAGCACAACGCGTTGAATTCGAAGTGACGCAAGGCCAAAAGGGCATGCAAGCTTCCAACATTCGCGCTGTCGAGTGACCAACCTTGCCGGCGCCTGCATGGCGCTGACAAACGAAACGCGGCTCAGGCCGCGTTTTTTTATGGCCGCTTGCCTGAGCACCTCACCCGAAAGTGCCCCATGAAGAACCTGCAAGACGCCACCGAAAGGATCTGCGACCTCAAGGGCAGCCTGGTGGCCCTGGATGCCCTGATGTCCGCCCTCTTGCACGAACTGCCGCCCTCACAGCGCGCAGGCCTGCTCAAGAGCCTCGCCGTGCACGCCGAAGTGGCCCGCACCGTCATGCTGCACACGGCCATTTCCGAGCACACCCTCCAGGCCTTCGAGCGCGATGTCGGCCGGATGTCTTCGCTGATCTCTGCTGCCCCGCCCGCGGGTGACGCACCGGCCGGCTGAGCGGCCCGCCAGCCGTGTGGGCTGACGCACAGACGGCCCTGCGACCGATCGCTACAACCAAATACCGTGCTGGGATCGCTTCGATCGCACACGGCTCAATTGCCAGGAGCGAGACATGCGCAAGCCACTGATCATTTCGTGCGGACTGGTCGTCATGACCTGTTCGATTGCGGCCTGCAGCGGGATGTCCGGCCGCGACAAGAACACGGCCACGGGCGCCGCCGTGGGGGGTGCAGCTGGCGCCATCCTGTCGGGCGGCAGTGCGGCCGGGGCGGTGGGCGGCGCTGCAGTAGGCGGCGTCATCGGCAATCAGGTCGACCCCAAGAAGAAGTGAGGGGCGCACCATGATCACCTCCCCCCCCACATGGCCTAGCTGGTCCACCTCCTCTTTTGGCCATGAAGCCAGCACCTCGGCGCAAGAGCTGGCCGCCTTGAGCCAGCACCTGCACCTGTGCCGCAGCGCCAGCGGGCGCTTGTTTGCGCTGCAATGCTATGGCGAGACGGTGCGCAGCGTGGTGTCCGGCAAGGTGGTGACGACACTGCTGCTGTGCCTGGCGCTGCTGGGCGTCGGATCCCTCCTTTTGTAAGCAGACATGGCCCAGGCCAGTCTGCGGCAACTCATCGCCAATGCCCCACCCGCGCTGTGCGCGTTCCTTGACAACAGGCGAGGTGGCCTTCAAGCACCCATCAGGGCCGAGATCTTCGGGCCACAGCGCTTCGCGCAACACGGCCGCAGCCTGGGTGCCAGCCACCGTGCGGCCAAGTCCGGCGCGCGCGTGGCCAATTTCTTCCCGCGCCTGGACAACAACATCCGCACGCTGCGTGAGGCGCAGCAGTACATCGGCGAGCAGGCTTCATCTGGCTACGACATCAGCCCCGCCGCCGAGTGGCTGATCGACAACTTCCACCTGATCGAAGCCCAGCTCAAGGAGATCCACGAGGCCTTGCCTCACCGCTACTTCCGCAAGCTGCCCATGCTGGTGGATGCACCGCTGGCGGGCCTGCCCCGTGTGTATGGCGTGGCCTGGGCCTTTGTGGCCCACACCGACGGCGCCTTCGACGACGACCTGCTGATCCACTTCCTGAGCGCCTACCAGGAAGCCCGCGAGCTGAACCTGAGCGAGATGTGGGCGCTGCCCACCACCTTGCGCGTGGTGCTGATCGAAAACCTGCGGCGCCTGGCCGAGCGCGTGGCCACGCACAAGGCGGCCAGAGAAGCCGCCAACCTGGTCTGCGACCGCATCGAGACCTACACCCTGCATGCGCTGGACGAGTTGCGCGCGCTGATGGACCTGCGCGGTGCCGGGCAGGTTTTCCTTACGCAGATGGCCTTGCGCCTGCAAGACGGGCACAACATGGGCGCCGCGCGGCACCATGCCCGCTACCAGGGCTGGTTGCTGTCGGCGCTGCCCGATCTGGCGGCCACGCAGACCCAACAAAACGCCGACCAGGCGGCCGACAACCTGAGCGTCAGCAACGCGGTAACGTCCCTGCGGGCGATTGGCGATGCCGACTGGACCGACATCGTCGCCGGCAGCAGCGCCTTGATGCAGCTGATGCTGTGCTCGCCTGTCTTCAAGGCCGAACACCCCCTCACCCGCGACCAGACCTTGCACGTCATCGAATCGCTGGCCAGGCGCAGCGGGCTCAGCGAAGTGGCCGTGGCCACGACCTTGCTGAGCTTCATGCGTGCCACGGCCGACCAGGCCGATCCGGCGGCCCTGGCGGGCCACTGGCTGAGCGGACGGGGCAGGCCCGCGCTGATCCATGCCCTGGGCCTGCATGAACCCGGCGCCAGGGTCTGGCGCCTGAGCCTGCGCTACCTGACACTGCCCTTCTACCTGGGCACCTTGCTGGTGGGCACCATGGGCCTGTTGACGTGGATGCTGCGGCACCACGCACCCGCCGCCCTGGGCATGGGCGGCTCGCCCTGGCTGATGCTCTGGGGGCTGCTGCTGATGGCCGTGCCGGCCTCTGAGGCGGTGGCCGCCGTCATCAACCGCCTGATCAGCGAGTCGGTGCGCCCGCAACACCTGCCCCGTCTGGCGCTGGCCACAGGCATCCCACCCGATCGCCGCGTGCTGGTGGTCATCCCGGCCTTGCTGACCGACCTGGCCTCGGTGCGGGCGCTGGTGCACCGCCTGAAACTGCATGAACTGGCCAACCCCGAGCCCCAGGCCCAGTTTGCGCTGCTCACCGACTGGGTGGACGCGCGCACGGTGCACATCGACACCGACCGCGCGCTGCTGCAAGGCGTCAAGCAGGCGATCAGCGAGCTCAACGCCCACCAGCCTGGCGCCTCGCCCACCGAAGAGGACAGCATCGAGGCGCCGCGCTTCATCGTCTTGCACCGCGAGCGCCTCTTCAGCGAAACCGAGCAGCGCTGGATCGGGTGGGAGCGCAAGCGCGGCAA
>CANBQJ010000381.1 GCA_947371645.1 Burkholderiales bacterium | reverse complement strand
TCGTCTGGCGTGTGGATGACGCCGTCAGGGCCGCGGCGGATGTCGTCGAAGGTCATCGGATCCAGGTCAGGGCCTGGGTCCACGATCTTGCCAATCAACTTGGTGCCGGCAACGGATTCGGAGCTGACGGTGTTGAAGGTGGCGGTGTAGGCGCCTCCGGCCTGGCCATCGCCATTGCCGTCGAGGAAGGCGCCATCGGCTGCGGCGCGAATCAGGTTGCCATCGGCGTGCACGGTGATCTGTGATCCGCCGGGCATGGGGTTGGTGAAGAACAGCCACGCGAAGCTGCCATCGGCCGACGGCACGATGGTGGCGGCCAGCTTGCTGCCGTCCGGTGCGGTGGCGTAGAAGCTGTCGCTGGTCAGGGTGTTGGCGTTGACCGCACGCGAGAAGATGATTTGCGGACGCTGGGTGACCCCCACGTCCTGGCTGCCGTCCACGGGCGTGAATTTGGTGACGGTGAAGGGCGTGAGGGCATCCACCTTGACGGTTTTGCTCAGGGTGCCGACATTGCCGGCCGCATCACGTGCCGTCAACTTGAGCGTGTGGTTGCCCACATCCAGCTGGCTGAAATCGAGGGCGGTGTCGAAGGCGCCGGTGCTGGCATCGAAGCTGAGGCTGCGCACCGTGCCACTGTCCAGCTGGTAGTTCAGCAAGGTCAGACCGCTGCCAGTACCTGCAGCCGCGCCGGTGAGGCGCACGGTGGCGCTCAGGCTGGCGCCGTCGGCCAGGCTGGTGAGGTCGATGGTGGGGGCCTTCGTGTCCAGCACGAAACTGCGGGCAAAGGCCGCGCTCACGTTGCCGGCCTGGTCGCGCGCAACGATGGTCAAGGCGTGGTTGCCATCGGCGCTGCCGTCGGTGGCCAGGGTGGTGGTGAAGCTGAACTTGCCCAGGGCGTCCAGGCTGAGCGCCTGTGGCGTCCCGCCGTCGACCTGGACCGTGGCCGATGCCACGCCCGAGAGGTTGTCCAGGATCTGGCCGGTGAGTGCCAGGTTGGTGAAGGTGGCCGCTGGTGTGCTGGCCAGCACCACGGTGGGGGCCTGCTTGTCTTCATTGAGCTTGAAACGCTCCAGCACAGCCTGGGCCACTTCGGTGCCGATCTGCTTGCCGGCGAGGTTGTCCAGGCTGGTGTGGATGCCGCCATAGATGCGACTCACACCCGCTTCATCGGCCGCCTGGCTGAAACTGGTGAAATTGCGGGTCACGCCAGGCAGCGTGGCACTGGTGGTGCTGAACGAGGTGTTGTCACCAAAGGTGGCCGCCAGGATGCCTGACGCCGCCGCGCTGAAGGTCGAGTGGCCCGAAACGTAGGTGGGGTGCGGGGGGGTGAGCAGCAAAGGCGTCCAGCCGGCATCCTGGTTGGTGGCCGCGTTGCCATCGAGGTTGGCGTTCTGGATGGCGGTGACAGGGCGCCACAGGTCATAGGTGTACTTGGTGTCCCAGCAGGCGATGGCCGCGTCGGCCAGGGCGACGTTGAGTTCTGCCATCAGGCGCGCGTTGGCGCTCAGGCTCTGGCCACTGGCTTGAGCCACCTGGGAGGCAATGGCCACCCAATGGCCAGGCGGGGTGTAGCTGCCACCGCCGTCGGCCCAGAACAAGGCCTGCTGGGTCTGGTCGGCTGTGCGGGTGCTGCTGCTGACGCTGCCCAGGCTTTGCACTTCGTTGAGGGCTGTGGCGTAAGCGGCAGAATCCAGCGCCGGTGGGGGTGGCGCGCGGAACTCGTCACCAGAGGTCAAGGCAAATGGGGTCACCTGAGCCCAATGCGGGTCTTGCGCCACCAGGTACATGGGGCCGACCGGGCGCCATTCGCCCAGGGCATCGCTGCCGGCATAGCTGGTGAAGTTCAGGTAGCCATCGTTGGCGCGGATGGTGAGGATGGTCTTGGCGATGTCATCGCCCAAGGCGATGCCGGCGGTCTTGGCCGCGCCATCAGGGATGGCATCCAGCGATGCCTTCAAGGCGGCGTCGAAGCTGGCGCGTTGGCCGGGATAAAGGGTATAGAGGACGCGGTAAGCGGCCTGGGCCACGGCTGCATCGGCCGACACCGCGCCCGTGACGCTGCGCTGGACCATGTAGGCCGGGCTGCCTTCGATGGCGGCCAGGCTGTCGTAGACCGCGAGGCTTTCCACAGCCAGCACGCGTGTGGCGATGGGCGGGTCGGTCACGTCCAGCTGGATGGCTTTCAGGGTCAACTGTGTCCAGGTCAGCACCGTGTCGGTCTGGGCCTGCGCCGCGCGGGTGATGGTGCGGGTGATGGTCTGGGTGTTGCCGGCCAGGTCCGTGACGACCAGGCTCAAGGTGTTGGCCCCCAGGGCCAGGCTCACACTGGGCAGCGTGAAGCTGCCATTGGCGCCCACCAGCACGGTGGCGCCTGCCAGAGAGACCTTGCTGCCCGCTTCGGCCGTGCCCCGCAGGGTGACCAGGGCTGCTGCGGCCTGGTCATCCTGGCCGTTGACGGCATCGGCTGTGGCCAGGCCAAAGCTGGCGCCGGTTGGTGCCGTGGCGTCCAGCGTGAAGGCCAGTGTGGACGGTGGGGAGCTCAAGCCAGCGGCGTCTTCCACCCGCAAGACGAGGGTGTGGGCGCCCTGACCCAAGCTGCCGCCCGCCAACACATCCAGCTGCGCACGCGTGAGCTGGATGCTGCCATCTGCGCCCAGTGCGGTGCTCACATCCACGTAGACGGGACTGCCTGAGGTGGCGTCCAGTGCCGCGAACACCTTGACCACTTTGACGTTGTCGCTGGCCTGGGCCAGCACGGTCACGGTCTGGGTGATGCCATCGCTGGAGGATGCACCCGAGTCGGTGGCCAGTCGCAGGTTGGCCAAGGAGGGGGCCTGGGTGTCCACCACCGGGGGCGTCACGCGGGTCACGGTCAAGCTGGCGCTGGCGGTGTTGCCCGCCACATCGTTCAGGGTCAAGGACAGCAAGTTGCTGCCCAATGCCAGCGGCACGTTGGTCAACAGGGCGCGGCCCGTGGCGTCGGCTGTCACCAATTGGCTGCCCAGCTGAACACGCACACCTGGCTGC
>CANBQJ010000380.1 GCA_947371645.1 Burkholderiales bacterium | reverse complement strand
TTGCGGAGCGGACAGCCTCATCAGGTGGGCCTTGTCGAGAAAGAACGATTCCGGAGCGACACCCTGCGAGATCTGCTCGAAGTGCTCGTCGGTGTAATTGCGAAAGCCGTCCACGACCGGCTTCAACCACTCGAACATCTCCACATCGGTGAGCTGCTGGGTGGTGTCGACACGCCCAGGTGTGAACGGCACCGTGGCCTCGATGCCCGAGTCACGGGCCGCGCGTTCGACGGCCGCGCAGCCGCCCAGAACGATCATGTCTGCCAGCGAGATCTGCTTGCCAGCGCCCTGCTTGCCGTTGAACTCGGCCATGGTGGCGCGCAGCCTTTCGACGACCGGGCCCGCGCGGCGGTTGACCACCCAGTCCTTCTGAGGCGCCAGCGCCAGCCGCCCGCCGTTCGCACCGCCACGTTTGTCGCTGTCGCGGTAGGTCGCGGCCGCAGAGAAAGCGGTGAAGACGAGATCGGACACCGACAGGCCCGTGGCGAGGATGGCCCGCTTCAACCCAGCGATGTCGGCCTCGTCGACCAGCTCATGGCTGCGCTCTGGCAAGGGGTCCTGCCACAGCAGGCCGTCTTCCAGCGTCACCTCAGGGCCGAGGTAGCGATGCCCAGGCCCCATGTCGCGGTGGGTCAGCTTGTACCAGGCCTTGGAGAACGCCTGGGTGAAGGCATCGAAGTCCGCCAGGAACTTCTCGCAGACCTTGCGGTACTCGGGATCGACCTTGAGCGCGATGTCGCTGGTCATCATCATCAGGTCGTTCATCTGACCTTCGACGTGCGCATCGGGTGTCTTGGGTGCATTGGGGTCTGTCGGTGTCCACTGCAATGCACCGGCTGGGCTCTTGATCTGCTGCCATTCGAACTTGAACAGGTTCTCGAGGTAGCTGTTGTCCCACTGCGTGGGGTTGGGCGTCCAGCTGCCTTCGATCCCATTCGTCATCGTGTATTGCGCAAAGCCCGGGCCCTTTGGATTGGCCCACCCCAGACCCATGGCCTCCATGGGCGCGATTTCAGGAGGCGGACCGACGTCCTTCGGCGACACCATGCCGTGGCTCTTGCCGAAGGCGTGGCCTCCCGCGATCAGCGCCACGGTCTCTTCGTCGTTCATCGCCATCCGGGTGAACGCGATGCGGATGTCGCGGGCCGACCCTGCTGCGTCGCCATTGGCGTAGGGCCCTTCCGGATTCACGTAGATCAGCGCCTGGTGCGTGGCCGCCAGCGGATTTTCGAGGTCGTAATCGGGGTCGCCGTTCTGGCCGCGCCAGCGCTTGTCGCGCGTGACCATGCTGTTGAAGCCATCAACGTTCTTCGGGTCCCAGATTTCGGGGCCCCAATACGTCGCGTTGTCGGCCTCCCAGGCGTCGCGTCGCCCGCCACCAAAGCCATAGGTCGGGACGCCCATGATCTCCAGCGCGCAGTTGCCGGTCAGGATCATGAGGTCGCCCCAGGACAAGCCGTTGCCGTACTTGTGCTTGATCGGCTGGAGAAGCCGGCGGGACTTGTCGGTGTTCCCGTTGTCCCACCAGCTGCTGATGGGGGCGAAGCGCTGCATGGCGGTGCCGGCGCCGCCTCGGCCGTCGGCGATCCGGTAGGTGCCAGCCGCGTGCCAGGCCATGCGCACCATCTGCGGACCGTAGTGGTGGTAATCAGAAGGCCACCAGTCGACCGAGGTGATCAGGAACCGCTTGATGTCGTTCTTCAGCGCCTCGAAGTCGAGCTTCGCGAACTCGGCGGCGTGGTCGAAATCCGGGCCCAGCGGATCCGCAGCGACACCGTTCTGGTGCAGGAGTTCAACCCGCAGGCGATCCGGATACCAGTCCTCCAGGGTTGGTGGCGTTCCGAATGCGCCGCCCACCCGATCTCCGCCGAACGGACACCCGCCCTCCATCGGGTGGGTGGCCGTGTTGGTCTTGTCAGGCGTGGTCGTGTTCATGGTGCCATGGTCGCTGAAGGCACCGCAAGGGTCTGTGCGCCAAGGCACCTGGGGCTCAGCTCGCGGCGTGGGTCAACGCACAGACCATCGGTGCGCGGGGTTTCAGAGTCCAGGCGTCCCGCTCACTTTCACATCACCCGGCGCGCCAGTTGCATGTTCAATCCGCCGCATGAAGAGGTTCACCCATGAAGATCGCAACCCAGACCAGTGCCGAACTCACCCACGTTGCCAAGCTGATCGAGGACATCCCGATCGCCATGCTGACGACCCTGGACGCCGATGGTGCTTTGGCCAGCCGCCCGATGACCGTGCTGGAAATGGATGCCCAAGGCGCACTCTGGTTTTTCATTGACGTGCAGTCCTCGAAAGTCGATCAATTGCGCGTGGTCAATCTCGGTTTCACGGACAGGGATCAAGGCGCCTATGTTTCGCTGTCGGGCCACGGCGAAATCGACATCGACCGCGCGCGCATCCAGAGCTTGTGGACCGTGTTCGCCAAGCCCTGGTTTCCCAGCGGCCCCGACTCGGGTAACCTGGCCCTGCTGAAGTTCGTTCCCGACAAGGCCGACTACTGGGATGGGCCCAGCAGCAAGATGGTGCGTGCGTTCGGGATGATCGCCTCGGTCATCGCGGGCAAGCCCGTGGCGATGGGCGAGCATGGATCGCACACCGCCTTGTCGGCATCCACACAGGCCGCAGCGCCAGCGCCGCAAACATGAAAAGACAACTTGCTGCCTACATTGGCACCCTCGTCGTGATGGTGGGGCTGGACTTGCTGTGGTTGGGCCTGGTCGCCAAGCCGATGTACCAGCAAGGCATCGGTCACCTGATGGCCGACAGGCCCAATCTGCCGGTGGCGATGCTCTTCTACGCGCTGTTCGGGCTGGGGCTGGTGGTGTTTGCGGTGTTGCCTGCCGGGCCCGCGCCGGGCTGGGGCAAGACCATCGGCATGGCGGCACTGTTCGGCTTTTTGGCCTATGCCACCTATGACCTCACCAACCTGGCCACGCTCAAACAATGGCCCCTTGGCTTGTCGCTGGTGGACATGGCCTGGGGCACCTGCGTCAGCGCGGCGGCCGCTGCCGGTGGCAAGG
>CANBQJ010000379.1 GCA_947371645.1 Burkholderiales bacterium | reverse complement strand
AATGGCAAGGATGCCCGGCATGTTCCCGCGTCACAAAACACATCCAGGGCCGACACGAACGTGGCACCTGCCGACTCCACGTCCATTTTCATCGCCAGGTCAAACGCCTTCATCTTGGGATGGCCGTGATTCTGGAGATGGAAGTCGGTTGTCAAGGGGGTGTGGTGCTTCAGGAACGGCAAAGGCAATCCCTCGATTTCGTCCTCATGCTCAAGCAGCCAAGCCTGGACGAAGCCGTCGTCGCGTACCTCAAAGTCGTCCATGATGAGGAACACTTTCTTCTTGGCACCCCGGATCAGGCGCCGGAGAAAATCGACCAGGGTGGGGGCATCAAGCGGCGCGTGGAAGGTGGCCCAGCGCAACTCGCCCTTCCCTTGTTTGTGAGCGCCGAGATCTTTGAAAAACCGAGTCCACCCTTCAGCGAGCGATGGGGTACGTTGGGCGCATGGTCCGCTTCGGTCAGGGTGAGGGAAATGAGGTTTTGCGGCATATCTTCCTGGCATTCATTTTGTTGATGAGGCCGCGACTTTAGGGAGTTGGGCAGGTTGGGAAGATCACCATCAACTGCCAGGGCGCATGGCTGGGTCGATGCGCGATGTCTGCTTAGGCTGGTCTGAGACATTCGCGGCCGGTTCGATGTGAGGCGACCGGGCGAATCCAACCCTTCAGCAACACTCACCGCCCTGGGCGGATCGCCGCGAAGCAGTCGTTCGCGCTGGCCCCACGCCATCAACACCGAGCTAGGACGATGGAAGCTTGCCCTCAAGCGTGGGTGCGCTGCACGTCACACTCCTCGCCCATCCAGCCACTTGAGCAAGCTGGCATACAGCGCGCTCACGTCCACTGGCTTGACGAAGACGCCGTACATGCCCGCAGCCTGGCACAGGGTGCGCTCTTCGTCGAAGGCGTCGGCGGTCATCGCCAGGATGGGCATGGCCGCGCAGCCCGGCAGCGCGCGGATGGCTCGCGTGGCGGCCAGGCGGTCCATCACCGGCATTTGCATGTCCATCAGGATCAGGTCGTACGCCACCGCCTGCGCTCGTTGCACGGCTTCGCGGCCGTCTCTGGCCGTGTCTGCCCAAAGTCCCACGTCACCCAGCCACGCCAGTGCCAGTTCGCGGTTGACCTCGTTGTCGTCGACGACCAGGATGTGCGCCTGGACGTCGGAGCCGGCTTCGGTCGTTGCAAGGGTCACGGACGCCGCCGCAGCCACTGCAGCCGTCACGCCTCGCGCAGCGCCAGGCTCGGGGCCAAGGCCGCGTCGCAGGCGCGCCGTGAACCAGAGGTGCTGCCCACACCGGGCGTGCTGTCTGCGCCGGCTCTGCCGCCCATCAGCAACGCCAGCCGCCGCGTGATGGCCAAGCCCAGGCCGGTGCCGCCATATTGCCGCGCGGTCGAGGTGTCGGCCTGCTCGAAGTCCTGGAACAGGCGCGGCAGTTGCTGTCGACGTTGACCGACTGGTAAAGGGGGTTGTCCTCGCCCGTGAAGTCGAAGTAGGCGGCGAGGTGCATCACGCTGGCGATGCGCGGCTCGTGGGCACTGCGGAACGCCAGCATGGCCAAGGCCACTGACTCGTCCGAACCGAGGCCCATCGCAAGGATCGGATGGCTGCCGTCAGGCCCCTCCTCCCGTGGATGGCGATCAAGTCCGACGATCCGGTACCCGTCTGCCAACGCCGCCGCGACCGACCGGCCCAGGTTCCCAGCAGCGCCGGTGACCAGGACGGTCGGTCGGGCATATGCGCCGGTCAACGCAGCGCCTTCATTGGTAGCCGAGCCCCATGACGTAGTTGCGCAGCAGCGCCTCTTCGTGGTTGCCGGCCGCCAGCAACGCCCGCAGCCCGTCGCGGGCGTTCAGCACACCCAGCGGGTGCCTGTCGGCATCGAGAAGCAGCACATGGATGAGGCCACGTGTGTGCATCAGGGCCAGCACGTCAGAGAGCAGGTCTTGCGGCACACAGACCGTGAACTCGGAGGTCATCACGTCGCCGGCCCGGGTGGTGAAGAAGTCGGCCTGCCCCAGGCCCAGGCGTCGGACCAGCGTGGTCTCGGTGATGACGCCGACCGCCGCACCGGTGGCATCGCACACGACCACGACGCTGATCTGGGCACCCGACAACAGCGCAGCCACTTTGACCAGCAAGTCGTCGGCAGCCACCGTCAGCAGCCGTGACCGGGCGACGACTTCGACGCCTGACACCGACAAGGGGGCTACGGCACGCGCCTCGGCGGCGGCCACCGGCGGGGTTTCGGGGGGCTGGGCAGCGGGCTCGACTGGGGCTTGTGCAGTCATGACGTCAGGGCCGCTTCGAGCTGCGCCTTGTTCATCGTGGAGCGCCCCTTCAGCCCGCGCTGGCGGGCCTCGTTGCGAAGCTGCCGCAGGGTTCGCCCGCCTGGCCCCTTGTGCGACCGCATACCCCCGCGTCGACCGGGCGACATGTCGTTGATCGATGAGAGGCTGGCCTCCACGGACTCGCCATGTTGCGCCCGCTCCTTGTTCACGACCCGTGCGGCAATCTCCTCGGCCAGCGGCTGGGGCTTGCCCTGGTGGAGCAGGCTTTCCTTGATGTGTGCGTACTGGCGTTCACGCTTGGCGCTCCAGGATTTCTGCGGCATGACGGATCCTTCGCGTTCAGTGATGGATGCAGCACCATGCTGCGGGCGGCGCTGCAACGGGCTCGGACTTCAGGTCGCCTTCAACGCCGCCTGCACGGCCTCTTCCAGCTTCTTGAAGCCGAACGAGACGTCCACGGCTTTGCCGTTCAGAAAGAACGCCGGGGTGGCCCGCAAGCTGCTGTGCTCACCCGCCCGGCGATGTTCCTGAACCCGTTGCGTGAAGATGTGATCGGCCAGCTCGGCGTTGAAGCGGTTCATGTCCAGTCCGAGGGACTGCGCATACCCCACCAATGCCGCTGGCGTGAGGTGATGGGTTTGCGCAAAGAGCAGGTGGTGCATCGGCCAGAACTGGCCCTGTGCCGCCGCCGCCTCGGCTGCTTCAGCCGCCAGCTCTGCGTTCGGATGAACCTCCACCAAAGGGAAGTGCCG
>CANBQJ010000378.1 GCA_947371645.1 Burkholderiales bacterium | reverse complement strand
TCCCGTGCCGTCGACCCCGCCACGCTGGCCGCCACGGGCGCGCCGTCCGAAGCCACCGCCCCCCTGTCCGATGACGACATCCACGCCCGCCTCATCGAGGCCATCGTCGACCAGCGCCTGCTGCCGGGCACCAAGCTCGTGGAAGACCGCCTGGGCCAGGCCTTTGGCGTGTCGCGCACACGCATCCGCCAGGTGCTGATCCGCCTGGCGCAAGAGCAGGTGGTGCTGCTGCAGCCCAACAAGGGCGCCAGCGTGGCCCAGCCCAGCGTCAGCGAGTCGCGCGAAGTCTTCGAGGCCCGCCGCGTGATCGAAGCCGTGCTGGTGCAGCACTTCGTCAGCCAGGCGACCACCGCCGACCTGCAGGCCCTGGCCGATTGCATCGCTTCTGAGGAGCAGGCGCGCCTGCAAGGCGACAAGGCCACGGCGCTGCGGCAGTCCGGGCGCTTTCACCTGCTGCTGGCCGACGCCGCCGCGCACCGCACCTTCGCCATCTTCCTGCGCAAGCTGGTGTCGCGCACCAGCCTGATCCTCATGAGCTATGGCCCCGAGCAGCCGGCCGCCGTCGACAGCCTGCTGGGCGTGGCCCCGGCGGGCTTGCCCGCGCCGCAGCGTTGGGTGCAGGCCTGCCGTTGTGACGAGCACCGTGGCCTGCTGACGGCGCTCAAGGCCGCGGTCAAGGCCCGTGGTGGCAAGGGCAGGGCGGGCAAGGGCGAGGCCCTGGCGGCCAGTGCGGCACAGGCCGTGTCGCTCATGACGGCGCACCTGCTGAACGTGGAATCGGCCTTGCGCCTCGACGAGGCCGCGCCTGGCTGAGCCCGGCGCCCACCATGGCCCAGCCCGACCAAGGCGACACCACAGGCACCCCATCGACACCCCATCGACACCCACCACAGCCCATGCCCCACGTGCTCGTGCTCAACCCCAACACCCGCGAGGCCCTCACAGGCCAGCTGGTGCAGCAGGTGCAGACCTTGTGGGATGCGGCCCGGGCGGGTGACGCCACCGACCCGTCTCCGCCGCCGGTGCACGGCCTGACGGCCCCCCATGGCGCGGACTACATCGCCAGCGAGGCCACGTATGTGGTGGCCGCGCGTGCCGCGCTGGACGCCTGGTACCTGCATGAGGCCCATCAAGCCACCCAGGGCCGCCCGCTGGCCCTGCTGGTGGCCTGCTTTGGCGACCCGGGCGTGTGGGCCTTGCGCGAGGTCACGGGCCTGCCCGTCACCGGCCTGGCGGAGGCGGCCATGCGCGAGGCGCAGGCCCTGGGGCCCTTTGGCATCGTCACCGGTGGCCAGGCCTGGGGGCCCATGCTGATGCGCCTGGCGCGCGGCCTGCAATGCGCCGGGCCGCAAGGCCTGGTGGCGGTGCAGACGGTCGAGGCCTCAGGCGGCGAGATGGCCGCGCAGCCCGAGGCCGCGTGGGACGCCCTGGCGCAGGCCTGCGTCGAGCTGCTGCAGGCGCATCCGGCGCTGCGCAGCATCATCCTGGGCGGGGCGGCGCTGGGCGGTTGGGTGCCGCCGGTGCTGGCGCGCCTGCAAGCCCGCTGCGCTCTGGGCGACATCGGCCAAGTGCCGCCGCTGATCGACAGCGTGGAAGCCGGCGCCCGCTGGCTGCGGCAGGCCGCAGGCGCCTGAACGCGGCCTGCAGGCTCAGACCGTGGTGTGCGGCTTCACCGGCAGGTGAGGGCGCAGCACCGCCATCAGCTCGTCTTGCCGGAAAGGCTTGGCCAGGTGGTCGTTCATGCCGGCGGCCATGCAGCGTTCGCGGTCGCCCGTCAGGGCATTGGCCGTCAGCGCGATCACGGTGATGGGCGCCTGGCCTTGTTCCTGCTCCCACAGGCGCAGGCGCCGGGTGGCCTCCAGGCCGTCCAGCATGGGCATCTGGCAGTCCATCAGGACGAGGTCATAGGCGCGGTCCAGCTGGCAGAGCCGGCGCAAGGCCTGCTCGCCATCTTCGACACGGGTCACGCTCAGGCCCAGGTTGCTCAGCGTGGCCTCGGCCACCAGGGCGTTGACGGGGTTGTCTTCGGCCAGCAGCACATGGGCCAGGGTGGCCGGCGCCTGGGCGCCTTCCAGGTCGCTGTGCAGCAGGGCTTCGGGGTCGGAGGTGGACAGGCCCATGGGGCGGCTGACGCGTGCGGTGTGGTGGCCAGCCGCGGGCGCCAGGCCCAGGTCGTCGTCCAGCAGGGACACGTCCACCCGGCCCACGGGCGCTGGCGCCAGGGGCACGGCCAGCGTGAACTGCGAGCCCTGGCCCAGGGTGCTGTCGGCCACGATGTCGCCGCCCATGGCCCGGGCGATTTCGCGCGAGATGGTCAGGCCCAGGCCCGTGCCCTTGTGGCGCCGCCCGAAGCTGCCGTCCACCTGGTGGAAGGCATCGAACACGAGGGGCAGGTGCGTGGCCGAGATGCCGGGGCCGGTGTCCGTCACCTCGAAGAGGACGTCGTGCACGCGGGTGGGGGCGTCGGTCTGCATGCGCCACACGCGCAGGCTCACCTCACCCTGGTCGGTGAACTTCACCGCATTGCCCACCAGGTTGTGCAGGATCTGGCGCAGGCGCGCGGCATCACCGTGCACCCAGCAAGCGTCGGGCAGGTCCAGGTCGATGCGCAGCTTCAGGCCCTTGTCGGTGGCGGCCACGTTCTGCAGGGCCAGGGCGTCGCGCAGCAGGCCTTGCAGGTCAAAGGGGGTGCGCTCGATGGTCAGCTTGCCGGCCTCGATGCGTGAAAAGTCCAGCACGTCGTTGATGATGCCCAGCAGGTGCTCGCCGGTGCGCTCGATCAGGGCGACCTGGTGGCGGGCGTCGCGCAGGGTGCCAGGTCGGTCGGGCAGACGCCCTTGCACCAGGCGCGACAGGCCCAGGATGCCGTGCAGCGGCGTGCGCATCTCGTGGCTCATGGTGGCCAGGAACTGGTCTTTCACGGCGCTGTGGCGCTGGGCCATCTTCAGGGCCTCGGCGCGTTCGCGGGCGATGCGGTCGGTGGTGAAGCGCAGCCACAGCAGCTCGTTGATGCGGCGCTCGGCGCGGCGGCCCTCGAACATCATCAG
>CANBQJ010000377.1 GCA_947371645.1 Burkholderiales bacterium | reverse complement strand
CACCTGTAATTGGTAGTTACCTTCATCAAAGCGTCACAATTCGAGCGATCAACATGGTCCGAACGGCTCATTTCTCGGCCTGAAGCCAGTCGGGCCGCTGCCGCGCGACAATCTCCGCATGTCCGACCTGTTTGCGCCTGAGCCCTCGTTCACCCACCAACCGCTGGCGGAATTGCTGCGCCCGGCGCGGCTGGACGACGTGATCGGGCAAAGCCACTTGCTGGGCCCAGGGCGGCCGCTGCGCCTCGCGTTCGAATCGGGTGCCCTGCATTCGATGATCCTGTGGGGCCCACCGGGCGTCGGCAAGACGACGCTGGCGCGGCTCACGGCCCACGCCTTCGGCTGCGAGTTCATCGCGCTGTCGGCGGTGTTCTCAGGCGTGAAAGACATCCGTGCGGCCATGGAGCAGGCAGAACTGCACCGTGCCCAAGGCAAACGCACCATCCTGTTCGTCGATGAGATCCACCGCTTCAACAAGTCGCAGCAAGATGGCCTGCTGCCTTTTGTTGAATCGGGTCTGGTGACCTTCATTGGCGCCACCACCGAGAACCCGTCCTTCGAGGTCAACGCGGCGCTGCTGTCTCGTGCGCAAGTGCACGTGCTGCAGTCCTTGCAGCCCGCAGAGTTGCGTCAGCTGTTTGACCGCGCTTCAGCCGAGGCCCTGGCCGGGCTGCACTTCACCGAAGACGCCATCGCAGGCTTGATCGACCAGGCCGATGGCGATGCGCGCCGCTTTTTGAACGTGCTGGAGCAATGCCGCACCGCAGCGATGGCGGCCGGTCGCACCGAGGTGGATCCGGCCTTCCTGCAGCAGGCCATCAGCCAGAGCCTGCGGCGCTTTGACAAGGGCGGAGACCAGTTCTACGACCAGATCTCGGCCCTGCACAAATCGGTGCGCGGCTCCAACCCGGATGCCGCCCTGTACTGGCTGTGCCGCATGCTGGATGGCGGCGCCGATGCCAACTACCTGGCTCGCCGCATCGTGCGCATGGCCTGGGAAGACATCGGCCTGGCCGACCCGCGCGCCATGCAGATCGCCAACGATGCCGCGCAGACGCTGGACCGCCTGGGCCCGCCCGAGGGCGAGCTGGCCTTGGCCCAGGCGGTGCTCTACCTGGCCTCGGCCGCCAAGAGCAACGCTGGCTACAACGCTTATAACCAGGCCCGCGCCTTCGTGAAGCAGGAGGGCACGCGGCCTGTGCCCATCCACCTGCGCAACGCGCCCACCAAGCTCATGAAGGAGCTGGGCCATGGCAAGGCCTACCGCTACGCCCACGACGAGCCGCACGCCTATGCGGCCGGTGAGCACTACCTGCCTGAGGGCATGCCGGAGCCCCGCTGGTACCAGCCCGTCAACCGGGGCCTGGAAGCCAAGATCGCTGACAAGCTGGCCTTCCTGCGCCAGCTGGATGCCGACGCCGACCCCGACTCCGGTGCTTGATCCCCGGGTGCCGATCAGGGCAGGGTGATCGTGATGTTGGCCACCTGAGGCGCCATCTGCACGATGTGGTGGTACTGGCCCAGCGCTTCACGGCTGCCGCGCGTGAGTTGCCAGTTCAAGGCCAGGTAGCCACCCACGGCCAGCAGGCCAAACACCGCACCCATCACCCACAAGGGCAGCTCGTGCTTGAGTTGGTTGGCGATGCGGTCAGGCGCCTGCCAGTGCGGCGCGAAGCCGGCGCTGGCGCCCTTCATGCGGGCCACCTCGTCGCCCAGGCGGGCGCTGAGGTAGTTGAGCTTCTCGCTGCCTTCGATGAGGTACTTGCCCTGGTAGCCCAGCAGCAGGCACATGTGGAACACCTCCAGCACCTGCACGCGCGAGGCGCCTTCGCGGCGCAGGTCTTCCAGCTTCTCAAAGAAGCGCTCACCGGCCAGCTGCTCGCCAAAGAACTGCAGCTGCAAGGGCAGGCTTTGCCAGGACGCCTTGACCTTGAACTGCGACATCAACACCGCCTCGTCCACGGTGGCGCAAAACGCGTACTTGCAAGCGAAGACGTCTTCGGCGCTGGCGCCCAGTTTGGCCGCACCACGCTCGAACTGCGACAGGAAGCCCTTGATGCGCTCACGGAAGGTGTCGGCGTCCTGGGGCGCGTGCTTGCCCTTGAGCAAGAAGAGCAGGTAGAAGCCGTCGTACATCAGGTCGATGAGGCTGCGGGCCGTTTGCGATTCGGTGCTCACCTCGTGCAGGTGCGTGCCACGGCGCAGGGCGGGGGCGGCGTCGTCAAACAGCTTGGGGGCGCGGGAAGGGGCGTTCATGGCGGATGCTTTCAAGCGTTCACGGCAATCAGCTCCAGGCGCAGATCAGGGATGCCTTGCGGGGCATAGATCGTCAGCGCCTGGGCTTGCATCATGCGTTCGTACAAATGGCCGCGGGCCTCGATGGTGAAGTAGTAGCAGCCTGGGCGCACGGGCACGGCGGCCGGCACCTGGGGCGCGTGCACCAGCTTCACCCCGGGCATGGCCGACAGCACCAGCTTGTCCACGTCGTCCGGGGCGCCGACCTTGAAGCGGGCCGGCACGGCCTCCACCAGTTCTGCCGGGGCCATGGTGGCCGTCACGCCCAGGAAGAGCTGTGTGCTGCCCATCTGGATTTGTTCGGAGTCCAGCCTGCCCTGGTGGAAGGACGGCGCCTGCTCATGCAAGGCCACGGCGAAGTAGCGCGTGGAGATCACGGTCTCCAGCAGCTCACGCACGATCTGGTCCAGGCGCGCAAAGCCGGGGCCGGGGTTGAGGTGGTCGTAGCTGGGCAGGTCGGCCAGCGTGAAGCCCTTGGAAAACGTCATCAAGGCCCCGGCCAGCTCCAGCAGCTTTTCGAACAGGCGTTCCGGGTGCAGGGCCGGGTGGCGCGCGAGGTGGCTCAGGCCTGCGAAGGCGGCACTGGCCGTGTGCAGCAGCCAGAACGAGGCCACGTCTCCGGAGCGGAACTCGATGATGTTCTTGCTGGGTTCGCGGTGCAGGCCGTAGAGCGCGTCCACCTTGGCCTGCAGCACGTCCAGCAGGCGGCGCAGCGACAGGAACAGCGCGGGCGAGGACTGGATGTGCAGGCTGGGCGCCAGGAAGCG
>CANBQJ010000376.1 GCA_947371645.1 Burkholderiales bacterium | reverse complement strand
AGGTGCAGGTGGGTGCCGCTCAAGGCCAGCACGGCGGCCCAGTCGGGCTCGACCTGCTCGCCGGCCCCGTCGGGGAACCACAAATCGCCCAACAGGTTGAGCATCAGGCAGGGGCTGTGCAGCACCGGGGCCACCAGGGGCAGGCCCGTCATGGTGCGCACCTGCAACTCGAACTGCGACACGTCGCAGGCGTCAATCGTGTGGTGGCCGGAGTTGTGCGGGCGCGGCGCCATCTCGTTGGCCACGATGCTGCCGTCTTGCAAGACGAAAAATTCGACGCACAGCACGCCCACGTAGTCCAGCGAGGCGGCGATGCGGTGGGCCGAGGTGTAGGCCAGCTCGGCCACGGCCGGGCTCACGTCGGGCGCGGGCACGGTGGTCACGGCCAGGATGCCGTCGCGGTGCAGGTTCTGCTGGATGGGAAAGTGCACCAGCTGGCCGTCGCGGCCACGCGCCACGATGACGCTCACTTCATAGGCCAGGGGCAGCATGGCCTCCAGCACGCAGGGCACGCGGTCCAGGCTGTCCCAGGCGTCTTGCAGCTCGTCACGGGTCTTGACGCGCACCTGCCCCTTGCCGTCGTAGCCCATCTGCGTGGTCTTGAGGATGCCGGGCAGCAGGCCTTCGGGCACGGCGATCAGCTTGCCGTGGGTGTCGATGATGGCGTGGGGGGCACAGGCCACACCGCAGCCCACGAAATGGGCCTTTTCGCGGGCGCGGTCCTGGCAGACGGCGACCGCCGAGCCCGAAGGCGACACAGGCAGGGTCTGGGCCAGCAGGTTCAGGGCCTGGGCGGGCACGTTCTCGAATTCGGTGGTCACGGCCGCCGAGACCTGAGCCAGGGTCTGGAGGCCTTCGTCGTCCAGGTAGGGCGTGCACAGGTGAACGTGGGACACGGTGCCGGCCGGGCTGTCCGGGTCGGCGTCCAGCACGGCGGTGCGGTAGCCCATGGCCTGGGCAGCATGCACGAACATGCGGCCCAGCTGGCCCCCACCCATCACCCCGAGGGTGGCGCCGGGCAGGATCACATCGGCAGGCTTGATGGCTTGGTTCATGCAATCAGGCCTTGGACTCGAAGGTGAGGTCGGCCGTCATGGCGCGGGCCACTTCGGTCTGGCGGGCGCGGAAGGCGTCCAGCTGGGCGCGCAGCGCGGGGTCATGCCCGGCCAGCATGGCCACGGCGAACAAGGCGGCGTTGCCGGCCCCGGCCGTGCCGATGGCAAAGGTGGCCACCGGGATGCCCTTGGGCATCTGCACGATGCTGTGCAGCGAATCGACGCCGTGCAGGTGACGCGAAGGCACCGGCACGCCCAGGACGGGCACCGTGGTCTTGGCGGCCAGCATGCCCGGCAGGTGGGCGGCACCGCCCGCCCCGGCGATGATGGCGACCAGGCCCCGGTCGGCGGCGGCCTCGGCGTAGCGGAACATGTCGTCAGGCATGCGGTGGGCCGAAACCACCCTGGCCTCGTAGGCGATGCCGAACTCGGTGAGAATGTCGGCGGCATGGCGCATGACGTCCCAGTCGCTGCTGGAACCCATCACCACACCCACTGTCACCTTGCCATTGCTGGCGCCCGTCGTGTTCGTCACGGCCCGCTCCTGTTCACGTCAAACCCCGAATTTTAGGCGCTGCCCCGCTGCCCGACCCCAACATGATCGACATCACCCTGGAAAACTTCGAACCCGACCTGATTGCCGCGTCGGTGAACACCCCGGTGCTGCTGGACATCTGGGCGGAATGGTGCGGCCCCTGCAAGGCGCTGGGCCCCGTGCTGGAGCGCCTGGAAACCGAGTACGCCGGCCGCTTCATCCTGGCCAAGCTGGACGCCGATGCGCAGCCGGAGATCGCCGGGCAGCTCTCGGAGATGTTTGGCGTGCGCTCCATCCCGTTTTGCGTGATGTTCGTGGGCGGCCAGCCGGTGGACGGCTTCGTGGGCGCCCTGCCCGCTGAAAAGATCCGCGAATTCCTGAGCAAGCACGTGCCCGATGAGGGCGAGCTGCTGTCGGCCGACGAAACGCTGGAAGCCGAAGCGCTGATCGACGAGGGCCACCCCGAGTCGGCCCTGGCCTTGCTGGAAGACGCCATCGCCAAGGACCCGGGCAACGACGAGGCCCGCTTCGACCTCATCAAGCTGCTGCTGGCCGAAGGCCAGGTGGATGCGGCCAAGCACATCTTCCTGCCGATTGCCGGCCGCGCCACCGGGCCCGTGCCCGAAGCGCGCGTGGTGGCCTTCAGCCGCTACATCGCCGCGGTGCAGGCCGCGCGCGAAGGCCGCACCCCGGCCGAGCTGAGCGCCGCCATCGTGGCCAACAAGCGCGACTTCGAGGCCCGCTTTGCGCTGGCCCAGCTCTTCTGGGCCGCCGGCCAGCCCACGCAGGCCATGGACGAGCTGCTCGAAATCATCATGCGCGACAAGGCCTGGGAAGACCAGGCCGCGCGCAAGACCTATGTGGCCATCCTGGAGGTGATGACCCTGCCCCTGCCCAAGGCGGCACCGGCTGGGCGGCCTGTGGCCGGTGCGCCCGGTGGCCCGGGCGGCCCTGGTGGTGCGGCCGCAGCGCCCAAGCTGGAGATCGCCGGCAAGGTCGAGGTGACGTCGGCCAACCCGGTGATCGACCAGTACCGCCGCAAACTGAGCATGGCGCTGAACTGAGCGTCCAGGCCGGCGAGGTCAACCCATGTCTCAGCCCATGCAGCCTTTGATCGATGCCGCGGCCTTGATGCAGCGCCTGGCCGCATCGCCATCGCCACAGGCCTTGTGCGTGCTGGACACGCGCTTCAACCTGACCCAGCCTCAAGCCGGCGAGCAGGCCTTTGCTGCGGGCCACATCCCCGGGGCGCAGTACGTGCACCTCGACCGCGACCTGTCGGCTGCCAAGACCGGCCACAACGGCAGACACCCCTTGCCCACACCCGAGGCCTTCGCCGCCACGGCGCGCAGCTGGGGCCTGACGCCGCACACCCAGGTGGTGGTCTGTGACGACCAGGGTGGCATGTTTGCCGCGCGCCTGTGGTGGATGCTGCGCTGGCTGGGGCACGACGCCGTGCAGGTGCTGGATGGCGGCTGGAGCGCCTGGCTGGCCGC
>CANBQJ010000375.1 GCA_947371645.1 Burkholderiales bacterium | reverse complement strand
CCGGGTGCGCCAGGCGGTGGGCGCCCTGGCCGCCGCGCTGCCAAGGGAACTGCACCTTGATGCGGCCGTCACGGTCGGTGTGCACGGGGCCGTCGAGGCCCACCACCACCGCCGTCTGGGTGCCGTGCACCACCGGCTTGGCCCAGGTCCGGCGGCCCGCCTCGGCAGGAGGCAAGACACGCACAGGCACCGATGCGCGCTGGGCCCACAAGCGGGCCTCGTAGACGGGCTCTTCGCTGTCGTTGCCCCGGGCAGCGGGTGGCGCGGCGCCACCGCCCGACCAGGACATGTCGCCCAGCAAGTGCTGCAAGCCCGCCTTGGCATCGGCGTTGAGGTTGTTGCGCACCCGGTGCACCACGCCCAGCACCACAAAGAGGTCGGCATGGTGCTCGGCATGGTCCAGCAAGGTGAAGGTGCTGCCGGGCGCCAACGTGCGCACGGTGGCGCGGCCCTCGAAGCGCTTGCGCGCCGCCTCCAGCCCTTGCAGCTGGATGCGCGCGCGGCGCTCGGCCTGTTCAGGAGTTTCAAAAGCGTAGGCACCGGGCTGGTCCACGTGGGGCAAATCCAGCGTCTGGGCGTGGCCAGCGTCGATGTCGGACTGCGCGCCGTGCTGGGCCACGCTGCGGTAGTCGAAGCTGCTCATCGCCACCCGGCTGGGGCCCAGGCGGCGCACCCCGTGCCAACGGGTGATGCTGTCTTCTTTCATCACCGCCCCGGGCTGGGTGAAGCGGATGAGGGGCTGGGCGTTGGGCTTCAAGGCCCCGTTGTGGTCGGCGATCACCAGGGTGTGGCGACCCAGGCTGGCGGCATCTGCCGCATTGCCCGTGTGCTCGAACCAGGTGAACAGGCCTTCTTCGGCCCACAGGCGGTGCAGGAAGGCCAGGTCGGTTTCGTTGAACTGCGTGCACAGGGAGCGGCGGGCCAGCTGGCCGCGGTCGGCCACGTCGATGTGCCAGTGCGGTGCCAGCCGGCCTTGGCCGGCGTAGTCGGCAAAGATGGCTTCGGTGATGTCCAGCACGTCCATGTCCTGGAAGACCCAGGCGTCCACGCGCTGGGCCAGCATCGCCGTCCACGGCTCAATGCGCAGGCAGTAGCGGGCGTGACCGCCATCGGCGCCCATGAGCTGCATGCTGGTCACATGACCGTGGAAGGGGCGCAGCTGAGTTCGGCTGTTGGCGGTGAGCAGCTCCAGCAAAACCGGGTGCCCCAGCAGCTCGGTGGCGTCGATGTCGGCGCGGGTGCTCAGGGCCAGCAGGTCGATGGCGTAGCCGGTTGCAGGTGCCAGAGTGGAACCGCTGGCGCCATCTGGCCAGACCACGCCGGGACCAATGGATTCAACAATCTCGGCGCGCTCTGCCTGCAAGGCATCAGGCCCCAGCGGGGTGTGCAATCGCAGCAGGCGATCTGCTTGCGATGAGAACAATGCAGCCAGGTCACGCGCTGCTGCACCCAGCGCTTGCTGGATGCCCGAATGGTCCGTCATGGGGCCGCCCTGATGTTTGATGGTGCGCCCTGGTGAACATGGCGCTTGTGCGGCGAAGTTACCGCATTTGCGCACGTGTCTGCAGGGGCCCCACCCCAAAGGAGGGGCCAGACGGGGCCTCAAGTTGAAAGCAGTTGTTAAAAGAAAAAAGGCCCCGCCGGATGGCGAGGCCTTGTCAGGGCGAGGAGCGCTGAAGATCAGCTGCTGAAGGCCACGCGGCGACCCGTGCCCGGCGGGGTGCAGGTGTAGGTCACTTCCTGACCAGGCACCTGGGCCAAGGCGCGCAGGGTGCTGTCGCTGCGGGTGCTGCCGTCTTGCGCCGTGAAGCTGCCTGCCGACGTGTCGAAGATGTAGCCGCGGCGGGTGCCACCTTCCACCACCGACGCCACCAGGTCGCATTCGGTGACGTTGCCACCAGCTTCCTTGGACACGAACGGGGCCTTGGCGCGGGCGATCAGCAGGTCGATGCGGGCACCAACTTGCGAACTGCTGCTGTTGCTCAAGGTGATCTGCTGACCCACGATCGGTGCCAGGTCACCGTCGAACGCGAGCATGTACTGCTCCATGTCTGCGCGCTGCTGGGTACCGGTCGCGCCAGCCAGGAAGCCTGCGCCCAGCTGGTTGCGGAACACGATGGCATGGAAGAAGCGGAAGACCGTGTCGACCGCACCGTCATGGGTGAAGCCGTAGCCACGAACCTGATCGCCCGTGTTGCCAGTGCCCGCCAGCTGGAAGAACGTCATGTCGGGCGAGCCGAACATGCCCACGCGCTGGTACAGGTTGCGCAGCGGCGCGACTTTCACCGTCTGGGGCAGGCCCTCGAAGGTGCGGAAGGTGCCGGTGCCAAACAGGCCTTGAGCCGGGTCCAGCGTGTGGCAGCCATTGCAGGTCTGCGAGACCTCGACGCCCGAGATCTTGATGTTGATGCCGTCTGCGGCGCGGGTGCCCAGGTAGAAGTCGCGACCAGCCTGCTGCGCTGCCGTCAGCGAGTTGTCCAGGTTGCGCACCGCATTGGGATGCATGTAGGTGTTGAGCTGGTAGTCAGCGAACTTCTGCATGTTCTCCTTGGACATCGGCGCGGTGTTGCCGAGCAGGCCCTGGAAGGCGCCGGCAAAGTTCAGGAAGGAGACGTTGGAATCACGGACGTCGGTGCCGTAGATGCCCGTGGCCCGGTCGCCACGCCAGTGCATGGCACCCGAATTGCGCATCCCGTGCAGGGTCTGCGTCATCATCGGGCCCTTCATCGGGTGGAAGTTGTTGGGCTTGTCGTCGCCGTTGATCTTGCTTTTGACGCCGAAGATCAGCTTGGCGCCCGCGAACACCAGGGGTTCGGTGTACTTGCCAGGGATGGCCGCGGTGCTCACCTCGTCATCAGGGTTGCCCAGGTTCCAGGCGGTCGCGTCTTCTTCACCGAAGATGTGGCAAGACGCGCAAGAGGCTTCGCCGTTGGCCGACGTGCTGAAGGCGTCATACAGGAAGGGGCGGCCTTCGATGATGTTGGCCGGCTCCGGGTTCTTCAGCGGCACGTTGCTCAGCTCGGCCTTGCTGGCGAGGCTGACGACACGCACGGTGTCGTCGAAGCGGGTCATCACGTACATCTGACC
>CANBQJ010000374.1 GCA_947371645.1 Burkholderiales bacterium | reverse complement strand
ATGAGCAAGAACATCGTGATCGTCTATTTCAGTGGCTATGGCCACACCAAGCGCATGGCCGAATCGGTGGCCCAAGGCGCCGGTGGCACCCTGCTGGCCGTGGACGGTGAAGGCAACCTGCCCGACGGCGGCTGGGAGACCCTGGCCGCAGCCGACGCCATCATCTTTGGCGCCCCCACCTACATGGGCAGCGTGCCCTGGCAGTACAAGAAGTTCATCGACGCTTCGTCCAAGCCCTGGTACACCCAGCAGTGGAAGGACAAGATCGCCGCCGGCTTCACCAACTCGGCCTCGATGAACGGCGACAAGCTGTCAACGCTGCACTACCTGTTCACCCTGTCGCAACAGCACAGCATGATCTGGGTGGGCACGGGCCTGATGCCCAGCAACAGCAAGGCCGCCAACCGCAACGACGTCAACTACGTGGCCTCGTTCAGCGGTGCCATGGCCCAGACCCCGTCTGACGCCTCCACGGAAGAAATGCTGCCAGGTGACCTCGAAACCGCTCGCCTGTTCGGCGCGCGCGTGGCTGCGGTGGCGGCAAAATTCAACTGATCCACTTCAGACTGAAAGGCTTCGCCCATGACCGCCACCCGTGCCCCACGCCTGCTCGTGATCGCCGGCAGCGCCCGCCAGGGCTCACTCAATCGCCAACTGGCCGACCTGGCTGGACGCAAGGCACGGGCTCTGGGCGCAGAAACCACCGACGTGGACCTGCGCGCCCTGGACCTGCCCATCTACGACGACGACTGGGCGGCGGCCCATGGCAAGCCTGCCGGTGCCCTGAAGCTGCGCGAGCTGTTTGTCCATGCCGATGGGCTGCTGCTGGTGAGCCCCGAATACAACGCCCTGCCCACGCCCTTGCTGATCAATGCCTTCGACTGGTTGTCGACGGTGCCTGCGCACGATGGCCTGCCGGGTGGCGCTGGGGCGACGGCCGGCAAGCCCGTGGGCCTGTTGGCCGCTTCGCCGGGTGCCCTGGGCGGCATCCGTGCCTTGCCCATCGTGCGGACCTACCTGAGCACCAACTTCGCCATGGTGGTGGTGCCCGAGCAACTGGCCCTGCCGCTGGCCGACCAGCAACTGGGTGGCGAACAGCTCAAGAAGCCCGAGCTGGACGCGGCGCTCGACAAGGTCGTGGCGTCGGTGCTGCGCCAGGCGCAATGGCGGCTGGCGGCTCAGTGAACCGTGCCGTGCAGCTCGCCTGAGGCCAGGAAGCTGGTCAGGGGCTTCATCGACATCACCGGGTCTTCTTCCTGAGGGATGTGGCCCAGCCCCGGCAGGGTGACCAGCTTGCAGCGCGGGATGTCGCGGCAAAACAGCTGGCCCTGGTCGGGCGAGATCATGCGGTCCTTCTCGCCCCACAGCACCAGCGTGGGCTGCTGCACGCGGCGGATCAGGCTGGAGCCCATGCCGAACTGGGCCTGGTCCATGCGCTGGAACAAGGCGCGGCGGTTGCCCACGCGCAGGTTGAGCTCGAAATAGCGGTCCACCTTTTCAGGCGTGGCGCGCTTGGGGTCGCCGAAGACGTTCTTCACGCTGGACTCCACCAGGGCACGCGGCAGGATGCGCTCGGACACCCAGCGCAGGCCGCGCATGCTGGCGATCTGAAAAGCCAGCGGCATGGACAGCACGGACGGCTGGTAGCCATCGCTGTCGATCAGCACCAGCTTGCGCACGCGCTCTGGCGCCAGCACGGCCGTCTGCCAGGCCACCTCGCCGCCCAGCGCATTGCCCACCAGGACCACACGCTTGAGGCCCAGCG
The DNA here is from genome assembly GCA_947371645.1 of Burkholderiales bacterium. The sequence goes on along the minus strand of CANBQJ010000374.1, from coordinate 1,326 downwards.
CGTCCAGCAGGCGCAGCACGAAGCGGGTGTAGGCATCGGTGCGGTAGTCGCCCTGAGGGCTGGGGCCGGTGAGGCCAAAGCCCGGCAGGTCGACGCTGATGACGCGGTGGCGGCCCTGGAGCTGGGCCTGCCAGCCCTCGTAGCTGTGCAAGCTCGATGACATGCCGTGCAGCATGACGATGGGGGTGGGGTCATCGGTGGGGCCGGTGTCGCGCAGGTGCACCTGCATGCCATCCAGCTCCATGAAGGTGGATGGCGGCGGTGCCCAGCGCGCCACGAGCTGGCCCAGTTGCCGATCAGGCTCCCAGGTCAGGAAGATGACCACAGTCAGGGTGAGGCCGAAGGCCACCGCAGACCACCACAGACGCTTGAACCAATGCATGCGCGACATCATGCCGCGAATTCGCGGCACCCAATGTGGGATCAGGCGAGCTGTTTGCGGCCGGCCGCTTTGGCGTTCATCTTGCGCATCTGGCGCACGATCACGCCCTGGTAGGCCGAGCCCAGCAGGCGCACCAGCTTGTCCAGGAACTTGGCGTCGTTGCCCACCAGCACGCGGCGCTCGTTGTGCTCAACAGCAGCGAGGATCTGCAGCGCGGCCGATTCGGCCGTGGTGTTGTTGATCAGCTTGTTGGCGCGGCGCTTGTGCGCGTCGATGCTGGAGCCGGTGAGCTTTTCCATCACCGGGTCAACCTTGCCGGCCATGGCGATGTTGGTGGCGATGCCGCCCGGGTGCACGCAGGTGGCGCTGACGCAGGCACCTTCCATGTCCAGCTCCATGCGCAGGGCCTCGGTGAAGCCGCGCACCGCGAACTTGGTGGCGTTGTAGGTGCCCTGGGTGGGCACGGCCATCAGGCCAAACAGGCTGGACGTGTTGACGATGTGGCCCTCACCCGATGCCTTGAGGTGAGGCAGGAAGGCCTGGGTGCCGTGGACCACGCCCCAGAAGTTGATGCCCATGATCCACTCGAAGTCGCTGATCTTCACATGCTCGACCGGCACGGTCAGGGCCACGCCGGCGTTGTTGAAGATCAGGTTGACCTGGCCGTGGTCCTTGCGGGCCTGGTCTGCCCAGGCGAACATCGCCTCGCGGTTGGCCACGTCCACCTTGGCGATGGTCACGCGCACGCCGGGCTGGCCGGCTGCTTTCGATGCCAGGTCGGCGGTCTTGGCCAGCTCGGCTTCGTTGACGTCGCTCAGGGCCAGGTGGCAGCCGCGGCGGGCCAGCTCGATGGCCAGGGTGCGGCCCATGCCGGACGACGCGCCGGTGATGGCGGCAACCTTGTTTTTGAACGATTTCATGGTGTGAGGATCAGTTGGTTGGCG
>CANBQJ010000373.1 GCA_947371645.1 Burkholderiales bacterium | reverse complement strand
ACCTGGAGCTCATCGAGCAGCAAGGCCTGGTCAAGCAGATCCACGACGACACCGGCCCCTACCTCGCGGCCAAGTTCACCGAGCTGGCCGCGCACCCTTTGGTGGCCGAGGCCGAGACCTGCGGCTTCATGGGCGCCATCCGCCTGGTCCAGCGCAAGGCACAGGGCGACACGCCCGCGCTGGCCTTCGCGCCCGAGCAGTCGGTGGGCATGGTCTGCCGGGGGCATTGCTTTGCCAACGGCCTGGTCATGCGCGCCGTGGGTGACCGCATGATCATCGCGCCGCCGCTGGTGATGACCCGCGCCCAGATCGACGAGCTGGCCGGCCTCATCCAGACCTGCCTGGACTTCACCTGGGCCGACCTGAAGGCCCGCGGCTGGCTGGACGCCTGAGCAAGATCCGGGTCGCCACGGGCGCGACGCGCAGGCACACTGCCAGCCCATGGACGAACCGACCTGCCCAGACCCCGCTGCAGCCGCCTCACCAGAAGAGGCTTCGCTGGACTACGCCCGCGCCGCGCGGGCCATCGCCTACCTGCGCGATCACCTGCTGGCCCAGCCCACGCTGGACGACCTGGCCGCCCACCTGGGCCTGAGCCCCTTTCATGTGCAGCGCCTGTTCACGCGTTGGGCCGGCGTTTCACCCAAGCGCTTTGTGCAGGCCCTCACCGTGAGCCAGGCCAAGCCCTTGCTGGCCCAGGCCCTGCCGGTGCTGGATGTGGCCAGCGAGCTGGGCCTGAGCAGCGCCTCGCGCCTGCACGATCACTTCGTGCAGCTGGAGGCCATGACGCCAGGCGAGTTCCAGCGCGGCGGCGCGGGCCTGCACATCGCGCATGGCCTGGCAGATACGCCCTTTGGCGAGGCCCTGCTGGCCTGGACACCGCGCGGCCTGTGCCACCTGGGCTTCGTGGACCACCCATCGGGCGAGGCCACCGACGCGCCCTTGCAGGAGCTGCTGCACTGCTGGCCGCGCGCCACCTTCACCGCCGACACCGCAGGCGCCTGCCGCTGGGCCCGGGCCGTTTTCCATGCCAGCCAGGCCAGCGAGGCGGATCGGCCCCCTGTGCGGCTGCACGTGGCCGGCACCAATTTCCAGGTGCAGGTGTGGCGCGCCCTGCTGCGCATCGCACCGGGCCAGCTCAGCAGCTATGGCCAGCTGGCCGGGGCCATCGGCCGGCCTGGCGCCAGCCGCGCGGTGGGCCAGGCGGTGGGTGCCAACCCGGTGAGCTTCCTGGTGCCTTGCCACCGGGTGATCCAGCGCAGCGGGGCCATTGGGGGCTACCGCTGGGGGCCCGATCGCAAGCGGGTGATGCTGGCCTGGGAGGCCGCCAGGGCGATGCCCGAGTGAGGGCAGGGGGTGAGCCCGTCGGCCTGCATCTTGCATGGCTGAGCCCGTCGCCCGGGGCCGATTTGCAACAGCCCGTCGCCCCCCGGTCGACGCGACCACAGCCCCGAATCACAATACCTGCACGTAGCCATGCACCCCGACCTCGGCGCCATGCCGGCGAGGGTGCGCAGACCTCAGGAGATGCACACGATGAAGCGCGCCCGCCCCACTCGTCGCCAGCCTCTGGCCTTTGCCTTGAGCAGCCTGGCTGCGGCCATCGGCTGCATGGCCTTGCCGGCACAGGCCGAAGAAGAGAAGGTGCTCAACGTCTACAACTGGTCCAACTACATCGCGCCGGACACCATCGCCAACTTCGAGAAAGAAACCGGCATCAAGGTCCGCTACGACGTGTTCGACAGCAACGAGATCGTGCACGCCAAGCTGGTGGCCGGCAAGACGGGCTACGACATCGTGGTGCCCTCGTCCTACTGGGCCAAGATGCAGGCCGATGGCGGCCTGCTGCAAAAGGTGGACAAGGCCCAGCTGCCCAACCTCAAGAACCTCGACCCCGGCTTCCAGGCCCAGCTGGCGCGCCTGGACCCGGGCAACCAGTACATGGTCGACTGGATGTGGGGCTACACCACCGTGGGCATCAACGTCGACAAGGTCAAGGCCGCACTGGGCGGCATGCCCATGCCCGACAACGTCTGGGACCTGATCTTCAAGCCCGAGTACATCAGCAAACTCAAGACCTGTGGGGTGTCCTTCCTCGACTCCCCCACCGAGGTGATCCCCGCGTCGCTGCACTACCTGGGCAAGCAGGCGTATTCCAAGAACATCGCCGACTACAACCTGGTGCCGCCGTTGCTCAAGGCCATCCGGCCTCACGTCACCTTGTTCAGCTCCAGCGGCTACATCAATGACCTGGCCAATGGCCAGCTCTGCGCGGTGTTCGGGTATTCGGGCGACATCAACATCGCCAAGAACCGCGCCATCGAAGGCAAGACCGGCCAGAACATCCAGACGCTGACGCCCAAGATTGGCGGTGTGGTCTTCATGGACGTCATGGTCATCCCGGCCGATGCCCCCCACCCCGAAAACGCGCACAAGTGGATGAACTACATCATGCGCCCCGAGGTGCATGCTTCGCTGTCCAACAAGGTGTTCTACGCCAACCCCAACCTGGCCTCGCGCAAGTTCGTCAAGCCCGAGATCGCCAACGACCCGGCCGTGTTCCCGCCCGAGGCCGAGATGAAGAAGATGGCCCAGCCCGAGGCCCTCAACAACGACATCCGCCGGCAGATGACGCGCATTTACACCTCGTTCAAAACAGGCTTGTGATGGCATCCACGGACGAGGCCTTCCTCAGGCTGGACAGCCTGGTGCAGGACTTTGGCGGCGCCGACGGCCAGACCTACCGCGCCGTCGACCACATCAGCCTGGACATCGCCAAGGGCGAGATCTTCGCCTTGCTGGGGCCTTCGGGCTGCGGCAAGACCTCGCTGTTGCGCATGCTGGGGGGCTTCGACCAGCCCACCTCGGGCCGCATCACGCTGGGGGGGCGAGACCTCAACGGCCTGGCGCCGTACGAGCGGCCCATCAACATGATGTTCCAGAGCTACGCGCTGTTCCCTCACCTCACGGTGTGGGACAACATCGCCTTTGGCCTGCGCCGCGACGGCCTGCCCAAAGCCCAGGTGGCCGAGCGCGTGGAGGCCATGCTCAAGCTGGTGCAGCTGGGCAAATTTGCGCAGCGCAAGCCGCACCAGAT
>CANBQJ010000372.1 GCA_947371645.1 Burkholderiales bacterium | reverse complement strand
AACAATGGCTTGCTTCGCAGGGGCGCAGCCTGGCCGATTTCCAGCGCGTGAGCTTCTACAGCGACTCCCCCAACGACCTGCCCCTGCTGGAGCGGGTGAATGATCCCGTGGCCACCAACCCCAGCCCCGCCTTAGAGTCGGTTGCGCTGGACAAGGGTTGGCGTCTGCTTCGACTGTTTGCATGATCAAGAGCTTCATCGACAAAATCCTGGGCAAGACACCCGCCAAGCGCAGCCGCGCCGCCAAAGCCGACGACAAACCGGCCAAGGGCATCGGGGGCATCCCCGTGGGCAAGCGCGTGGATGTGCCCCAAAGCGAGCACGGCATCAACCCGGCCCTGGTGGACGAGCGCGCCCGCAAGGTCGTCGAGACCCTGCAGGACGCCGGCTACGAGGCCTACATCGTGGGCGGCGCCGTGCGCGACCTGCTGCTGGGCCTGCGCCCCAAGGACTTCGACGTGGCCACCAACGCCACGCCCGAGCAGGTCAAGTCCCTGTTTCGCCGCGCCTTCATCATCGGTCGGCGTTTCCGCATCGTTCATGTGGTCTATGGCCGCGGCCGCGAGCACGAGGTCATTGAGGTCTCCACCTTCCGCGCATACCTCGATGCCAGCGCCGCCGAACAGGTGACCGGCAACGAAAAGACGTCCAAGAAGGACCTGGCCGACAAATCCCATGTGGTCGATGCCGAAGGCCGCGTGCTGCGCGACAACGTCTGGGGCCCGCAGGACCAGGATGCTGCCCGCCGCGACTTCACCATCAACGCCATGTACTACGACCCCCGCACAGGCGTGGTCGTGGACTACCACGGCGGCATCCCCGACGCCCGCAAGCGCGTGCTGCGCATGATCGGCGAGCCCGATGTGCGTTACCGCGAAGACCCGGTGCGCATCATCCGCGTGGTGCGTTTCGCCGCCAAGTTGGGCTTCGAGATCGAGCCGGCCACGCGCGAGCCCATCCGCGAGATGGCCGCGCTGCTGGCCAACGTGCCGCAGTCTCGCCTGTTCGACGAGATGATCAAGCTGATGCAGACCGGGCATGCCCAGGCGTCCATCGAGCAGCTGCGCAAGCAGGGCCTGGACCGCGGCATCTTCCCGGTGCTGGACGTCGTCTTTGACGAGGTGCGCCTGCACCCGGCCCGCGAGCAGTTCGTGCAGTTGGCCCTGGCCGACACCGACCGCCGTGTTGGCGAGGGCAAGCCCGTGGCCCCCAGCTTCCTGCTGGCCTGCCTGCTGTGGCACGACGTGCTGGCCCACTGGCAGCGCCTGCAGGCTCAAGGTGAGCCCGCCTTCCCGGCCCTGCAAGCTGCGACCGACGCGGTGTTTGACGCCCGCATCGGAGACATCTCAGGCCGAGGCAAGCTGGCCGCCGACATGCGCGAGATCTGGACCATGCAGCCCCGCTTCGAGCGGCGCTCGGGCAATGGCCCCGTCACCTTGGTCGAGCAGCCCCGTTTCCGTGCCGGTTTCGACTTCCTGCGCCTGCGCGCCCAGTCGGGCGAGGGCGATGCCGAGCTGTCCCAGTGGTGGGAGGATTTCTCACTGGGTGACAGCCCCCGCCGCCGAGAACTGATGGAAATCGCCCGCGAGCAAGACCTGGCCAAGCGCCAGGCGGCCAGTGGGGGCGGCGCACGGGCCAAGGGCAAGGGCGCCAAGACGCACCGCGCCAAGGCCGGTGCCGACACCGATGGTGTCACGTCGGAAGAAGGCGGCACGCCATCGGCCGGCGCGACGGGCACGAGCAGCCGCCGCCGAGCCGCACCGCCCGCCGACAGCGACCCCGATTTCGACCCGCGCTTCCGCGACGATCTGGACACTGGCGCGGACGCCGACCGTGATTTGCCTGACGGCCCTGAGCCCGACGACGCCACCGGCGTGGATGCGCCGCCCGCCCGCAAACGCCGTCGCCGTCGCCGCAAACCGGCTGGCGCCGGTGCTGGTGCATCTGGCGGCGGAGAGGGCCTGGCAGATGCCGCCTCGCCTGTGCGAGCCAGTGGCGACGGTGACTGAAGCACTGGCGGCCGCGCCGCGATTCACCGCCTGGGTGGCCTTGGGTGGCAACCTGGGTGACGTGCCGGCCACTTTCCGCCAGGCAATTGCTGCATTGCGTGGCCTGCCCGGCACCCGGCTGCTGGGGGTTTCTGCCCTGTTCGAGACCGAGCCCTGGGAAGCGCAAGGGCCCCAATTCTTCAACGCCGTGTTGGCGCTGGACACCTGCCTGGGTTCGGCAGAGCTTTTGCGCCAGATGCAGGCCATTGAAGGCGCGCAGGGCAGGGTGCGGCCGCAGCCTGAAGCCCAAGCCGACGCCAGGCCCAACGCCCCGCGCACGCTGGACCTGGACCTCCTGGCTCATGGCAACCGCCGCAGCGCCACCGCTTTCCTGGCCCTGCCGCATCCCCGTGCCTTGCAGCGGGCCTTTGTGCTGGGCCCATGGGCCGAATTGCGCAGGCGCCTGCCGGCAGACCCCCTGGCGCCCGCGTTGCCGCCCGCAGACCGTGTCGCCGCCCTGTGCGCAGAGCAGGGCGCCAAACTGCTGGCCGAAGCCGGCTGGGCCGATTGATGGCCGCCTCGACGGGGGCCTTGCCATGGCACGCAAATGGATCTGGAACTGCGCTGCAAACCCCCCGTTCATGCGACGCATTGAAAATCCAGAAAATCGGGGTAGAATCTCAGGCTTTGTTGGTGGGGCTTCGTTGCGTGTTTGCAAAGAAGTCCACTGGTTTGGACGAGTCCAAACCCATGCGTGCACACCGAGACAGGTCTGTGTCCGTTTCCATCCGCGTAATTCCGGATGCGGAAGCCGGGACCGGGACCAGACCGAGGTGAGACGTCCGCCACAGCCAGCGCTGCAAACACAGCGTGCGGCTGTCAGGCGAGCCAGGGTGTACACCGTATTACCCTCGACGGCCGTTGTGCGATGAGTTGGAAGGCGTTCGGCCCGTGGCCACGTGGCGGCCCTGATGCATCATTCACACTGAAAGCGATACCTGTAATGACGACCATCCGTGTCAAGGAAAACGAGCCCTTCGACGTTGCCCTGCGCCGCTTCAAGCGCACGATTGAAAAGCTGGGCCTGCTGACCGAACTGCGCGCCCGCGAGTTCTACGAAAAGCCC
>CANBQJ010000371.1 GCA_947371645.1 Burkholderiales bacterium | reverse complement strand
GCAGCCAGTCCCTGCTGCCGCATGACGACGAGATCATGCACGTGCTCGATTACCGCAAGGTGCGCAGCATCATCATCGAAGACTGCACGTCGGTGCACGTCAACCTGCTGGAGACGCTGATCGGCAAGCTGTGCCTGCGCCTGATGGAGTTGCCCGGCGTGCTGGGCGTGCGGGTCAAGATCGCCAAGCTGGAGATCTTCGAAGACTGCGAAGTGGCCATCCGCATGGAAACCGGGCAGTGGTGATTGCCCCGGTCTGACGCCAGCCCGCTCAAGGCCTGGCGTTGATGCGCACCCAGGTGGGCGTTTGGGGCAGCGCCTTGGTGAAGTAGTAGGTCAGGATCGAGCCCGCGTTGTTGATGGCCAGGGGGCAGCCCCAGCGGGTGCCTGCTGGCAGGCTGAAACCCTTGGCCGCCAGCTCTTGCGCCAGGTCCAGCATCACGCCGTTCTTCCACAGGAAGGGCCGGGCGTCCACGGTTTGCGGGCCGTCAGCGCGCAAGGCGCAGCCCACGACCGTGCCCTGGTCGTTCATGGCCGTGGCGCGCACCGCTTCGTTGTTGGGGCTGAGCACAGGGGTCACGTTGTTGTCCTGCCAGATCAGGCTGTCGTTGTGCAGGGGCAGCAGGAAGTCTTCGGTGCTGCCTGGCACCACCGGGCGGGCCATGCCCACCAGCAACACCTGCCCTGCGTTGTTGATCCCCAGGGGCTCGTGGTTCACCAGCCTGTCGGGGCCCACTGCGGCCAGCCGTTGGTTGACCCACAACACCGGCAAAGTCTGGTAGCCCGTGGCGTCGCTGTAGCGGGTGACTTGGCCCAGCACGGTGCCCGAGTCGTTGATGTCCAGCGGATTGACGCCCTGGTAGGGGCCGTTGTCCAGCACGGTGTAGCTGCCATTGAGGTACACCAGCGACGTCGCGACGTAGCTGACTTCGCCGTTCGCGCTCACCGGGCGGATGAAGCGCCCGACAATGGCGCCGGCATTGTTGATGCCTCTGGCCGTGAAGCTGCTCTTGTCGCGGCTGGTGTTGGAATTGCCCAGGCTTTTGGCCAGTACGGCAGCCAGGTCGGTGTCGGTGCTGCCTTGCCGCAGCATCGTCGTGGAACCCACTGTTGGCCCATACACATTGGCCCCCCGGATGTCGCTGGCCGAGGTCGGGTAGAACTCGGGCAGCAAGGTGTTCTGGAATTCGGTGACCTTGCTGTAGGGCCCGACCTGCTGGCCGCTGTTGTTGCTCAGGCGCGGGAAGAGGTACTTGCCGCCCACCGTGGCACTGGCCGTGGCCGTGGTGCCGCTCCAGGACACCGCCTGGTACAGGTAGGCCGGCAGGAAGCCAAACGGTATGGTGGGCACGAATTTGTACCCGGCGGCGTAGTACATCGCACCGCGCACCACGCCCTGGTCGTCCAGCGTGGTGGGCGCAAAGGAAAAGGCACCGCTGGGTTTGCCCAGCACCGTCGCCGTGTAGGCCGATTGGGCCAGGGCGACAGGGCCGCTCAGGGCCAGTGCCAGAAGGGCCAGGCCTGGGGCCACGCGGGCGGCAATGGGCTGAAAGCTGGACATGAAGCAGATCCCTGGGTGTCGTTGGTGCCCAGGAGCTTAATGAGCTTCATCCTGGCGGGCCCGGGTGGAATCCCATCCCCGAGACCAGCCAGGTGGCTGGGACCGTCGTCCTTTCAGCCGTGGCTTGCGGGGCTCAGGCCACTCGGGCGTTGGCGATCCGCAGTCCGTCCATCCCGCTGCGGCGGCTGGCTTCCTGTGCCAGCTTGCGCTCGGCCTGCGAGGCCTGCTTCTCGTCCCAGTCGTTGAGTGCCGGCGTCATGATCTTCTTGAACAGCGGTGGCACCAACGCGATCAGCAGCATCGACAGGTAACCGTTGGGCAGCATGGGCGCGGTGGGGTAGGCAGACAGCGTCCAGTACGGGGCTTCGCCTTCGGCATGGTGGTGCGAGTGGCGCGCCAGGCTGAACAGCACGTTGGTGCTGGCCCAGTGGTTGGAGTTCCACGAGTGGCGGGGCTGCACGGGCTCGCCGGGCACGCGCACCAGGCCATAGTGCTCAAAGTAGTTGGTGATCTCCAGGTACTGCTTGCCCACGAAGGCCAGCACCGCCCAGAAGCCCACACCCGGCCAGCCGGCGATGGCATAGGCCGCCACGAACATCAGCAGGTTCTCCAGGTTGCCGCGTGCAAAGGGGCTGGCCAGCGGGTTCCACACCGACTTGCCCAGGCGCTTGAGCCGGGCGCGTTCCAGCTTCATGGCGTGCACATAGCTCATGATCGTGGAGCGCACGGTGAACCGGTAGAAGCTCTCGCCACGCAAGGCCGTGGCCGGGTCGGCTGGCGTGGCCACCTGCACGTGGTGGCCGTAGACGTGCTCGATGGCAAACGAGGTGTCGCAGGTGAAGGCCAGCATCCAGCGGCCCATGAACAGGTCGAAGGGCTTGGCCGTGCGGTGGGTCAGTTCGTGGCCTGTGACGGTGCCGCCCACGGCGTTCATCAGGCCGACGGTGACGATGCAGCCGGCCCACTGCACCCAGCTGGTGGTGGCGGCGCGGCCCGCGAACAGGTCGATGCCGGTTTGGGACTGCACCCAGGCGCCATAGCCCAGCAGGTCGCCCGAGCCGAACATCCACAGGATGGTGAAGTTCAGCAGCACCAGCATGGGCAGGATGCTGTAGAGCGGCAGGTTCAGCAGCCAGGTCAGTTGCACGCGCGGCGGGGGTGATTCGTCGCGGGGCAGGAAGCGGTCGGCGCCCACGAAGAACACCAGTGCCAGGGAAAAAGGCGCCCACATCCACCAGCCCCCCTTGACGAGCAAGAGCAAGGCCCCGATGCCGATCACGGGCATCAACCAACCCTTCAGGTATTTGGACATCTGTCGTCTCCTTTGAATGCCGTCGCCCCGGTGTTCGGGGCGGTGTTGGCGATGACCGAAGACTAGAAGCGGCGGCCCGGCGGCCAGAGGTCGGAAACTGACACCGAGGGGTCAGCCATTGACAGCGATGGCCGCACCTGCGGGGTGTTTGCGCCAGGTCAATCGGCGCCGGTGCGTGCGGACGGTTTGCCCCTGGCTTTGCGTGCGGATCAAGGTGCCCGACGGTTTTTGAGCCAGATCACGCGG
>CANBQJ010000370.1 GCA_947371645.1 Burkholderiales bacterium | reverse complement strand
AATTCCAGTTCGGTGATCTTGCGGATCAGGCGGTTGGCGATGCGCGACGGGATCTTGCGCAGGAACATGCCGTCCTGGCGGTTCTGGCGCCAGCCGGCCACCAGGTCCAGGTCTTCGCGCAGCAGGCGGCTGACCAGCTTGGGGATGTCCTTGGGGTCGTTTTGGAGGTCGCCATCCAGGGTGACGATCACGTCGCCACGCGAAGCATCGATGCCGGCCTGCATGGCTGCGGTCTGGCGGAAGTTGCGCCACAGGTGGATGGGGCGCACGTGCGGGCCGCGCAGGCTGGCCTGCTGGTCCAGCGCCTGCTGCGTGCCGTCGCGGCTGCCGTCGTTGACGATGATCAGTTCCCAGGGGAAGGGGTAGCTGGCCAGCGCTTCATGCACCGCGGTGACGAAAGGCTCGACGTTGTCGACCTCGTTGTACATGGGCACCACGATCGACAGGGCGTGAGCAGGGGTGCTGGCCAAGGGGGTGGGTGAGGTCGTGGGGAATGCAGCGGACATGGGCGAGGGTCAAAGAGACAGGGGGCCGGGGCGGGACGCCGCCGTGGGCGAAGACGTGGAGGTGGGCGTGGCAGGCAGGCGCAGCAGCCAGGCGCCGACGCCGGCCAGTGAGGCGCAGACCAGGAAACAGGCATGCAGGCACAGCGCACCGACAACGGCCTGGGCCAGGGCCGGGTCACCAGGCGGGCGCAGCAGGGCCATGGCCGCCCACACACCCGCTTCATAGGTGCCAAAACCGGCGGGGCCTTGCAGGGGCACCACGGCGGCCAGCTCGCCACCCAGCGCGCCAGACCAGGCGGTGAGCCAGTTTGCGCCCGTGATGGCCGACAGCAACATGGCACCGGCGCTCAGCTTGACGACCCAGTTGGACAGGGTCAGGGCCCAGGCAGCAGGGCGGTGGTGCGCGTGTTCGGCCAGGGCGCCTTGCCAGCGCTGCCACCAGGCCTGCGGGCCTTGGCTGGCGGGGCGGGCGGCCAGCCGTGACAAGGCCGTCAAGCCTGCACCTGCGGCGAGCAAAGCCGCCAGGCCCAGGCCGCGCAGCCACAGCGGCATGCCGGGCCAGACCAGCAGGCCCAGCCAGGCCAGCACCATGAGGTCTTGCACCCGCATCCACACCAGGCAGGACACGGCACGCGGCAGGGGCATGTTCAGCTCGCGCGAGGCCAGCCACGGGAAGCTCAGTTCACCGGCGCGCATGGGCAGCAGGTTCACGGCGGCGTTGTGCATGAGGATGACGCGCAAGGCGTCCAGGCGCAGGCCCAGCAGGGTGCGTCCGGGGTGGCGCGGCTTGCCCGTGGTGTCTGGCTCGGTCAGGCCCATGACCACCTGCAGGCGTGCGCCACGCAGGCCGTAGCTCAGCAGCAAGGCAGCCAGCACGCTCAGCCACACCCAGGCGGCAGGCCGGCGCAGCGCCTCGGCGGCACTTTGCCAGGGCAGGCGGTGCAGCAACCAGGCGAGCAGGCCCAGTCCGACCGTCCAGGCCACAGCCATTTTCAAGCGCGGGGGAATCGACACGGACAGGTGAATGGGAGTTTGGGCGAAACCGCGTATTGTCCCCCAAAGCATGGCATTTGCCTGGAGGGCAGCGGGCGGCTCTGTTGCAGGCTGTGTGCTGGGTGCGAGGCGCAGCGGGTGCCTCGCCATGAAAAAAGCGCCCCGCTGGGGCGCCTGTTTCAGGCCGCGCGAACGTGGCCGGTGGGTGAACCAGGAACTCAGTGCGCGCCTTCGCGGAACAGCACGACGCTGACGGTCTCGAACAACACCAGCAGGTCCAGGAAGAGCGAGTTGTTCTTCACGTAGTACAGGTCGTACTGGTGCTTGTGCAGCGCGTCTTCCAGCGATGCGCCGTAGCTGTAGCGCACCTGGGCCCAGCCGGTCACGCCAGGCTTGACGCTGTGGCGCACGTCGTAGAAGGGGATCTTTTCCTTGAGCTCGGCGACGAAGGTGGGGCGTTCGGGGCGCGGGCCGACCATGCTCATTTCACCCTTGAGCACGCTGATCAGCTGGGGCAGCTCGTCGATGCGGGTCTTGCGGATGAAGGCGCCCACACGGGTCACGCGGGGGTCGTTCTTGCTGGCCCACACGGCGACGCCGTTCTTCTCGGCATCGGTGCGCATGCTGCGGAACTTCAGGCACATGAAGCCCTTGCCGCCCAGGCCCACGCGCTCTTGCTTGTAAATCACCGGGCCGTCGCTTTCCAGCTTGATGGCCAGCATGGTGAACAGCATCACGGGCGAGGCCAGCAGGAGCAGGAAGCCGGAGGACGCGATGTCGAACAGGCGCTTGATGACGATGCGGGCACGACCTTGGGCAAAGCCGCGGCCATAGACCAGGAAGCTGGCCTTGAGGCTGTCGATGGGCACTTCGCCGGTGGTTTGCTCGTAGAAGGTGGCCAGGTCCATCACGGGGATGCCCTGGATGCGGGCCGTCAACAGCTGGTCCATCGGGACGTTGCCGCCGCGTTGTTCCTTGACCGCCACGATGATCTGGTTGATGTCGTGCTTGCTGACGATGGACTCAATGGAGTCGTCACGGCGGAAGATGTTGAAACGCTTGTCTTCAGCGGGCAGCACGTGCTCGCCGGCCGGGTAGAAGCCCACCACGGCGTGGCTGCGCAGGCGGCGCGACTTGAGGTCGGTGGCCACGGCATGGGCTTCGTTGCCGGTGCCGACGATCAGCACGCGCTGCTGGATGAGGGCGCCGCGCCAGGCCGACATGATCAGGCCGCGAACGATCACCAGGCCCACGAGCAGGTAGCCGATGGCAAAGCCCATCAGGGTCTGGCCGTCGTTGCCGCTCACCACGGTCCGCACGGCGAGCACGTAGGCGATGGGCGCCGCGATGATGCAGCCCAGCACGGCGCGGCCCAGTTTGGCGCGGGCCGTCTTGCGTTCGGAGCCTTCGCGGTACACGCCGACCAGGCCGCAATGCAGAGGGATCAGGAGGGCAAAACCCAGGCTGGAGCGCAGCGCTTCAGAGAAGCCGAAGCTGGCACCAGGCGCACCATAGAAGTGCGCAATGGTCACTGCGCCGAGCACCATGGCCAGGAAACTGGTCAGGCTGTCCGCGATCAGCTCGGCGAGCGTCGCGAAAGAGATGTGATGCTGGAAAACC
>CANBQJ010000369.1 GCA_947371645.1 Burkholderiales bacterium | reverse complement strand
GACGCCGACGGCAAGGTGAAGCCTGGCTCACTGGCCCGCGTCGAGCCCGATGGCAAGGTCGTGCGCATGTGGGAAGCCATGGAAACCTACCTCGAGCGCAAGCAGCCGCTGATCATCGTGGCCGGTGCCGACTACGGCCAGGGCTCCTCGCGCGACTGGGCTGCCAAGGGCGTGCGCCTGGCTGGCGTCGAGGCCATTGCGGCCGAAGGCTTCGAGCGCATCCACCGCACCAACCTGATCGGCATGGGCGTGATGCCGCTGGAGTTCAAGCCGGGCACGAACCGCCTGACCCTGAACATCGACGGCACCGAAACCTATGACGTCGAAGGTGACTTGAAGCCCCGCGCTGACCTGACCCTCGTCATCACGCGCAAAAATGGGGAGGTGGTGAAGGTGCCCATGACCTGCCGCCTGGACACGGCCGAAGAGGTGTCGGTGTACGAAGCCGGCGGCGTGCTGCAGCGCTTCGCTCAAGACTTCCTGGCCGCCAACAAGGCCGCCTGAAAGGTCACACCCATGGCATCCGCACCGCAAATCAAAGTCCCCGCCACCTACATCCGTGGCGGCACCAGCAAGGGCGTGTTCTTCCGCCTGCAAGACCTGCCGGCTTCGTGCCAGGTGCCTGGCGAGGCACGCGACAAGCTGTTCATGCGCGTGATCGGCAGCCCCGACCCCTACGCCGCCCACATCGACGGCATGGGCGGGGCCACGTCCAGCACCAGCAAGTGCGTGATCCTGTCCAAGTCCAGCGTGCCCGATCACGATGTGGACTACCTTTACGGGCAGGTCTCGATCGACAAGGCCTTTGTGGACTGGTCAGGCAACTGCGGCAACCTGTCCACCGCAGCCGGGGCCTTCGCGATCCACGCCGGCTTGATGGACCCCTCGCGCGTGCCGACCCACGGCACCTGCGTGGTCCGCATCTGGCAAGCCAACATCCAGAAGACCATCATTGCCCATGTGCCCGTCACCAACGGCCAGGTGCAGGAAACGGGTGATTTCGAGCTCGACGGCGTGACCTTCCCCGCCGCCGAGATCGTGCTGGAGTTCATGGACCCGTCAGACGATGGCGACGAAGGCGGCTCGATGTTCCCCACGGGCAACCTGGTCGATGACCTCGATGTCCCAGGGATCGGCACCCTCAAGGCCACGATGATCACGGCCGGCATCCCCACCATCTTCGTCAACGCGAAGGACATCGGCTACACCGGCACCGAGCTGCGTGAGCAGATCAACACCGACCCCGAGGCCCTCCAGCGCTTCGAAGCCATCCGTGTGGCCGGCGCCCTGCGCATGGGCCTGATCAAAACGCCCGAAGAAGCGGCGACCCGGCAGCACACGCCCAAGATCGCCTTCGTGGCCCCGCCCACGCCCTACACGGCATCCAGCGGCAAGGCGATCAACGCGGGCGATGTGGACCTGCTGGTGCGCGCCCTCTCGATGGGCAAGCTGCACCACGCCATGATGGGCACCTGCGCGGTGGCCATCGGCACGGCAGCAGCCATCCCCGGCACGCTGGTGAACACGGCCGCAGGCGGCGGCGAGCGAGAAGCGGTGCGCTTTGGCCACCCTTCGGGCACCCTGCGTGTGGGCGCCCAGGCCAGTCTGGTCAATGGCCAGTGGACGGTCACCAAGGCCATCATGAGCCGCAGCGCTCGGATCCTGATGGAAGGCTGGGTGCGCGTGCCCGGCAGCACCTTCTGATCTGGCTTCTGATCTGGCGCCGCCGCCGGTCTCGCCCTCTTTTCAATGGCAAGATCGGCCCATTGACTTCACCACACCCACTTGTGACCCCTGATGCCAGCGCCATGACGGCCACGCTCCGACTTCGACGCCAGCGCCGCACGCGAGCCCTGGCCATGTCCTTCGGGATGCTGCTGGGCATGGTCGCCACGACACTCGGGCCTCAGATGGCCCACGCCTCGCGCCTGCGCTTCACCACGCCGCCGCAAGACTGCCCGTGCCAGAAGGTCCACCTGCCGGCCGCCCAGGCCAGCCTCACGCCAGGCCTGGCTCACGCCAGCTGACCCCTCCCCCTGGGTCAAGGGGGGCACTCACCCTGTGCCTCCCGGGAAAACGACAACGGCACCTGTCAGATTCCATTCGTTAAATCGGTCATGTTGCTGGCGCGTGCGCCGGCCACCCAACCATACCCAACGAAGGATCAACATGAGCCTGCCCACCGCCCGCTTGGCCGCCCTGGCCACCCTCGTCAGCATGAGCGCCCTGACGGCGTTCTCTGCTGTTGGCGCCCAGGAAGCTTTCCCCGTGGCCAACGCATCGGTCAAGCCAGCTGCCGACAGCTTCTACACCCCGCCCAGCGACGCCGCCCTGTCGGCTGCCAAGCCTGGCGCGGTGCTGCGCTACCGCGCCCTGCCCGCCAGCGCCCTGTGGGCCGACGTGAAAGAAGGCTGGCAGCTCATGTACCGCTCCAGCGGTCAAAAGGGCCAGCCCGTGGCCATGGTCACCACCTTCCTGGCCCCCAAGACCGTGTCCACCACCGGCAAGAAGCTGGTGTCCTACCAGGCTTTCTACGACAGCCTGACGTTGAACTGCTCGCCCTCTGGCGAAACGCTGGCCAACAAGCTGCTTGACAAGACCTTCTACAAGGGCGCACTGACCAAGGGCTACTACGTTGT
The DNA here is from genome assembly GCA_947371645.1 of Burkholderiales bacterium. The sequence continues at coordinate 498 of CANBQJ010000369.1, read as the reverse complement.
CCTGTCTGACTACGAAGGCCTGGATTCGCAGTGGATTGCTGCCCTGAACACCGGCCACGGCGTGCTGGACGGCATCCGCGCTGCGCAAAACTTCAGCAAGAGCGGCCTGAACGCGAACACGCCTGTGGGCCTCTTCGGCTTCTCCGGCGGCGGCTTTGCCACCATGTGGGGTGCCGAGTTGGCCCCGCAGTACGCACCTGAGCTGAAGATCGTTGGCGCCGCAGCCGGCGGCCTGCCGGCCAACCCGATCAACGTCGCCAAGAAGGTCGACGGCACGCTGTTCGCGGGAGCCTACATCGGTGCCGTGGTCGGCCTGCAGCGCGCCTACCCTGAAGTGGACGTCGGCAAATACGCCAACGCCGCAGGCGTGGCCGCACTGAAGGACGCCGGCACCCGCTGCCTGGGCGGCACCGTGAGCGGCAACCCCGAACTGCTCACGCCGTTCGCGTTCAAGAAGGGCAGCGCCTACTACCAGGACCCGAACTTCCTGGACCTGCC
>CANBQJ010000368.1 GCA_947371645.1 Burkholderiales bacterium | reverse complement strand
CTGTTTGCAGCCGTGTCGGGCTCGTCGCCGGCCACGGTGGTGGCCATCGGCTCGATCCTGCTGCCGGCCATGGCCAAGGCGGGCTTCCCCAACAAGTTCGGGGCCGGCGTGATCACCACCTCGGGTGCCCTGGGCATCCTCATCCCGCCGTCCATCGTGATGGTGATGTACTCGGTGTCCACCAACACCTCGGTGGGCGCTTTGTTCCTGGCTGGCGTCGTGCCAGGCATCCTGCTGGCCTTCCTGCTGGGCCTGACCACCTGGTACCGCGCCCGCAAGTTTGGCTACCCGCGCCAGGCCAAGGCCAGTTGGGCTCAGCGCGGCAAGGCCCTGCGTGAATCCTTCTGGGGCCTGCTGTTGATCGTGGTGGTGATGGGTGGCATCTACACCGGCCTGTTCACGCCCACCGAAGCGGCGGCCATGGCTGCGGTCTACGCCTTCATCATCGCCGTGTTCGTCTACAAGGACATGGGCTTGAAGGACGTGCCCCGCGTGTTGCTCAACTCGGCCAACATGAGCGCCATGCTGCTGTACATCATCACCAACGCGGTGCTGTTCAGCTTCGTGCTGGCCAACGAAAACATCCCGCAGCAACTGGCCGACTGGCTGGTCGGCATGGGCCTGGGGCAGATCGCCTTCCTGCTGGTGTGCAATGTGCTGCTGCTGATGGCGGGCAACTTCATGGAGCCCTCGTCCATCGTGCTGATCATGGCGCCCATCCTGTTCCCGGTGGCCACCAAGCTGGGCATCGACCCGGTGCACTTCGGCATCCTGATCGTGGTGAACATGGAAGTGGGGATGTGTCACCCGCCGGTGGGGCTGAACCTGTATGTGGCCTCGGGCATCACCAAGATGGGCATCACCGAACTGACCATCGCCGTGTGGCCGTGGCTGCTGACCATGCTGGGTTTCCTGGCGCTCGTCACCTACTGGCCGGGCCTGTCACTGTGGCTGCCGCACCTGTTGATGAAGTGATGGCGTCGGGCTGATCCGGCTTGCTTTCACCTACAATGCGCGCAGCCAGGAGAGAACCGCTGCGTGCGGTCGCCGAAGGCGCAGGGCATCAGAAGGAAGTGATCGCCCGAACGCTCAGGCAAAAGGACTGGCGAACACGGCCCGGGGCAACCCCGGCCGTGATCCTCACTGGAGAGAGGTTGGCGACCGTCAGGTGAACCAACCCACCGAAGGGGCAAGCCTGATGCGCGGCGCCAGACGCCGCGGCAGGTCAATCTCTCAGGTAAAGCGGACAGAGGGGGCAGCACCGACACCGGTCGACGGGTGGTCTCACGGCCATTCATTGGCTGTGATCGGCTTCACTTGCCCTTGATGGCGGCGCTCAACCGTCGCCCTGCGCCCATGTCTTTGCCCACGCCCGACCTGCTCACCACCCCGCTGCACGCATTGCACATCGAACTTGGCGCCAAGATGGTGCCCTTCGGTGGCTACGACATGCCCGTGCAGTACGCCACCGGCATCCTGGCCGAGCACAAGCACACCCGCGCGGCAGCCGGCCTGTTCGACGTGTCCCACATGGGCCAGGTGCTGCTGCAAGGCGCAGGTGCCGATGCCGCACTGGAATCCCTGGTGCCGGTCGACATCATCGATCTGCCCGTGGGCAAGCAGCGCTACGCCCTCTTCACCAATGCGCAAGGCGGCATCCTTGATGACCTGATGGTCACCCGCCGAGAGAACGACCTGTTCGTGGTCGTCAACGCGGCCTGCAAGGCGCAGGACATCGCCCACCTGCAGGCCAAGATCGGCCACCTGTGCACCGTCGTGCCCCTGCCCGAACGGGCCCTGCTGGCCCTGCAAGGCCCCCAGGCCGTGACCGCCCTGGCCCGACTGAACTCAGACGTGCAAAAGCTGGTCTTCATGACTGGCGGCCACTTCACGCTGGCTGGCATCGATTGCTTCGTGACCCGCTCGGGCTACACCGGTGAAGACGGCTTCGAGATCTCCGTGCCTGCGACCCAAGCCGAGCAACTGGCCCGCGCCCTGCTCGCCCAGCCCGAAGTCAAGCCCATTGGTCTGGGCGCCCGCGACACCCTGCGCCTGGAAGCCGGCCTGTGCCTCTACGGCCACGACATCGACACCACCACCACCCCGGTAGAAGGCAGCCTGACCTGGGCGATCCAGAAGGTGCGCCGCGCCGGTGGTGCGCGTGCCGGCGGCTACCCGGGCGCCAGCCTGATCGACGCGCAACTGGCCCAAGGCGCCAGCCGCAAGCGCGTGGGCCTGATCAGCACGGAACGCATGCCCGTGCGCGAAGGCGCCAAGGTGATCGACGCCAGCGGCAATGAGATCGGCGTGGTCACCAGCGGCTCCCTGGGCCCCAGCATCAACCAGCCCGTGGCCCTGGCCTACGTGGCCACCGCACAAGCGGCCACCGGCACCGCCGTGTTCGCCATCGTGCGAGACAAGCGCGTGCCCATGACCATCACCCCCACGCCCTTCGTGCCCAACCGCTACCACCGCGGTTGAAGTCGCGCCAGCGACGGCCGCCTTGACGCCAGGGTGATGGACAATCTCGCCCGTTCGGCACACACCCACTTTTGCTTTGTTCAGGACTCCACCATGACCATCAAGTACACCCCCGACCACGAATGGCTGCAGATCGAAGCCGATGGCACCGCCATCGTGGGCATCACCCACCACGCCCAGGACGCCCTGGGTGACGTGGTCTTCGTGGACCTGCCCGCTGTGGGCACCACCTTCGCCCCCAAGGACGTGGCCGGTGTGGTCGAGTCCGTCAAGGCCGCTGCCGACGTCTACATGCCCGTGACCGGCGAAATCGTTGAAGTCAACGAAGCCCTGCGCGACGACCCCGCCCTGGCCAACACCGACCCCACCGGCGCCGGCTGGTTCTTCAAGGTCAAGCTGAGCAACCCGTCCGAGTTGGACACCCTGCTCGACAAGACCGCTTACGACGACCTGCTCAAGAGCGCCTGAGCCTTCAAGTCCGCCGCCTAAGCGGACTTTGCCTGCACCCTGCCCCAGCCTTGCCGAACACCATGACCGCTGTTGCCCTGCCCTCGCTCGCCGAGCTTGAAAACGCTTCGGAATTCCACGCCCGCCACATTGGCCCTGATGCAGCCGACCAGGCCGGCATGCTCAGCGCCATCGGCGTGGCTTCGCGCC
>CANBQJ010000367.1 GCA_947371645.1 Burkholderiales bacterium | reverse complement strand
TCGGTAGACATTACTCAGGTTTTTGGAGCCGTACATGCTGGCAAAGTGTCCTGTGGCGGTCGCGTACATCCGATTCACTCTGTGGTGGTGCTGATTTCAGCGTTAAGAGTTTTATCGGCATCACCCTTCGCAGCTTGAACCGATCGCGGTGATGGCAAACCACGATGTGGCCTGCTGCACAGCCCTTTTCAGGAGACTGGCAGGTCTTGACGAAGCTGTTCTGCTGATGCAGGGGCCGGCAGTGTGTACTGGTCAAGCAGGCGCTGACGGTTGCGTTGCACGGCGACGGCGCTCGGGTGGGCGCTGGCGGCAACGCCCGCTGGCGAGGCGGCCATGCCTGGCGCGCTGGGGCCCTTGTCGCCCGTGGGCAGCTGGCTGGCCAAGGCGGCGAACAGCTGCTGCCCGGTCTGGCGCAGCTCGGGTGTCCAGCTCACGTCCTGTTGCTGGAGGCCCCGTTGCTCGTCCCAGCTCAGTCCGATCGATTGCCAGGATGGGGCGTCAGGGCCCATCAGGTTCGTTTTGACGGTGTCCAGCGCCTGCTGTGCTTCCTGGCGGGCGTCCTGCTGCGCCTGATGGCTGAGGGTGTCGCCCGATGTGCCGGGCTGCTGTACCTGTTGTTGCAGGTCTTGCATGCTGGCTGCCAAAGACTGGAGCCGGCGCTTGATGCCGTCGTCGTTGGGCTGAACGTCCAGACGTGAGGGGCCAGAGGTCGCGGTCTTGAGGCTCAGGCGCAGGCCCGTGGCCTGGTCGTCTACCACGTTGGAATCGCTGCTCAAAGCACGACCGTCGATGCTCACCTGAGCATCCTGGGCGTTTTGCAAGAGCTGCATGCCCTGGCCGCTGCCGTCCTGGTCGGGGCTGTACGCAAACTTGGAGATGTGATTGGCCCCGGCCATGAGCTCGGCCGCGTTGCCGGGTTCTGCCTGAATGCGAAAGCCGTTGTCCGCCCCCGTGCTGGTGGCACTCAACACCAGGCGGCTGCCGGTGGCGTCAGACACCACCGCGGCGATGACGCCCACACCCGCTGCGTTGATGCGGTCGCGCACGCGCTCCAGGGTGTTGTCTTGCGGCCCCATGGTGACGTTGGCTTTGGGCCAGTTGGGGTTGGTGGCGAAGGTGGAAGAGCTGTTGCTCCACTTGCCCATCTCGATGTTCAGCGTGCCGATGCCGATGACAGTCGACAAGGACGAGAAGGTGGCCGTGGCAGTGACCTGTGCCTCGGCGAGCGCGTCCACCCGCACGTCATGGCTGCCCAGGAGGGCGGCTTCGCTGGAGGCCTGAACCTGATCTGGCGCACTGGATTGCACCTGCTGGGCCTGCCAGACTGCGCTTTGCGCCATGGTCTCGGCCACGTCGCGCACGACCATGGCCGTGCCACGCAGGCGACCGACGCTGGAGATGCTGGCTTCGTCCTGGGGCAGTGGTGCCGGTGAGGCGGCATTGGCGCGTGACGCAGGGGCGGCCGTCGACACCAGCAACTGCTGTTCGACACCGTCTGCTTTCAGCGAAGATGCAACCGACGACATGACACGACCCTAACTGCTCCAGGGCCAGGCAGTGATGAGCGACGGCCACATGCCGCCACGTCATACCTGGTGCCCTATCCCCGATTTCGGCTGAAAACGGGTTCGCTTGAGTCGGCTATCGTGCTTATGTCACGAGGACTTGTTCCATGCCGTGATCATCTGTGTCACGTACTGGCTTTGCGAGGTCAAGCCCGCCATGGCCGTGTCCAGCGAGCTGTACTGTGCCCGCAGGCGCTTCTCGTACAGCGAGGCACGGGTGTCCATGGCGTCTTGTCGTTTCTGGTTGCTCTGGATCAGTTTGTTGAGGCCTGCGGTGCGAGAGGCCAGGGTGCCGTCGAAGCTCAACAGGTTGTCGCCCAGGCTGCGCAGGCGCGCGGCGATGCCGTCATCGCCGCTGCCCGAGCCGGATGCGGTGAACAATTTTTTCACTTCGGTCAGGTTGCCCATGGCCGTCTTCAACTTGGCGCTGTCCACCGTGATCCCCCCCGAAGTGCTGATCGAGAGCCCCACGGCAGACAGGGTGCCGAACACGGTCGATGCCGAGCTGCCCGAACCCAGTGCCGTGCGGAACTGGTTGAGGATGCTGACGGCCGTGGCATCGCCCTGCAAAGGGCCTGCGGTCTTGGTGCTGTCGTCGTACTTGGTGTCGGCGTGCAGCAGGTCAGACATCGTGGTGTAGGCCGTCGCGAAGTCGGTGATGGCCTTGGTGATCGTGTCGGTGTCTTGCGCCACGGTGACCGATGCGGGCGTGCCGTTGGTCGCCTTGCCGACCGTGAACGAAATGCCCGTCAACGCGGTGCTGAAGGTGTTGGTCGTCGAGGTCAGAGAGACGCCGTTGACACGCACCGCCGCATCTTGCGCACCTTGTGCCAGGTCGGTACCCAGGCTGCCGTTCTCGGGGTCATAGGCCAGGGACGACAAGCCGGCGTTGTCGGTGTTGACGCCGTCACCGGTGTCGGTGGCCTGCACCTGAAAGCCGTTGGCGGCACCGGTCTTCGACGAGGTGTAGGCCAGGCGTGCACCCGAGCTGTCCACGATGATGGCCGCCGTGACGCCGGCGTTGGCCTTGTTGACCTTGTCTCGGATGTTCTCCAGCGTGTCGGTGGCGTCGATGGCCACGTCCACGGCCGTGCCACTGCCGGCGAACACGCCATCGGTCCAGGTGCCGGTCTGAAAGCTCAGTGTGCCTGCGCCGATGGTGTTGGTGGCGGCGCTGGTGGCTGTTTTGGTGACCACGGTTTGCGCGAACGCCAGCTTGTCCACGTTCACGTTGTAGTTGCCCGCAGCGGCGCCATTCGACGTGGAGAAAGTGACGGCTGCCGTGTCAGACGACGTTGCCGACATCGAGTTCCAGAAGGTCGGGTCGGCCACCTTGCGTGCGGCGTCCCGAAAGGCGCTCACAGCCGACTGGACTGCACCATAGGCCGACACCTGGGTCTGGATCTTGTCGGCGGCCGCTTGCAGCGCCGTGATGGGCTGCCGTTCGAGGTCAACCAGCTTGCTGACGATGAGGTTGGAATCGAGCCCGCTGGTGCCGATGCCCAAAGAGCTGATCGTGCCCGACCCGGTGGCGGAAGTAGAGGTGGCCATGGTTGCAACTCCAGCACGATGAAAGACGGTTGAGGCTCA
>CANBQJ010000366.1 GCA_947371645.1 Burkholderiales bacterium | reverse complement strand
GAGCAAGGTGGCGCTGGTGCCGTTGAGCGATTTGATCTCGGCGGCACGGGCATCGATGGCCTTGCGCTGCCAAGCCTGAAAGGCCTGCACCTCGGTCACATAGGTCTTGCTGAGCGGGATGAATTCCCGGTCCAGCAACTCGGCAGCTTCTTGGGCATGGCCGTCCTTCTTCAAGGCGATGAGCCTGTCACGTGCTTGCATGAATTGCTGGCGCACGGCGACGATGTCATTGAACAGCGCCTTTTCATCCGTCGACTCCAGCAAGGCCTCTATGCCCTTTTGAAGTGCCGAAGACGACTTGACGGACGCAGCCTGATCGGCTGCAAAAAAGGACACCAGGGCCACATCGCTGCTTTTGGCAATGGCGCTGGTGCGGCGGATGCCCGCATTGATGTTGTTGTACCAGTCACTGGCCATGCGCTCCTTGCTCAGGGGCGTGGTCATCATCGTCTGCGTTTCTTGCGCGGATTCATGCAGCCGCCACAGCGCGATCCCGGTGATCAGCATGGCCAGGCTCAGGATCAACACAAAGCCAGCGGTCAGGCGCTTGCCGATGGACAGATTCAAAAAGGTCATGGGGTCTCCACCGAGGACAGTGCCTATGGCATATCGGCAGCCATCTGGCTTGACTTGAGTCAAGTTGCTCACCATTTCCTGCACCCGAACTGGAACCCGCCATGAAAAGCGTCTCCCGAAGGAGGCCTTTTCGAGCGCGCGGTGGCTCAGACCATCGGCGTGGTGGCGCCACCAGCTTGAGCGTCGGCCCCGGGCGCCACATTGCCAACGTGCGCCTGGATCTTGCCCATCAGGGCTTGCAACCGTTGATCAGCTGTGCGGCCATCCCCTTGGCCAGCTCCTGGTCCTGCACAAAGGCCTCCACGCCCAGCTCGCGCTGGAGCAGGCCGGCCTCTTCCTCGCTCGGCGCATGCACCAGCACGCGCACACCCGCATTGAGCTGCCGGGCCGTGGCCACCAGCTGGCGGGCGAGCACGCTGTCGGGCAGGGCAATGACCAGCGCCCCGGCGCGCGCGATGTGGGCCTGGACCAGCGTGGCCGGGTCGCGCAGGTCACCCGTCACGGCGGGCAACTGGGCCCGCCGCAGGCCCTCGACCACATCGCGGTCTTCATCGGCCACCACGAAGTTCACCTTGGCAGCACGAAGTTGATCGGCAATCTGCCTGCCGACGGCACCGTAGCCCACCAGCACCACCTGCCCCGACAGCCCGGCCGGGTCGACCGTGGCGGGCAACTGGGCCAGCGGGTCGTCGCGTGCTTCGAGACGCCGGGCCAGCGCCGAGTGTTCGCGCGCCCAGGCCAGCAGCGGCGACAGCACGCCAAACAGCGCCGAGTTGGCCGCAATCGACACGATGGCCGCCGCCAGGATGAGGCTTTGCCCTTCGGCAGGCAGCAGGCCCAGCGACGCCCCCAGCCCCGCCAGGATGAACGAGAACTCGCCGATCTGGGCCAGGCCGGCCCCCACGGTGAGCGCCGTGTTGAGGGGGTAGCGAAACAGCAGCACCAGGGCCACTGCCGCCACCGTCTTGCCCACCAGGATCACGGCCACGGTGGCAGCCAGCTTGCCCGGCGCCTGCCACAGCACGGCCGGGTCGAACAGCATGCCCACCGACACGAAGAACAGCACGGCAAACGCATCGCGCAAGGGCAGGGATTCATCCGCCGCACGGTGGCTGAACTCCGACTCCTGCATCATCATGCCGGCGAAGAAGGCACCCAGCGCGAAGGACACGTCAAACAGCCGCGACGACCCGTAGGCCACGCCCACCGCGATGGCCACCACGCTCAGCGTGAAGAGCTCGCGCGAGCCCGTGCGCGCCACCCACCACAGCACCTTGGGCAACACGCGCCGCCCCACCACCAGCATGGTGACGATGAAGGCGCAGACCTTGGCCAGGGTGAGTGCCACCGTCCACCACACCGCATGCGGCGAGCTGCCCGGGGCCACGGGCTTGTCGAGCAACATGTCGGCAAAGGCCGGCATCAAGACCAGCACCAGCACCATCACCAGGTCTTCCACCACCAGCCAGCCGATGGCGATGCGGCCGTTGACGGTGTCGATCAGGCTGCGGCTTTCCAGGGCCTTGAGCAGCACCACCGTGCTGGCCACCGACAGGCACAAGCCGAACACCAGCGAAGCACCCAGCGGCCAGCCCCACAGGTGCGCCAGGCCCATGCCCATGGCCACCGCCACCACGATCTGCACCACGGCACCGGGGATGGCGATGCGCCGCACCGTCATCAGGTCGGCGATGGAGAAGTGCAGGCCCACGCCGAACATCAGCAGCATCACGCCGATCTCGGCCAGCTGGCCGGACAGGTGCACGTCGGCCACAAAGCCCGGCGTGGCCGGCCCGATCACCACGCCTGCCAGCAGGTAGCCCACCAGCGGCGGCATGCGCAGGCGGGTGGCCAGGTAGCCCAGGATCAGGGCCAGGCCGAAACCCGCTGCGATGGTGGAGATCAGGCTCAGGTCATGGGGCATGGTGCGTGTGGCGGCATGGTGGGTTCAGTTGCGTGCCATTGAACCGCAAAATGCAGAGACCATGGCCGCCACCGCCGCAAACCCACACCTGCCCATGACCACCACCTCGCGCATCGACTCTTGAAACAGGCCCGGCCGAAGCCAGCAAACCGGGCCTTGTGGGCGCAGGCCGAGGGCTCAGGCTGTGGGCCGCTTGAAGCGCTGGCGGGCGCTGTCCACCTGGGCGCGCACCACGCAGCCTTCCGAGTGGTCGTTGATCAGGCCCATGGCCTGCATGAAGGCGTAGACGGTGGTGGGGCCCACGAACTTCCAGCCCCGCTTCTTGAGGTCTTTGGAGACGGCCACGGACACGTCCGAGGTGGACGCCGTCTGCGGCGCGCCCAGGGTGCTGGGGTGGGGCTCGTGGCGCCAGAAGTAGGCCGCCAGCGAGCCCTCGGCGGCCACCATCTCGGCGGCACGGGCGGCGTTGTGGATCACCGCTTCGATCTTGCCCCGGTGCCGCACGATGCCGGCATCGCCCAGCAGGCGCTGAACGTCGGCCGCCGTGTAGCCGGCGACCTTGCGAAAGTCGAAGCCATCGAAGGCCGCGCGGAAGTGCTCGCGCTTGGCCAGGATCGTGCGCCAGCTCAGGCCCGACTGGAAGCCTTCCAGGCAGATCTTCTCGAACAGCCGGATGTCGTCGGC
>CANBQJ010000365.1 GCA_947371645.1 Burkholderiales bacterium | reverse complement strand
GATGCCGAACACGGCCAGGTTGCCGATGTTCAGCTTGATGATCTTGTGACCTTCTTCTTCCATCTGCCGCGCCTTTTCCAGCACGGGCCCACGGATGTCGTAACAGACATTGGCGAGTTTGCTGGACTTGGCGATGGGTTTCAAAACGGTCTCCGCAAGGGTAGGTGGCTGGTGGTGGGTACAGGGCCGCGTTCGAGGCGAACGTGCCATGCCCATGCGCCACGGTGGTGCGCAACAGGCACAAAATGGGGAAAGCTACAATTTAACCACAGCCCTGCACCAGCCCCCTCAGAGGCCGCCACCGTGAAACTGCAAGCCGAGAGCGCCGAAGGCGTCAACCTGATTCGGGCCTTCGAGCCCGGCCGCATCGTGGTCAACGCCGACACCTATGCGCACAGCGTCATCGTGCCGCCCACCGGCGCGGTGCAGGCCTGGGCCTGCCTGAAGGTCGAAGACCTGACCTTGGCCGACTTCGAACAACTGGCCCAGGCACGCCCGGAAGTGGTGATCCTGGGCAGCGGCACGACCCTGCGTTTCCCGTCCCCTGCCCTGCTGAGGCCCCTGATGGCCGCCCGCATCGGCCTGGAAACCATGGACACGGCTGCGGCCTGCCGCACCTACAACATCCTCGTGGCCGAGGGCCGGCAGGTCTTCGCGGCGCTGATCCTGGGCTGATTTCGACCTTTCCCCGGTGCACCTGCGAACTTTCGCAGCACGAAAACACGCTGCAAACTCAGACACCCATGGGAAGGGTATAGAAGCACTTTATAATCGAGGGCTATCCAAGCAGGCTGCTGATCACTACAAATGACACCCGCTCTCAACAAACCTTTGCCGGATTTTGAAGCTGTCGCCACAGGCGGGGTGAAGTTCACCCCTCAAGCCTTCGCCGGCCGTACTGTGGTGCTGTACTTCTACCCCAAGGATCACACACCAGGCTGCACCACGGAAGCCATGCAATTCCGTGACCGCCACAAGGAGTTCGTCAAGGCGGGCGCCGTGGTCTTTGGCGTTTCCCGCGACAACCTGGCCTCGCACGACAAGTTCAAGCAGAACCTTGAACTGCCCTACGAGCTGATCGCCGACACCGAAGAGAAACTCTGCCACATGTTCGGTGTGGTGAAGAACAAAATCATGTACGGCAAGAAGGTCAAGGGCATCGAGCGCTCGACCTTCCTGATCGGCCCCGATGGCGTGCTGCGTGAAGAATGGCGCGGCATCAAGGTGGCTGGCCATGTGGACGACGTGCTCAAGTCCGTTCAGTCTCACAATCAGGAAGCCGCCTGAGGCTTTTTGAAGCCTTCAGGTCGGGCCTGGCGCAGGGCCAAGCTGTCATCATCACCCCAAAAACACCCGCCCAGGCGGGTGTTTTTTCGTGTGAACTGCTGCGCCATCCAGCCTGTTGATCGCCCGCAACAGGGGCAGGTCTGCCTCACAGGGCGGCACAGACTGTGCATAATCGTTTTCATGCTTTTTGGCATTTCCCGACCTCACCTCAGCCCTCTCCACCGACCTGCCGCGCGTCAAGCCGGCATCGGTCGGGCCGACGAGCCCTCAGGCCGCACACTCACCTGTGCGGCCTTTTTGTTTGTGCCCACAACGCCACGGACTGCCCATGCCTCTGCCCAAGCCGCCCACCAAACGCGCTGACTCCCTGACCGCCGAGGCCTTCACGGCCAAGGCCACACGAGGCAAAACCAGCAGCAAGACCAAAGCTGCGGACACGCTGCTGCTTCCCGAAGCAGACGGCCTGAACAAGCCCCCCGTGCTGGCCCTGGTCAAGGCGCCTGAAGCGCTCGTCACCCCCGCAAACACCACACAGGCGAAAGCCCGCAAGCCTGCCACCAACCGCAGCGCGCCCATCGTGGCCGACAAGGAAGGCCAGGCCGACCGCGCCCCGGTCGCCGCGCCCGCACCCGCCGCCCGCGGCAAGACCGCAGCCGACTCCGGCAGCACCCGCCGCCGCCGCATGAGCGAGGGCCCGCCCAAGATCTTCGTGCTGGACACCAACGTGCTGCTGCACGACCCGATGTCGCTCTTCCGCTTCGATGAGCACGACGTCTACCTGCCCATGATCACGCTCGAAGAGCTGGATGGGCACAAGAAGGGCATGACCGAAGTGGCCCGCAACGCCCGCCAGGTCAGCCGTGACCTGGATGCGCTGGCCGCGGACATGAGCAACCGCAAGCAAGCCGACCCGTCCGAGGGCATTGCCCTGAGCAAGACAGGCCACGTGGAAGCCGCAGGCAAGCTGTACTTCCAGACCAAGGACATGGAAGTCAACCTGCCCATGGGCCTGCCCCAGGGCAAGGCCGACAACCAGATCCTGGGTGTGGTGCAGGCACTGGGCGACCAGTACAAGGACGTGCGCGACGTGGTGCTGGTGTCCAAGGACATCAACATGCGGATCAAGGCGCGTGCCCTGGGCCTGCCCGCTGAAGACTACTTCAACGACAAGACCCTGGAAGACGGCGACCTGCTCTACACCGGCGTCATGGCCCTGCCCGGCGATTTCTGGGAACGCCACGCCAAGGGCATGGAAAGCTGGCAACAAGGCGGCGTGACCTTCTACCGGGTGGCAGGGCCGCTGGTGGGCAACTTCCTGGTCAACCAGTTCATCTACCTCGAAAGCCCGGGCGTCACCCCCTGGTACGGCAAGGTCACCGAGATCACGGGCAAGACCGCCGTGCTCAAGACCCTCAAGGACTTCGCCCACCAGAAGAACGCCGTGTGGGGCGTGGCCGCACGCAACCGCGAGCAGAACTTCGCGCTCAACCTGCTGATGGACCCGGAATGCGACTTCGTGACGCTGACGGGCTCGGCGGGCACCGGCAAGACGCTGATGACCCTGGCCGCCGCGCTCAGCCAGGTGCTCGATGAGCGCCGCTACACCGAGATCATCGTCACCCGCGTGACGGTGCCTGTGGGTGAAGACATCGGCTTCCTGCCCGGCACGGAAGAAGAAAAGATGTCGCCCTGGATGGGCGCGCTCGACGACAACCTGGAAGTGCTGGCCCGCGGCGACAGCAGCGCCGGCGAATGGGGCCGTGCGGCCACCAACGAGCTGGTGCGCAGCAAGATCAAGATCAAGAGCATGAACTTCATGCGCGGGCGCACCTTCCTGAACAAGTTCCTCATCATCGACGAGGCGCAGAACCTCACGCCCAAGCAGATGAAGACGCTGATCAC
>CANBQJ010000364.1 GCA_947371645.1 Burkholderiales bacterium | reverse complement strand
CGGGGGAAATTCGATGAAGCGATTGCTTGTGGCCGCTCTGATGTCCGGCCTGCTCATGTCTGTGGCACGGGCCCAGGAGTTTGACGAGCCCCGGGCGTGGATTCGGCCCCTGGTGGGGATCGGGTATTCGGTGGGTGGCAGCACCATCCAGCCCGTGACGATCGTGCCCGTTGGCACGTCCACGCAGTACAAGGAAGACATCAGTGCCGGCGCCGGCATCGAGTTCTCCGCAGGGCTGGTCTTGCGGGTGCCAGGCACCCCCTTGTCACTCAAGGGCACCTTGGGCCACCACGTCGATGGCGTGCATGGCATTGGCGCGCGGGCCAGCTTCTGGCGCACGCCCTTCGAGGGTGGCCTGCAATGGCACCTCAGCGAGCGCGCCACCGTGGGTGCAGGCCTTCGTCATGCTGTGCGTGCCAAGTACAACCTGAAGGTGGAGAACTGCGGCAGCGCAGGCGTGACCTGTGAACAGAGCTACTGGCTGGCTGGCACCAATGGCTGGTACCTGGAGGGCGAGTGGGCCGTGTACCCCAGCTGGGGCCTGCGCCTGCAGGCGGTGAAGGAGAGCTTCAAAGTCAAGCCGCCCCTGGCGCCAACGCACTACAACGGCGACCACATCGGCCTCATGAGCGTGTTCTATTTCAACTGACGTGAACGACGACGCAGCGGTTCTTGTCCCACCGCTGCGCGACAAGAAGACAGGCCCAGCCTGCTCAGGGGACGCCACTGATACCCATGGAGTTTGAATTGAAGAAGATCCTGATTGGCCTGGCTTGCACCCTGGCTTTGAGCGCCGCCCACGCTGGTGACACCGGCGGCATCCGCGGCCTGGTGGGCCTGGGCCTGACCTTTGGCGGTGACCAGGTGGGTGACACCATCGGCTACACCAATGGCGACACCGCCAAGATCCACGCGGGCGGCCTGGCTGACCTCCGTGGTGGCATCGAATACCAGCTGCAAGGTCAACCCGTGGCCATCGAACTGAGCATCGGCTACCACTTCGACAAGGCCAATGCCAAGAACGGCGACGTGAGCTTCACCCGCTTCCCGTTGGAGCTGATCGGCCACTACGCGGTCAACGAGTACTGGCGTCTGGGCCTGGGCGTGCGCAAGTCGCTCAGCACGGAATCGAGCTCATCTGGCGCCGGCGCCGGCTATGTGCCCAACAGCAAGTACAAGAGCTCGGCAGCCCCGCTGATCGAAGCCGAATACTTCATGACGCCTCAGTTCTCGTTCAAGGGCCGCTATGTGAGCGAAACCTTCAAGCCCGAAAACAGCGGCAAGAAGCTCGACGGCAGCCACGGCGGCATCTACGGCATGTTCTATTTCTGAACGATGCCCACCACTCAGGCCTGAGCGCCTGAGCAGACGCCTCAAGAGGCCAGCGACCAATCCAGGCGCTGGCCTTTTTGCTGGGCGACCGCTGCGGCGCGCGTGGCCACAAAGGCCGCAGCCTGAGAAAAGTGCCCATTGCCCACGAAAGGCACGGGTGGGCGCGATGCCGACAAGGGCGAAGGGTGGTTGCTGCTGAGCACCAGCACCTGGGTGTCGGGGCCGCGGGACGCCTCGATCAAGGCCTGCTTGCGCTGCGCGTGCGCGCCCCACAGCATGAACACGCGCGGACCGGGCTGGGCCGCCACCGCCGCGATCAAGGCGTCGGTGAAGGGCTCCCAGCCCCATTTGGCGTGGCAGGCGGGCTGGCCGTCTTCCACGGTGAGCACGGTGTTGAGCAGCAGCACGCCCTGGGCGCACCAGGGCAGCAGGCTGCCGTGCTCGGGCAGCGGCAGCTGCAGGTCACGCGCCAGTTCTTTGCGGATGTTGCGCAGGCTGGGCGGGATGCCCTGCCCTGGCGGCACCGAGAAGCTCAGGCCGTGGGCCTGGCCCGGGCCATGGTACGGGTCCTGCCCCAGGATGACGACGCGGGCCTCGGCCAGCGGCGTGTGGCGCAAGGCGGCCAGCCAGTGAGGCACCGGTGGGTAGACGGTGGCGCCGGCGTCCAGGCGGTCTTGCAGACGACGCAGCAGCGCCTGGCCATCGGGGCTGTGGCGGAAGGCGTCGGTGAGCCGCCGCCAGTCGGCGGGGATGTGGGTGAAGGCAGCCTGAGCGTCGCGCACGGCGAGCACAGGGTCTTCATGCAGCGGCGCTGCTGGCTGTGGCGCACCGGCCACCGGGTTGGCAGCGAACAGATCGGCCTGCGGCGCGACAGCCGCCTTGCGTGGGCGCGCCATGTGGCGATATCCCTTTGGTATCGCTCAGGCGAAGAGCTGGGCCAGGGCCGCGCCCGGGTCCGGCTGGCGCATGAAGGCCTCGCCCACCAGGAAGGCGTGCACTGCTGCCGCGCGCATGCGTTGCACATCTGATGCGCCCAGGATGCCGCTCTCGGTGACCAGCAAGCGGTCTGCGGGCACGCGCGGGAGCAGGCCCAGGGTGGTGTCCAGCGTGACCTCGAACGTACGCAGGTTGCGGTTGTTGATGCCCACCAGCGGGGTCTTGAGCTTCAAGGCACGGTCCAGCTCGTCGCCGTCGTGCACCTCCACCAGCACGGCCATGCCCAGCTCGTGGGCCAGGGCCTCCAGGTCGGCCATCTGGGCGTCGTCCAGGCAGGCGGCGATCAGCAAGATGCAGTCGGCACCCATGGCGCGGGCCTCGTAGACCTGGTAGGGGTCGACCATGAAGTCCTTGCGCAGGATGGGCAGGCTGCAGGCGGCGCGGGCTTGTTTCAGGTAGTCGGCATGGCCCTGGAAGAAACGTTCGTCGGTCAACACGCTGAGGCAGGCGGCACCATGCTGGGCGTAGCTGGCGGCGATCTCTGCGGGCACGAAGTGCTCGCGCAACACACCCTTGCTGGGGCTGGCCTTCTTCACCTCGGCGATGACACCGGCGTGGCCGGCGGCGATCCTGGCGCGCAGGGCGCCAGTGAAGTCGCGCACGTCGGCTTGTTCGCGGTTGCGGACCTCAGCCTGTTCGCGCACGGCAGTCAGCGGCAGGCGGGCGTTGGCGGCGGCCAGCTCTTCGTGCTTGACGGCCACGATCTTGGTCAGGATGTCGGACATGGTCGGCTCCGCAGGATTCAGTTGGATGAGGCCAGGCGCTGCGTGGTCAACACGAAGCGCTCCAGCGTCTGGGCGGCGGCGCCGCTGCTCAGGGCCTGGCGGGCGCGCTCGACGCCATCGGCCAGGGTGTCGGCCACGTC
>CANBQJ010000363.1 GCA_947371645.1 Burkholderiales bacterium | reverse complement strand
CGCCCGAGGCGATGCGGAACAGGAGGGCGTAGCCGATTTGGCCAGCAGCGCCAGTGACGGCGACGCGAACGGGTGCTTTGCTCATATGCAACTCCGAAAGAGAAGTGGAGGAGAGTTGGTGGGAAAACCCGCAAGTGTAGACCCCAGCGAGGTGCTTGGGCGCAGAGTCAGCGTAAGTCACGTGGAATTCATATGTCTTATATAAGACATCATTCACTTCAGTGGTGGACTTCCGTGTTCCCTTGTGGTGGAATGAACTTCGTTTCGGCACCCACCCGGTGCCGCCTGACGCCTTCGCCAGCTCACCCCGCTGGCGCCAGCATTACGCCTACCTCCGGTGCCCGCCTTGCCTACCTCTGCTGCCCAAGACGCTTCAGCGTCCGCCGTGAGTCCGGATGGCCCGGTGGTGGGCATGCCCGCACCGCCGGCGTTCAGCCCGCTGTACCAGCAGATCAAGTCCCTCATCCTGCACAGCCTGCAGTCGGGTGAGTGGCGCCCGGGTGAGGCCATTCCCAGCGAGCTGGAGCTGGCAGCCCGCTTCAAGGTCAGTCAGGGCACCGTGCGCAAAGCGGTCGACGAGCTGGCCGCAGAAAACCTCCTCACCCGTCGCCAGGGCAAAGGCACTTTCGTGGCCACCCATGCCGAAGAGCAGGTGCAGTACCGCTTCCTGCGTCTGGCTGCGGACGCCCCTGCCACGCCATCAGGTTCTACCCAGCGCGAATTCCTCGACTGCCGCCGCCTGCGCGCGCCGGTGGACGTGGCCCGTGCGCTCAAACTCAAATCCGGCGACATGGTGGTGGAATTGCGCCGGGTGCTGCACCTGGCCGGCCAGCCCGTGGTCCTTGACGACATCTGGCTGCCTGGTCACCTCTTCAAAGGGCTCACCGCAGACCGCTTGAGCGAATACCGCGGCCCCATGTACGCCTTGTTCGAGACCGAGTTTGGCGTGCGCATGATCCGCGCCGAAGAAAAAATCCGCGCTGTGGCGGCCGATGCGTCGTCTGCCGAGCGCCTGCACGTTGGTGAGGGCAGCCCGCTGCTCAGCGTGGAGCGCTTGTCCTTCACTTATGGCGATCAGCCCGTGGAGCTCCGCAAGGGCCTCTACCGCACAGACCACCACCATTACCGCAACGAATTGAGTTGATACCGACCCTTTTTGACGGGCAAGCCGGGCATGTCGAACGACTGAACTCAGCCCAGCATGCCGGTCGGGCTGGGGATTGCCCTAAAATCCCGCCTTCATTTGACAGTTCTTTGACGCTCGGCAGGAGCCTTTTTCAACATGGCTGAAAACGCGAAACCCCCACGTCCGGTATATCGGAACATCCACGTCACTGACTTGGCGAGCTACCGCCTGCCGGTGGCGGGCATCGTGTCCATCTTGCACCGCATCAGCGGTTTGCTGATGTTCCTGTTGCTGCCCTTCATCATCTGGATGTTCGACACGAGTGTCACCTCCGAGATCTCCTACGACACCTTCACATCCATCTTCACAGCAGGTTGCGCCAACGGCCGTGTGCCCGGCTGGTTCTTCAAGCTCGTCGCCCTGGCGCTGATCTGGGCTTACCTGCACCACTTCACGGCAGGCGTTCGCCACCTGATCATGGACTTCACCCACACGGTGAGCAAAGAGCAGGGCAAGAGTTCGGCCGTGGCCACGCTGGCCTTCAGCATCGCACTGACGCTGGTGCTGGGTGCCAAGCTGTTCGGCCTGTTCTGACCTCGCCGACCCCATTTTTGTTGGAAACAAAAACCATGTCTCAAAACTACGGAACCAAGCGCATCGTCACCGGTGCCAGCTACGGTCTGCGTGACTGGATGGCCCAGCGCGTCACGGCCGTCCTGATGGCCCTGTTCACGGTCGTCCTGATCCTTCAGGTGCTCGTCGGCGAGCCCGTCAGCTACTACAAGTGGTCTGCCATCTTCTCCCAGCAGTGGATGAAGACCCTGACCTTCGTTGTGATCATCGCCATCCTTTACCACGCCTGGGTGGGCGTCCGTGACATCTTCATGGACTACATCAAGCCGGTCGGCATCCGCCTGGCCCTGCATGTGTTTGCCATCGTGTGGCTCGTGGGCTGTGCCGGCTGGGCCGTCCAAGTGCTGTGGAGACTGTAAAAAATGAGTACCTCTCTTCCTACCCGCAAGTTTGACGTCGTGATCGTGGGGGCCGGCGGCTCCGGCATGCGCGCGTCGCTGCAACTGTCCCTGGCTGGCCTGAACGTGGCCGTGTTGTCCAAGGTCTTCCCCACCCGTTCGCACACCGTTGCGGCCCAGGGCGGCATCGGTGCCTCGCTGGGCAACATGAGTGAGGACAACTGGCATTACCACTTCTTCGACACCATCAAGGGCTCCGACTACCTGGGCGACCAGGACGCCATCGAGTTCATGTGCCGTGAAGCACCCAAGGTGGTGTACGAGCTGGAACACTTCGGCATGCCTTTCGACCGCAATGCCGACGGCACCATCTACCAGCGCCCCTTCGGCGGTCACACCGCCAACTACGGTGAAAAGCCTGTGCAACGCGCCTGCGCTGCAGCTGACCGCACCGGCCATGCCCTGCTGCACACGCTGTACCAGCAAAACGTCAAGGCCCGCACCCAGTTCTTCGTGGAATGGATGGCCCTCGATGTGATCCGCGATGCCGACGGCGACGCCGTGGGCGTGACCGCACTCGAGATGGAAACCGGTGACGTGCACGTGCTGCACGCCAAGACCGTGCTGTTCGCCACCGGTGGCGCCGGCCGCATCTATCAAGCCTCCACCAACGCCTTCATCAACACCGGCGACGGTCTGGGCATGGCCGCGCGCGCTGGCATCCCCCTGGAAGACATGGAGTTCTGGCAGTTCCACCCCACCGGCGTGGCCGGCGCGGGCGTGCTGCTGACCGAAGGCTGCCGTGGCGAAGGCGCGATCCTGCGCAACAGCAATGGCGAGCGCTTCATGGAGCGTTATGCGCCCACCTTGAAGGACCTGGCCCCGCGTGACTTCGTGTCCCGCTCGATGGACCAGGAAATCAAGGAAGGCCGTGGCTGCGGCCCCAACAAGGACTACGTCCTGCTGGACATGACCCACCTGGGCGCCGAGACCATCATGAAGCGCCTGCCTTCGGTGTTCGAGATCGGCCACAACTTCGCCAACGTCGACATCACCAAGGAGCCGATCCCCGTGGTGCCGACCATCCACTACCAGATGGGTGGCAT
>CANBQJ010000362.1 GCA_947371645.1 Burkholderiales bacterium | reverse complement strand
GCGAGCGCGCCGTGGAGGCCGAGCGGGGCATCAGCCGCCGCTCGCACGGCCTGCAGCTGTGGGTGGCCTTGCCGCCCGATCAGGAACAGTGCGCGCCCAGCTTCCAGCACGTGGCAGCGGCCGACGTCCCGGAGGTGAGCGCCGGTTCGGGCGTGACCGTGCGCGTGCTGGTGGGCGAGGCTTTCGGCGCGCGCAGCCCTGTGCGCGTGACCTCCCCCACGCTCTACCTGGACGTGCACCTGCCCGCAAGCGCCAGCTGGACCTTGCCTCCCCTGGCCGAAGAGCGCGCCGTCTACAGCCCGGCGGATGCGCTGGTGGTGGATGGCGAGGCGGTCTTGCCGCGCGAACTGGTGGTGCTGCCGCCGGGTCAAGCGGTGTCGCTGCAAGCAGGCGACGGTGGCGCCCGCCTGGTGGTGGTGGGCGGCGCCCCCCTGGCCCAGCCGGTGCGCATGTGGTGGAACTTCGTGTCCACCGACCCGGCCCGCATCGAGGCGGCGGCCCAGCTGTGGGCCGCGGGCGGCTTCGACGACATCCCTGGTGACACCGAACGCATCGCTGCGCCACCCTGGCGCCCGCTGCATTCAGCCGGCTGAACCCTGGGTGCGCAGGCGCCGCCCCAGCGCCCCGGGACGGGCATGCAGGAAGGCGTGCAGCAGGGCCGGATGGTCCGGCCGCACGGCCCCTGCGACGGACGGCCGACTCGCCAGCGCTGCTCGCCAGGCGCGCACCCGTGGGGTGTCCGCGAAGAGGCCCAGATCGGTGCTCGCCTCGATGACATCGAAGTAGCGGAACACCGGGCCAAAGACCGCATCCACCAGGCTGAAGCCCTCGCCGCGAAAGTAAGGGCCTTCGGTGAGCGTGGCTTCAAGCTGAGCAAATTTGTCGCGCAAGGCGTGGGCGCGTGCCAGCAGGCCAGGCTCATCGGCAGCGTTGTACAAGCCACCGATGTCGTCCAGCACGGCAGAGCCAAAGGCCATCCATCCCCGGTGCTGCGCACGCACCAGCGCGTCGGCGGGGTGCAAGGCAGGCTGCGTGGTGTCTTCCAGGTATTCGCAGATCACGGCCGACTCGAAGATGGCCTGGCCATTGACCAGCAGCACGGGCGTCTTGCCCAGGGGCGACACGGCCAGGAACCAGTCCGGCTTGTGCGCCAGGTCGATGTCGACGCGCTCGAACGGGATGCCCTTCTCCGTGAGGGTGATGGCGGCGCGCTGCACGTAGGGGCACAGCGGGTGGCTGATGAGGGTGTGGGTGTTCGTCATGGCTTCACTCTATGATTTCGTCCGCGCAATGAACATGCGCGATCGAGCAAACCATGATTGCAAAAACGCCATACCAGATCGATGCCGGCGACCTGGCTGCCATCCTGGCGATGGTGCGCGGCGGCACGCTGGCTGCAGCCGGCGAACGCCTGGGTGTGGACGCCTCCACGGTGTTTCGCACCTTGCAGCGCATCGAGCGCGGCCTGGGGCAGGCCCTGTTTGCGCGTTCGCGCACCGGCTACCAGCCGCTGGAGCTGGCCGCCACACTCGCGGCGCGAGCCGAGGCGCTGGAGTCGGTGCTCGAATCCGCGCGCTCGGCCGTGCAGGCGCAACCGGCACAGGTGGGCGGCACCGTGCGCATCACCACCACCGACACGATCCTGCATGGCCTGGTGGCGCCGGCCCTGTTGGGCCTGCGCGCTGCCCACCCCCTGCTGGATTTTGAGCTGCACACAGGCAACGAGCTGGCCAGCCTCACCCGCCGCGATGCAGACATCGCCCTGCGGGCCACCCAGCGCCCGCCGCCCCACCTGGTGGGGCGCATGCTGGGCCCCATCCGGGTCGCGCTGTACGCCTCGCGCGGGGCACGCACCCGCCTGGCGGATGTGGCCGCAGGCCGGGTCGCCTGGGTCGCGCCCGACGACGCCCTGCCGGAACACCCCTCCGTGCGCTGGCGGCAGCGGCATCACCCCAAGGCCGTGCCGGCCTATCGGGTGAGCAGCATCCTGGGCGTGATGGGCCTGGTCGCGCAAGGCCTGGGTGTGGGCTTGCTGCCCATGTTCCTGGCCGAGGGACACACGCAGTTGCGCGCCCTGACCGGGCCTCTGGACGAGGCGCAGACCGACCTCTGGCTGCTCACCCACCCCGAGTCTCGCCACCTGCTGCGGGTGTCCACGGTCTTCACCCACCTGTCTCAGGCACTGGTGCTGGCCTGAGCGCCAGAGCGCCGCACATGGGTAACATCCGCGCATGAGCAGCCCCGTGCCCACCGCCCCTTCCAGCCACCCGCCCGGCGATCCACCCGCCGATCAACAGGCCCTCCTGGCCCACATGCGCCCGGACACCCTCAAGCGCATCGAAAAGGCGGTGCTCGATCTGTTTTCTCAACAGGACTTCCACGACGTGAGCCTGCTGGACGTGGCCAAGGCGGCCAACGTGTCCCTGCAGACCATCTACAAGTACTTCGGCAGCAAGGAGGCGCTGGTCTACGCCGTGCTGGACGTGGTGCTGGGCCGCCTGGCCGAACGCATGATCGACCACCTGCAAGGCATCGACGACGCGCGCGAACGCCTGCGCAAGACCTGCTGGGTCACGCTGGACTACATGGACCGTCACCCTGCCGTGATCCTGCTGCTGTTCACCGCGGTGCCCGTGTCACGCCACAGCAAGATCAGCATCTACGAGAGCCCCAAGCTGATGGGCGCCTTCCGCGGCGTGCTGGTCGACGGCCAGGCCCGTGGCGTGCTCAACAATGCCGTGCCCCCGAAGGTGCTGCTGGACGTGTTCATGGGCATCCTGGGGCGGGTGATGCTGATGCATGCCGTGCGCGGCGAAAAGCGCCCCCTGCTGGAACAGTTCGATGCCCTGTTCGGCATCGTCTGGCGGGCCATGTCCACAGACCGGCTCACCCCGGAAGGTCTGCCCGCATGAAGCCTGAAGACCTGCTCAAACTGGTCACCATGACCATGCCCTTTGGCAAGCACCAGGGCGTGCTGCTGGCCGACCTGCCGGGCAACTACCTCAACTGGTTTGCGCGCGAAGGCTTCCCCAAAGGAGAGATCGGCCGCCTGCTGGCGCTGATGCACGAAATCGACCACAACGGCCTGAGCGACTTGCTCCGGCCCTTGCGTGGCCTGCCCCGCTGACGGGGCGCGCGCACCACCAACGGCCCTTCGGGGCCATTTTTTTTGCCCGGGCAAACAGGCTGACACCCAACATTACCCAG
>CANBQJ010000361.1 GCA_947371645.1 Burkholderiales bacterium | reverse complement strand
ACCTCGCTGGCCGACTACGTGGGCCGCATGAAGGAAGGCCAGGACACGATCTATGTGGTCACCGGCGACACCCTGGCCGCCGCCAAAAACAGCCCTCAGCTGGAGATCTTCAAGAAGAAGGGCATCGAGGTGCTGCTGCTGACCGACCGTGTCGACGAGTGGCTGCTCTCCCACCTCTTCGAGTTCGAAGGCAAGCCCCTGCAAAGCGTGGCCAAGGGCGCCGTCGACCTGGGCAAGTTGCAGGACGAGGCCGAGAAGCAAAAGGCCGAAGCGGCATCAGAGAGCCTCAAGCCCTTGCTGGATCGCCTGCAGGCCGCTCTGGGTGAGCGCGTCAGCGCCGTGCGCATCACCACCCGCCTCGTCGATTCCCCGGCCTGCCTGGTGGTGGGTGAGGGCGATGTTTCCGGTCACCTGGCGCGCCTGCTCAAGCAGGCCGGCCAGGCGGCGCCAGAAGCCAAGCCCACGCTCGAGATCAACCCCGATCACGCGCTGGTCAAGAAGCTGGAAGCCAGCGAGCACTTCGACGACCTGGCCCACATCCTCTTTGATCAGGCGCTGTTGGCCGAGGGCGGACAGCTGGAAGACCCGGCCGCGTACGTGCGGCGCATCAACAGCCTGCTGGTGACGGCCGCAGTGTGACGCTGTGAGGGGTGTGTGTCGATCAGCCCGAAGCGCGGGCCGATCGCAGGGGCAGGCCGCCTTCGCGGCCGAGGCCCTGGGCGCCCGGTGCATGGGTGCCCGGGCCAGCCTCGGCCACCGTGGCGTCGTCATACCGGCTGTCGGGCGCAAAGAACGAGTCTTGTGAGAAGCTGGATTCTGCCCAGCGCACGGCCCGCTCCGCCCGGCGCTCTTTGAGCTTGCGGGCCAGTTCGTGCCCAGCGTCGTGCAGTGGGTCGGCTTGTTCGATGTGGCCCAGCGCGGGGGCGGCAGTCGATGCACCACTTTGCCCCAGCACCCAGGCGGCCATCAGGCCCGGCTGAGGCCACTGGCCCGGCAGGCAACGCACATAGCGCACCCTGCACGCCAGCAGCGCGGCTTCCTTCATCTTCTGGCTGCGGCTGCCTTTGCGCTCGTTGTGCGGCGCCACGTCCACCACCGACACCACCAGGCCTTGGGGCGTGCACACGGCAAACGAGACGTTCAGCGCCTGCAGGCGTTCGTACCAGGCGCGGGCGTCGGCGTCGCTGGCCGACTGGCAAAAGCGCAGCAGGCCCACCTTGGACAAGATCACGTGCTGGGGCAGGGCCAGGCGCAGTTCGCGGTAGAGCGCGCGCTCGTGGGCGGAGAACACCGGGCGGCCGGTCAGGTTCCAGGCGCGCGGCCAGTTGCGGCGCAGGGCCTTCTGGCGCTGGACTTGCCACCAGGCGCCCAGCACACCGCCCAGCACCAAGGCCGACAACAGCAATACCCAATGCAACGGCCCTGAAGCCATGAACCCCCCAAGCATGAAGTGCGTTGCGGAGGCTGTCGTGCGTGGATGAACACTGCCTAGGCCTCTTCAGCCAACGCCACATCGGGGATATTACGAACAAATGTCGTGAAAACAATCCCCTGCGAGGGGGAAGGGGCTTTCGTCAGGTGAAAGAGGGGCGAACGCAAGCCGCGCACGGGGCCCCGATCAGGCCGATCCGGCCAGGCCCCGCAGCCAGGCGCTGACGTGCAGCACCCGGTACTTCATGCGGTACAGCGCCTCAGCCGCCAGCGACTGCAGCGAACTGTCGATGTGCGACCCCACCGTGTCGGGGGGCAGCTTGAGCCAGGCTTCGGCATCGCGGCCATCGCGCTCGATGACCGCGCCGGCCTTGGATGCGATCCGCAGCATGGGTGCGTTCTCCGTGAGCGCGTGGATCATCATGTGGCTGGCGTGCTGGTTGCGCGCGTGCACCATGGCGTGTTTGAACAGGCGCATGCCCAGACCCTTGCCGCGGCCAGCCGGCAGCACGGACACCCCGAACTCCATGGCGCGGCGGGCGCCCGGGCCGTGAACGGGCAGGGCGGCCAGGTGCGCCACGGCCACCAGTTGCAGCTTGCGGTTGAACACGCCAAAGACCTCATCACGGTGGAAGTCGATGGACGCCACGTAGCGCCGCACCTGCTCTGCAGACGTGGTGGCGCCAAAGCGCAGATAGCGGTCGGCGTCGTCCAGCTGAAGGAGGTGATCGACGATGCGGGAGCGGTGACGCGCGTGCAGGTCGCGCACGGGGACCCAGCCATCGCCCAGTTGCGTGGCCGCTGCGGGCGACAACTGGTCGGCGCCTGCGGAGGACACAGGCAGCCCGAACTTGTCGCGTGGGCGTGGGTGATCGTGGTGCGGTGAGCGTGTCATGTCGGCGCTTTCTCGGCGCTTTGTGGGCGCATGCTGGGCGCTTCGCCACCCGGGATGGCGGGCGACGAGCTTCCGGTTGGATGGTGTCCGACGCGGAGCATGCCCGAAACGGCTTGTCTGGTGATGTCTAGGGTTAATACCAATGCCGGTGAGCTTAGTTCTTGCTCAGGTCAGGCGCAAGCGTTCTGGCGTGCCTGGGGCCTTGAAATCATGTGGCAGGTCAACCTTGTCACGAAAAGCCCCTTGCCGTCACCGCACTTGCCCACGCATCCCGTTTCAGGCTAAACTCTTGGGTTCCCGACATGGTTGCCGGGAGCACTGTCATTGCCCTCAAGCCTGGGGGCACAAGGGCAGTGTGGGCCATCTGATCCATGGCGTGCCGGTATTTTGAGGCGCGAACAAGCCAGATTCAGCCCGTTGCTTGCGAGGCCACCAATTCAAGAAGTGGCGCCAAGGGCGGCAGTCAACCAGTTCACCATTAGGAAATTCTCATGAAGACCTTCAGCGCCAAGCCGGCCGAAGTGAAGCACGAGTGGTTTGTGATCGACGCCACCGACAAGGTGCTCGGACGAGTGGCCAGCGAAGTCGCTCTCCGTCTGCGCGGCAAGCACAAGGCCATTTACACGCCTCACGTGGACACCGGCGATTTCATCGTCATCGTCAACGCCGACAAGATTCGCGTCACTGGCACCAAGGCCACTGACAAGATGTACTACCGTCACTCTGGTTTTCCTGGCGGCATCTACGCCACGAATTTCAAGGACATGCAAGCCAAGCACCCTGGCCGCGCCATCGAAAAGGCTGTCAAGGGCATGCTGCCCAAGGGCCCGCTCGGTTACGCCATGATCAAAAAGCTGAAGGTCTATGCAGGCGGTGAGCATCCTCAC
>CANBQJ010000360.1 GCA_947371645.1 Burkholderiales bacterium | reverse complement strand
TTCTCGCGCAGGGCCTGCACCACTTCGACACCGGAACCGTCGGGCAGGCCCAAATCGACCAGGGCCACGTCAAAGCGCACGGCGTTGACCAGCTCCAGCGCGTCGTGGATGCGCGAGCTCTCGCTGATCTGCGCCCCGGGGAAGACTTGCAGCGCCAGGGTCTTGAGCCAGGCGCGGATCTCGGGCAGGTCTTCAAGGAGGAGGATTTGCTTCATGTCAGGGCCTCACGACAGGTTCAGATGCGACAGGGGCTGAAACGAACCGCTTCAGCGACCACGGGCGCCACCTTGCATGCTAGCAGCGCTCGCCCCTGCAGGGAGTCCGGGGCGCAGCGCTTGTTGCATGGTGGCGATTTCCAGAGGCAGGGTCAGGCGGATGACGGTGCCAAAGCCCGGCCCCGATTCAACCAGGCACTGCCCGCTCAATTGTTTGGCGCGGTGTTTCATGCTGGTCATGCCGTGGCCACGGTCCAGGCGACCGTCCATTTCCAGCGGGATGCCTTTGCCATTGTCCTGGATCACGACGACGAAGTCATGGTGTTCCAAGTGCACTTCGACCGCAATGATCACGTGTGACGCGCCACTGTGCTTGATGATGTTGCTCACCGCCTCGCGGATGATGCGGGTGGTCTGCACATAGGTGCGCGACGACAGTGGCTCTTCGATGATGTCGTTGGGGTTGCGCCATTCGCACTCGATGCCGGCCTGGCCCAGGCGGGACACCACCTCGGCGCGCCAGTCGGCCAGGGCGTCGGACAGCACCATGGGCCGCCCGGTGAGGCCGCGCACGCTCAGGCGCATCTCTTCCAGTGCCTCGCGCGCCAGCGTGGAGATGCGGTCGTTGTCGGACGTGTGCACGATGGTGAGCAACTTGGCGCCCAGGTCGTCGTGCAGGTCAGACGCGATGCGCTTGCGCTCCTTTTCGGCGATCTGCTCGACGCGCAGTTCGGCGATCTGGTTGAAGTTGCGCTCGATCTCGGCCGAGATCTCCTGCACGCGGCGCTCCAGCTGCTTGCGCGCACCTTCGGCCGTCTGCAGGGCCTGGGCGTAGACCTGGATGAGTCGCACGGCCACGGCCGCATAGAGCAAGGGCATCACCAGGTGGGTGATGTGCATGCCCCACAGGCGCAACCAGCCGGCCTGGTAGCCCAGCTCGATGCCCAGCACCGCGGTGACCACGCCCAAGGCGCCCGACATCAGCCAGAACTCGGGGCGGCGCTCCTGGCCCGAGAGCCACAGGAAGAGGCCGACGGCGGCGAAGATCTCGAAGGCAAACAGCACGTACCAGGCGCGCGCACCCAGGAAGACCAGGTCGCTGCCCAGCACCATGAGGCTCAAGGGCATCAGCAGGCACTGGGCCCACAGGGTGATGTCGATCCAGCGCTCTTTCTGCGGCGGCAGGTAGCGCCGCAGGCTGGCGCCGGCGTAACCCAGCAGGAACTTGATGGCAAAGGCCGTGAGCGGCGCGAACATCATCGCGATCACCACCTCCACGGCGGCGTTGGCCAGCGGCAGGTCCGTCAGCCAGACCCGGCCCGACAGCACGGCCCAGCCCAGGGTCAACAGGCCAAAATGCAGCAAATAGCCCAGGCGGCGCACGAAGGCCATGCCCAGCGCAAACAGGCCCAGCACCGCCAGGATGCCGGCCAGCACCTGAGACACCGTGCTGGACCAGAAGGTCTGGTCTTCATGGATCTGGCGGATGTCCTGCAGCGGCCCCACGCTCACCGACCCCAGGGTGGCCGCGCGCTGGCGGGCCGTGACCTGGCCGATGGGGTAGCCCACCACCTTCATGTCCAGCAGGTTGTCGCCCGGCTTGACCAGCACGGCCGGCAAGGGGATGACGTGGGAGCGGTAGCAGTTGCGGGCGTAGGGCTCGGTCATGCGCCCGCCGCGATAGAGCACCTGGCCGTTGAACTGCACCTCGACGTTGGAGCAGGCGCGTTCGATGTGCACGGCCAGGATCTGGTCGGGACGCAGGTCTGGCGGCGCGGTGACGCGCATGCGGTACCAGATGGCGCCGTGCCGCCCGGGATGGGTGAGGGCCCACTCATCAGGCAGTTTCACCTGACGGGCGGCCTGGTCAACCGGGTAGGCCGGGCCATCGGCCTCGACCGCCCAGGCCTGGGCCAGGGCCTGCACTTCGGGCACCACGGCCAGGCGGGTGACCGGGTCCACGCCACGGCCCAGCTTGGTGGTCTCGCGGTTGAGGGCCACCATCAGCAGGGCCACCACCAGGGCCAGGGCCAGGCCGGAGAGGCCGATCCACCACCAGGTGGAGCGTTTGAGGGGCTCGCGGCCCGGCGCGTCGCCACCCGCGAAACTGCCACCCGCGCCGGAATCTCTGTCTCTGCCGGCCGAACCGGCTCGCCCCACGCCCCACTCCATGATCGATGCCCGCTCCCTCAATGGCCGTGCGCACCCCGAGATCCGGGCGGCACCTGCGGGCCATTGTCGCAAGAGATGTCACATGGTGAAGCCTCAGGCAGGCGACAATTTGCAGGCTTTTCCTCACGCCTTGGGCCTCCATGCAACTGCGCCACAGCTTTTCACCCCTGGACAACACCCGACTGGCGCAGCTGTGCGGCCCGCTGGACGGCCACCTGCGCACCATTGAAGCCGCCATGGGCGTGACCATCGCGCGCCGGGGCGAGCAGTTCCGCATCGAGGGTGCGCGCGGCGTGCCGCAGCAGGTGGCCGAGCTGCTGGACGGCCTGTACGCCCGCAGCGACAAGCCGATTTCGGCCGAGCTGGTGCAGCTGGCCCTGGCCTCGGTGGCGGCGCAGCGCTCGCCGGCCGGGCAGGCCGCAGACCCGGCCCTGGCGGGCGACGGCGGCGCTCCCCATGAAGGCCCCACCCTGCACACCCGCCGCGCCGACCTGCAGGGCCGCACGCCCAACCAGGTGAAGTACCTGCG
Source organism: Burkholderiales bacterium (assembly GCA_947371645.1). The sequence continues at coordinate 309 of CANBQJ010000360.1, read as the reverse complement.
CCAGATCATGGCCCACGACCTGAGCTTCGGCATCGGCCCGGCCGGCACCGGCAAGACCTTCCTGGCCGTGGCCTGCGCGGTCGATGCCCTGGAGCGCAGCGCCGTGCAGCGCATCGTGCTGACGCGCCCGGCGGTGGAAGCGGGTGAGCGCCTGGGCTTCCTGCCTGGCGACCTGTCGCAGAAGGTGGACCCTTACCTGCGCCCGCTGTATGACGCCCTGTATGACCTGATGGGCTTCGACCGCGTGACCAAGGCCTTCGAGAAGGGCCTCATCGAGGTGGCACCGCTGGCCTTCATGCGCGGTCGCAC
>CANBQJ010000359.1 GCA_947371645.1 Burkholderiales bacterium | reverse complement strand
TGAGATCACCAAAATCTCGCAGCGTGACCGAGGGGGGAGGCTTCTTGGGCGGACTCACAGCCCTGAGCCTACATCAAGAATCAGAGCAATCCGCGCTCCGCAAACGACATGGCCCCGGTGTGCCCGACCACCAGGTGATCCAGTACACGGACATCGATCAGCTGCAGGCTGCTGCGCAGGGTTTGCGTGAGCAATTCGTCTGCACGCGAGGGCTCCAGCGTGCCGGATGGGTGGTTGTGCGCCAGGATGACGCTGGCGGCGTTGAGCTCCAGGCTGCGCTTCACCACCTCTCTGGGGTAGACGCTGGTTTGCGTCAGCGTGCCGCGAAACAGCTCCTCGCAGACGATGAGCCGGTGCTGTGCATCCAGGAACAGCACGGCGAAGACCTCGTGGGGCAGCGCACCCAGGCGCATCTGCACGTAGTCTTTCACCAGCTGCGGCGAGCTGAACACCGGCTGGGTGCGCAACTCGCCGCGCAGGCCGCGCCGGGCCATCTCCATCACGGCCAGCAGCTCGGCGCGCTTGGCCGGCCCCAGGCCTTTCACCTGGCGCAATTGGGCGGGCGGCGCCTGCAGCAGCCCGGAGATGCCACCCAGCTGGTTGAGCATCTGCTCGGCCATTTGCAGCACACCCAGTCCCTTCATGCCGGTGCGCAACAACAGGGCCAGCAGCTCGGCGTCGGCCAGGGCGGCGGGCCCCAGGCTCAGCAGCTTTTCCCGGGGCCGCAAGGCGGCCGGCAAGTCTTTCATGAATGCATTCCCTGATTTGGTGTTCTCAAACCTAAAATTGTGGTTTCTCCCTTTGCTGCCGCCCATCCTCCCGATGGGTGGCCCCCCCTCATGAGCGATGCGCCCGCCACCGTCACCCACGGCTCCTTCCTGACCCTGCATTACCGACTGGCCGGCCCGGACGGCGCTGACCTGGTCAACACCTTCAACGACAAGCCCGCCACGCTCTCGGTGGGCTCGGGGGAGATGTCGCCAGCGTTGGAAGCCCGCCTGATCGGCCTGGCCGAGGGCACGCGCACCACCTTGCAGCTGGAGCCGGGTGAGGCCTTTGGTCCGCGCAGCCCCGAGATGCAGCAGCGCGTGGCCATGAAGCTCATGCGCGAACTGGGTGACCCTGATGAGACCTGGAATGTGGGCGACGTGGTGCAGTTCCCCACGCCCGATGGCCAGGGCGGCTTTGCGGGCGTGCTGCGCGAGCTGGACCCGGCAGGCGAATGGGCCTTGTTCGACTTCAACCACCCGCTGGCCGGCCAGCCCGTGAGCTTTGAAGTGCAACTCATCGGGGTGCTCTGAGGTGAGCAACAACGACCAACGCGTGCACGACGTGCTGCTGGCCGAGCCCCGTGGCTTTTGTGCTGGCGTGGACCGCGCCATCGAGATCGTGGAGCGCGCGCTGGCCCAGTTCGGCGCGCCCATCTACGTGCGCCACGAGATCGTGCACAACACCTATGTGGTCAATGACCTCAAGGCCAAGGGCGCCATCTTCATCGAAGAGCTGGCCGACGTGCCGCCCGGCGCCACCCTGATCTTCAGCGCCCACGGCGTCAGCCAGGACGTGCGCCGCGAGGCCGATGAACGCGGCTTCAAGGTCTTCGACGCCACGTGTCCGCTGGTCACCAAGGTGCACATCGAGGTGGCCAAGCTGCGCCGCGAGGGCTACGAGTTCATCATGATCGGCCACAAGGGCCACCCCGAGGTCGAAGGCACCATGGGGCAGTTGTCCGACGGCATCTACCTGGTCGAAGACGAAGACGACGTGCTGCGTGTGCAGGTCACCGACCCCTCCCGCCTGGCCGTGGTCACCCAGACCACCCTGAGCGTGGACGATGCCGCCGCCATCCAGGCCGCCATCAAGCGGCGCTTCCCGCTGGTGCGCGAGCCCAAGCAGCAAGACATCTGCTACGCCACGCAGAACCGCCAGGACGCCATCAAGATCATGGCCCCGCAGGTGGACGTGGTGGTGGTGGTGGGGAGCCCCACCAGCTCCAACAGCAACCGCCTGCGCGAACTGGCCGAACGCCTGGGCACGCCGGCCTACATGGTCGATTGCCCCGAAGACCTGCAGACCGAGTGGTTTGACCACCGGCCGCGCGTGGGCCTGACCGCCGGCGCCTCTGCGCCCGACGTGCTGGTGCAGCGCGTGATCGCCCGCCTGCGTGACCTGGGCGCCGTGTCCGTGCGGCGCATGCAGGGCGTGGAAGAGCACGTGCGCTTCCCGCTGCCCAAGGGCCTGGGCGGCACGGGCCTGGACCGCCCACTGCCCACCGAGCGCAGCGCCGGTTGAAGCGCGCGCCCCGCATCTACATCCATTCCATAGAACGAAACCGCCACCATGCTCGACATCGCCCTGCTGCGCAAAGACCTCGACGCCACCATCGCCCGCCTGAGCAAGCGCAAGTCGCCCCAGCCCTTCCTGGACGTGGCCCGCTTCCTGGAGCTCGAAGGCGAGCGCAAGACCCTGCAGATGCGCACCGAAGAGCTGCAGAGCCAGCGCAACAGCCTGTCCAAGCAGATCGGTGCGCTCAAGGGCAAGGGCGAAGACACGTCGGCCGTGATGGCCCAGGTGGCCGGCATCGGTGACGAGCTCAAGGCCAGCGCCGAGCGCCTGGAAGTCATCCAGGTAGAACTGCAAGCCATGCTCATGCAGGTGCCCAACCTGCCGCAAGACGGCGTGCCGGAAGGCCAAGACGAAAGCGGCAACGTGGAGGTGCGCCGCTGGGGCACGCCGCAGTCCTATGCCTTCACGGTGCGCGACCACGTGGACCTGGGCGAGAAGCTGGGCCTGGACTTCGAGACCGGTGCCAAGCTGTCGGGCTCGCGCTTCACCTTCATGCGCGGCCACATCGCCCGCCTGCACCGCGCCCTGGCCGCCTTCATGCTGGACACCCAGACGCAAGAGCACGGCTACACCGAGTGCTACACGCCCTACCTGGTGCAGGCCAAGGCGCTGCTGGGCACCGGCCAGTTGCCCAAGTTCGAGCAAGACCTCTTCCACGTCACCTCGGGCGATGGCGAGGCCTCGGACAGCAAGTGGTACCTGATCCCCACCTCCGAGGTGACGCTGACCAACACCGTGGCCGACAGCATCGTGCCGCTGGAGCAGTTGCCCATCAGGCTCACAGGCCACACGCCCTGCTTCCGCTCCGAGGCGGGCAGCGCCGGCCGCGACACGCGCGGCATGATCCGCCAGCACCAGTTCGACAAGGTGGAGATGGTGCAGATCACCACACCCGAGCA
>CANBQJ010000358.1 GCA_947371645.1 Burkholderiales bacterium | reverse complement strand
ATCCGGCGCTACCCGCCGTCGAACTGAGCCGGATGCGGGCAAGCCTTTGGCGGTGCTTGGTTCTGCCGCAACTCAATGGGCCATGGCGGCAGCAGCAAGCCGGCAGAGGTCCGCGCATTCCAGGTCCAGCGCGATGCAGCGCGCCATGGGTTTGGGGTTGGCCTCCTGGAGGCAAGCTGTGGCGCATTGCAGGCATGTGGCAGCGCATGCATTGCAGGCGTTCAGGCTGCGTCTTGGATGGGGTTGGACGTGGTGTTGGACATGAAGGGCGCTCCAGTTGCAGCACATCTTGTGCTGCTGGAGCCTCGCAGCCCGGGCAGCGTTTGGCTGTGCGTCAGCGCACGCGGGTCGCGTCTTCTGCGTCTGATGCTGGTCCAGTGGCGGCCATGCAGTGGCAACTGCCTGTCATCGGAGCAGCCAAGAGGGCCTGCCATCGGCTCGAAAGTTCTTTCTTTGGCGTCCACTGGATAGCCGGTTTGCGGCGAGCAATTTGAAGCCCGCTTTGACTCGGCCCGGCCAGTTGCCAACCTTCGCTGAGTCGCGCTTAATGTGGGACCGTGGCTGGTTGCTTTCTCTCAGGTTCTCCCGCCGAGCGACCACCGATGAGCATGCCCTGAACCCTGTCGCTCCCGCGACTCCGAACAAGGAGCCCCTTCGATGAACAACACACTTGCCTACGCCGCCCAGAGCGCCACCAGCGCGCTGGCGCCCTTCAGCATCCAACGCCGCGAGCCCGGGCCCGACGATGTTCAGATTGACATCCTCTACTGTGGGGTCTGCCACTCGGACTTGCACACGGCGCGCAACGAGTGGAAGAACACCATTTACCCCAGTGTGCCCGGGCATGAGATCGTCGGCCGCGTGACGGCCGTGGGCGCCAAAGTCAGCAAGTTCAAACTGGGCGACCTCGCCGGCGTGGGCTGCATGGTCGACAGCTGCCTACACTGTGCGTCGTGCGGTGAAGGGCTGGAGCAGTACTGCGAGAGCGGCTTCACCGGCACCTACAACGGTCCGGTCTTCGGTGGCGAGAACACGTACGGCGGCTATGCCAGCCGCATCGTCGTGAAGCAGAAGTTCGTGTTGAAAATAGGCCATGCCGAGAAAGACATGGCCGCCGTGGCGCCACTGCTCTGCGCCGGCATCACCACCTATTCACCGCTGCGGCAATGGGGCGTGCACAAGGGCCAGAAGGTGGGCATCGTCGGTCTGGGGGGACTGGGTCACCTGGCCGTGAAGATCGCCGCGGCGATGGGCGCACATGTGGTGCTCTTCACCACATCGCCCGGCAAGGTCGACGATGCCAGGCGCCTGGGGGCCGCCGAGGTCGTGATCTCCACGGATCCTGCGGCCATGGCCGCACACCAGAATTCCTTCGATTTCATCCTCAACACCGTCGCGGCCCAGCACAACCTGGACCCCTTCATCGCCCTGCTCAAGCGCGACTGCACGATGACGCTGGTGGGCGCCCCCGAACATGCCCACCCGGCACCCAATGTGTTCGGTCTGATCTTCAAACGTCGTCGACTGGGCGGCTCGCTGATTGGCGGCATCTCCGAGACCCAGGAGATGCTCGATTTCTGCGCGGAACACGGCATCGTCTCCGACATCGAGATGATCGCGATGAAGGACATCAACACCGCTTACGAGCGCATGCTCAAGAGCGACGTGAAGTACCGCTTCGTCATCGACCTGGCGACCCTGCCGCAGGCGGGCAGCGCCCCAGCTTGAGCATCTGTTCGAACGCATCCTGCGACACCGGCCTGGAGAACAGATAGCCCTGCTGCAGCGTGCAGCCGCGGCCGAGCAGGAACGCCGACTGCTCGATGGTCTCCACGCCTTCGGCCACCACCTGCAGACCCAGCTCGCGGCCCAGGGTGATGACCGCCGCCGCGATGGCGCTGTCCCGGCCCCCAAGGGTCACGTCAGCGACGAAAGCGCGGTCGATCTTGAGTTCGCTCATCGGCAGGCGCTTGAGGTAGCTCAGCGACGAGTAGCCGGTGCCGAAGTCGTCCAGCGACAGGCCGAAGCCCCTGTCGCGCAGACAGCCCAACACCTCGATCGCCGAGTCCACGTCGCGCATCAGCATGCTCTCCGTCAGCTCGAGCATCAGGCTGGCCGGGTTCAGGCGATGGTGCTGCATCAAGCCGTCCAACTGCTCCAGCAGCCGGGTATCGGCCAGGCTCGAAGCCGCCAGGTTGATCGACAAGGGCAGCTCGGGCAGGCCCTGGTCCGACCATCGGCGCAGGACGTGGCAAGCCGTGCTCAGCACCCAATCCGTCAAGGGGAGGATCAGGCCGCATGCCTCGGCAAGGGGGATGAACTGACCTGGCGGCATCAACCCACGTTGGGGGTGCTGCCAGCGGACCAGCGCTTCGACGCCGACGATCAGGCCGTTGCGCGCGTCGACCTTGGGCTGGTAGTGCAGGCACAGCTGCCTGCCCTGGATGGCCTGGCGCAGTTCGTTTTCGAGCACGACGCGGTCACGGGCCTGGGCGTTGAGCGCCTCGTCGAAGAACCTGTGCTGGGCGCCACCCGCATCCAAGGCGGCGTGGGCCGCTTGCTCAGCACGGCGTGTCAGCCCCACCAGGTCCTGGGCATCGGCCGGGAAGGTGGCGATGCCGATGCTCGCCGTCAACATCAGCTGCTGGGCGTCGATGACGATGGGCTGCGACACGGCCGTGAGCAGGCGCTGCGCGAGCAGGGATGCACGCTCCTGGCTGTCGAGGTCGACCAGGAGGATCGAGAAGGCGTTGTCGCCCAGCCTTGCCACCAGCCCTGGCGCTTCGGCCTCCAGGTTGACGTTGGCGGCGTCGCCGCCGCGGGTGCACGCACGCAAACGCTGCGCGATGCCGCTGAGCACCGCGTCGACCTGGCCACGGCCGTAGACATCGTTGACGCCGCCCAGGCGGTCGATCTCGGCATGCAGCACCACGCAACCCACGCCGCGGTGGCGCGCACGCTCGAGGGCCGGCGCGGCCAGCTCGGCGAACAGGCGGCGGTTGGGCAGGCCCGTGACCTCGTCGTAATGCGCCAGTTGCCGCGCCCGCTGCTCGGCCGCGATGCGCGAGTCGTCCAGCGAGACCCGCGCCAGGTACTCTTTGCGCAGCAGGTGCTCGCGCCACCAGCCGATGGCGGCCGCGAGGATGAAGACCGTGACCACGTGATAGGACCAATAGGCCGCCTGCTGGGGCGACAGGCCGGCGTGCAAGCCCAGCGCGTACTCGAAGACAGCCAGGATGGCCAGGCCCGATCCCAGCGCGTAGCGAAACTGCACGCCCAGGATGACGAAGCAGTAGAACTCCAGGAAGGTGAAGTTGAGCACACCCACCCAGGTTTGCAGGCCGGTGCC
>CANBQJ010000357.1 GCA_947371645.1 Burkholderiales bacterium | reverse complement strand
ACCGACTTCCATCTCCAGAATCACGGCCATCCCAAGATGAAGGCGTTTGACCTGGCGATGAAAATGGACGTGGAGTCGGCAGGTGCCACGTTCGTGTCGGCCCTGGATGTGTTTTGTGACGCGGGAACATGCCGGGCATCCTTGCCATTTGCTGGCGACGCCTCGCTGACGGCTTTCGACTACGGCCATTTGACCGAAGCCGGCGCTTTGGTGCTGGCCCGGCAGGTCTTGGCGGCGTCGATGGCATCGCAGTGACCCCCAAGGCTGCGCCGCGCCTGTGGCAGCCCGACATCAAGCGTGCGACAACGCACAGACCCGGTTCGTGACAACGCGCACGCTCAGGTCAGACATCGAGACACACCCGCATGTCTGCAATGGTCTGAGAGGGGATTCACATGAGCACGGTCCAGTCAGGTTCAACCCTCGGTCTCCACCGAACGCGACCGAGCTTCAGGCCAGGCGCTGCCCAGCCAGACGGAGCGCCACTGTTGCCGAAATCGCCGGTGCTGGCCATTGAGGATGGCTCCTCTGGTCAGGGCTTCATCGCCATGCTGTCGGCCTTTCGAGCCAGCGGCGGGACGGCGCCAGGCTCCATCGTGTGCCATTTGCTGGACGACCGCCCAGATGGCGACGCCAGCAGTTTGGCCCAACTCGTCCACAGCGACCAGGTGTTCGGCTTTCCCTGGCGAGGCAGCCTGTGGATCCCCATGTTTCAGTTCAATGCAGGCGACCTGTCGATCAAGACGGGTCCACAGCAGGTCAGGGCGGCGTTGCCCTCGCTGCCTTCTGGCTGGGGCGTGGCGGCCTGGTTCGCCTCACCCAATGCCACCTTGCATGGGCAAAGACCTGTCGACCTGGTGGACGTGAACCTGGATGCCGTGATGCATGCCGCACGGTCATGGCCAGGGCTGGCAAGCCAGGCCCACCGGATGGGGCTGCCGGCGCGGCATGACAGCCTGTGAACTTTTTGACCACGACAACGACAGGACCACACACCATGAGCAGGGCCAGTACCAACTCTTCCATCCACCTTTTGATCGTGGACGATCATGTCATCGTCAGAGAGGGCCTCAAGCACATCCTCAATGGCGTGGCCGCCAACTGGCAGGTGGATGAAGCCAGTTCGGGCTTTGAAGCGATGGATTGCCTGCGGACCAGTGGCTGCAACCTGGTCATCCTGGAGTTGTCGATACCCGGCATGAGCGGGCTGGACCTGATCCGCCGCATCAAGCACCAGCATGCGGCCTTGCCTGTGCTGGTGTTGAGCATGCATGCAGAAGAGCAATACGCCTTGCGGGCATTCAAGGCAGGCGCCAATGGCTACCTGACCAAGGACAGCACGCCCGCAGAGTTGGTGCGGGCCATGCGCAAGGTCATGGACGGTGGGGTCTACGTGTCCGAGAGCCTGGCGGCCAGCGTGGTGATTCAGCTTCATGGCGGGGGGCTGCATCAGCCCAGCCATGCGGACCTGAGTGACCGCGAACTGGATGTCCTGTGCCGGCTGGTGGCCGGTCAGCGCGCTGGCGACATTGCCCTGGCCTTGCACCTGTCGATCAAGACGGTGAGCACACACAAGAGCCGCATCCAGGAAAAGCTGCAGCTGCCCAGCACGGCCGCGCTGATCCGCTATGGGCTGGAGCACCAACTGGATTCTGGCGATGTGGCACACAGGCCCGCCTTGACAAGGATGTCCCAAAGGGCCAATGCCTGATCAGTCGACCCGCAGCGTGCTGCCGGCTTCGAAACTTGCCGTGGAGGGCTCCCACGATTGGGCCATGGCCGAATTGTCAGCGTTGGCAAAGCGCACGGCAAAGCGGGCATCTGTGGCCGTGGCAGGGAAGGTGTCTGGCGCGGACAGCAGGACTTCGTAGTCACCGGTCAGCGCGCCCGCCGGGATCGACACCGAGACGGTGATGCGCGCAGAGGCCAGGGCCTGTGCGGGCAGCACGCTGAGGTCGCCCGCAGCGCCCGTGATGGTGGCGCCCGACGCCCTGTGCCGCAAGGTGACCACCAGTTTGCGCGGCGTGAACATGCGGGCCCAGCCCACGTTGCGCAGGTCCACCGCCATCGCGGCACTGGCCCCACGAACGGCAGAGGTGTCGTGCATGAGCGCATCCAGTTGCAAGCGGTAGCCCATGCTGGCAGACACCCGGTCGTAGCAACCTTCCTGTTTCCATGCGCTCAGCACCGAAGGGGCGTAGCTGCTGTTGAGCCAGGCCAGGTGGTACAGAGGGCCTTCGCGCAGGATGTCGCTGCAAGCCTTGCGCAAGGGTGCTTCGGCGTTCTCGCAGGTCTCTCCGCCGAAGGATGCTCGCTGGGTGAGCGCATGCAAAAAAGGGCGCTGGGCACCTGAGGTGTAGGTGCCAGTGTCGGTGGGTCCGGCCAGGAAACAGTCGTTGTGGGCCCCCACGCGTGGCGGCCCATCGGCCTTGGGGTACCAGCGTTGAAGGTCGCTGGGGTAGCGAAAACTGATCTGCGTGGTGGCCGGTACGTTGGCCAGCAAGGCGTCGCGGACCATGGCCCGGTTGGCATCTGCCGTGCGGCACGTCGTGGTGCCTGCGTTGTAGCCGCAGGAATTGCCAGACTTCGAAGAATGCCACTCGCCCCAGGCCCCGATGAAGCCTGCGCGCATGTAGGGGATGACATCGGCATGGGCCGCCAGGACGGGCTGCAGCTGTCGCAGGTGCCGTTGGATCCAGACCGCTGACGCATCCTTGCCCTGGTCCGAGGCGTCATAGACAAAGAGCAGGATGACCTTCATGCCGGCGGCGCGTACGGCCGACAAGCGTGCCGAGAGTGTGGCGAGCAGGCCATCGGGTAGATCGGTGTCGCGGTAGGCGTCCAGCAAGACAGTGGCCGTGACGAGGCGCATGCCCTTGCCGTAAGCAGCCTGGATGCTGTTCAGATCGAAGGCAGAGATGAGATCGCTGCCGCCCCAGCCATAGAAGCCGCGGTCCGGGTTGGGGAAGTCCGCCGTGGACGCGATGAACCTGACGGTGGTGTGGGTGCGGTCCCGGGCAGAATCGGCCAGCGATCCGGCCATGAGCCCGAGCGACAGCATGACGCCACAGCCCACGCGCAGGACGACAACGATCCTGTGCGATGAGTGCGTGTTTGTGGCGATGGGCATGTTCCGGGGTGGTCAGGTGCGTGTACAGCCCGATGAAAGCAGCCATGACGCCGGCAGCCATTGAGCAGGCTCATTGCACGCACAGGGCCCCGCGCACACAGTGTTGAAGGTGGCCACACCGGAGCTGCCCTTGGAAGGGTGCTCATGTTCTCGATTGTCTTCGTGGTCCCTGAAATGTTGCCGGTGCCACCGACTGAAGGTGGCGCCGTGGAGCATTGGGTGC
>CANBQJ010000356.1 GCA_947371645.1 Burkholderiales bacterium | reverse complement strand
ACCGGTTGTGGCTCCGGCATCGGCAAAGCCCTGGCCTTGGCGTTCCACGCCCAAGGGCATGTGGTGTGCGCCACCGCCAGGCGCCTGAACACCATGCAAGACCTGGCGGCTGCTGGCATCCACACCCTGGCTTTGGACGTCACACAGGCGTCCGACATCCAGAGGGTCCTGGATGAGCTTCGCGACAGTGGGCGCAGGGTGGGCATGCTGGTCAACAACGCCGGCTATGGCGCCATGGGGCCGCTGTTGGACATGCCGCCCAGCGAGTGGCAAAAGCAGTTCGACGTCAACGTGTTCGCGCCCATGGCGCTGACCCGCGCCGTGCTGCCCGAAATGATCCGTCGCCGCAGCGGCAAGATCGTGAACATCAGCAGCGTCTCAGGTGTCATGCCGACACCGTTCGCCGGTGCCTATTGCGCCAGCAAGGCGGCCTTGAATGCCGCGTCAGATGCCTTGCGCATGGAGCTGCGCCCCTTGGGCATCGCTGTGGTGACGGTGCAGCCCGGGGGCATCCAGTCTGCCTTCGGTGAACGCGCGGCGGGTGACGTCAACCTGGCGCCGGATTCACCCTACCAGGCCATCCGCGATGGCGTGCTGTCCCGGGCCAACGAAAGCCAGGCCGGCGCCACCCCAGCTGAGCGCTTTGCCCGCGAGCTGGTGGGCAAGCTGGATCAGCCCCACCCACCGGCACTGATCAGGCTGGGGCAAAAGAGCACGACGCTGCCGCTGATGAAGCGCTTGCTGCCCACGGCGTGGCTCGACCGCATATTGATGGGGCGTTTCCACCTGGATCGCCTGGTCTGACACCAGGAGGCACGTGAACATGAATCGACGAACCTGGGTGCGTCGCACCGCCGGTGCGTCTGCTGGCCTGGTGGCCGCGGGCTCTTTGGTCACCCTGGGCCACATCTGGGTGCTGCGAGGCACCGATGCCGAGGGCTTGACCCCTGCGGGCAAAGCCATCCTTGGGCACATGTCGCGCGGGGTGCTGGCCGGCTTTCTGGCGGCCAACTCGCCGCAGCGACTGGCCATCCTCAGCCAGGCCATGACCACCATCGCAGCGGGCGCCGCAGGTCTGCCCAAGCTGGTGAAGCTTCAGCTGGGTGGTCTGCTGGCTGCGGTCGACAGCCCGGCCAGGCGCTACCTCCTGACGGGTGTTGCTCGCCCCTGGTCTGAGTTGAACGACGCCGAGGTGGCCCAGGCGCTGGACCGCATGCGCCTGTCGTCCGACCTGCCCACGCTGGTCGCCTACAAGGCGCTGCGCAGCCTGGTCTGCCTGCAGGTCTTCTCGGACCGTGGCCTGCAAGCCCTCACGCCTTACCCGGGTCCGCTGGACGTCTGAATCGCCATGAGCAAGTTGCCCGATCCCTTTGTCCAAGGCCTGGCCAGTGGCTGGAAAGTCCATGATGCGCGGGCCCTGACCTCGCGCACCTTGAACTGCGACGTCGTGGTCATCGGCTCTGGCGCAGGCGGCGGCATCACCGCCGAGATGCTGACCCAGGCGGGCCTGAAGGTGCTGATCGTGGAGGAGGGCCCGCTCAAGACCAGCACCGACTTCCGCCAGAACGAGGCCGAGGCCTATGCCACCCTTTACCAGGAGGGCGGCGCTCGCCAGTCGATGGACCGTGCCATTTCCATCTTGCAGGGGCGTTGCGTGGGCGGCTCCACGGTGGTGAACTACACCACCAGCTTCCGCACCCCCGACGGCACGCTGGCCCACTGGCGGGACGAGCTGGCCTTGAAGGACATCACCTCGGCGGCCTTGCAAGACAGCTTCGCGCAGGTGGAAGAGCGGCTGCACATCAAACCCTGGGACGTGCCGCTCAACCGCAACAACAGCTTGCTGGAAGCCGGCATCCAGGCTGCGGGCTTGAAGGCCCACCGCATCCAGCGCAACGTCAAAGGCTGTTGGAACCTGGGCTCATGCGGCATGGGCTGCCCCACCAACGCCAAGCAGTCCATGCTGGTGACCACCATTCCCTCCGCGTTACAGGGCGGCGCGACGCTGGTGCACAACCTGCGGGCCGAGCGCTTCGAGTACGCGCAAGGCCAGGTGCAGCGCCTGATCGCCCAGCCCGTGGCCTTGTCGGGCGACCCGGCGGGCGCACCCATCACCATCCAGGCCAGACACTACGTGCTGGCGGCGGGGGGCATCAACTCACCGGCCCTGCTGATGCGCTCCGACACCCCCGATGGGCCTGGCCTGATCGGCCGCCGCACCTTCCTCCATCCAGTGGCGTTCTCTGCTGCGCGTTTTGACGAGAAGGTGGAGGCCTGGGCCGGTGCCCCGCAGACCGTGTACACCGATGACTTCGTGCCCCGCTCCAGGCTCAACCCGGGCCTCGGGTTCAAGGTCGAAGCGATTCCGCTGCACCCGGGTCTGGCGTCCATCCTCTTCGGCGGCGTGGGGCAAGCGCTGATGCAGCGTTTTCAGGGCTACGCCAACACCCAGATGCTGCATGGCCTGATGCGCGATGGCTTCGAGCCCGAGTCGCAAGGCGGTCGCGTGCACCTCAACCTGGACGGCTCGCCCCTGTTGCACTACCCGCTCAACGACCACGTGAAGGCCGGCTTCAAGCGCGCATGGCTGGCGATGGCCGACATCCAGTTTGCATCGGGTGCACGCGAGGTCTTGCCCCTGCACGAACAGGCCAGGCCTTACACCAGTCGCGCCGAGGCCCGGCAGGGCATTGAAGCGCTGAGCGATACCACGCACCACCTGGGCGCGGGCTCGGCCCATGTGATGGGTGGTTGCGCCATGGGTGCCACGCCCGACCAGGGTGTGGTGGACCAGCGCGGACGCCATTGGTCGATTGGCAACCTGTCCATCCACGATGGCTCGGTGCTGCCCACGAGTGTGGGGGCCAACCCCCAGTTGAGCATCTATGGGCTGACGCACCGCTTTTCGCTGGGGCTCGTTCAACACCTCACACAGCGGGGCTGAGCAGCGGTGAATCTCTCCTGACTCAAGCCAGTCAGCCTCCGCGAAGCCCGGTGCGGCTCGAATCTCGGTTTTGGATTTGCAAGGGTGCGTCAAGGTCTGGCCAGTTGGTCCAACTGAAACCTTCGGCTCAGGATGGCATCCAGCACGCGGTCAGGCAAGGCCCGCTTGAGCATAGGCAGCAAGCGGCTCTTCTCGCCAAACCGAAGCACGGCTGGGCAGTCCGGGGCCATCAGTGCCCGGACCACCCGCTCTGCAAATTGCTCGGCCGGCATGGCGTTCTTCTGCCCCTCCTGGGCCCTGTCCATGATGCCGGCCTTCACAGGCTGGAAGGGCGAGTCGGGCTGAAGGCTGACCTTGTCACCGGCGGACTCACCAAAGGCGGAGCGGATGCCGCCGGGTTGAACCGTGACCACGGA
>CANBQJ010000355.1 GCA_947371645.1 Burkholderiales bacterium | reverse complement strand
TACGACATCCGTGGGCCCGTGCTGGAAAAGGCGCGGCAGATGGAAGAAGAAGGTCACAAGATCATCAAGCTGAACATCGGCAACCTGGCCGTGTTCGGCATCGAGCCGCCTGATGAGATCGTGCAGGACATGATCCGCAACCTGTCGGGCGCGGCGGGCTACACCGACAGCAAGGGCCTGTTTGCGCCCCGCAAGTCCATCGTGCACTACTGCCAGGAGCAGGGCGTCAAGGGCGTCACCATCGACGACGTTTACCTGGGCAACGGCGCGTCCGAGCTGATCGTGATGTCGCTCAACGCCTTGCTCAATGAAGACGACGAGGTGCTGCTGCCGGCGCCCGACTACCCGCTGTACACCGCAGCCGTGGCACTTTCAGGCGGCCGCCCGGTGCACTACGTGTGCGACGAGCAATCCGACTGGTACCCCGATGTCGCCGACATCCGCGCCAAGATCACGCCGCGCACCCGGGCCATCGTGGTCATCAACCCGAACAACCCCACGGGCGCGCTGTACCCCGAGAGCCTGCTCAAAGAGATCATCCAGGTGGCACGCGAGCACCAGCTTGTCGTGCTGGCCGACGAGATCTACGACAAGACGCTCTACGACGGCAATGTGCACACCTCCATGGCCTCGCTGGCCGAAGACGTGCTGTTCCTCACCTTCAACGGCCTGAGCAAGAACTACCGCTCCTGCGGTTACCGCGCCGGCTGGATGGTGGTTTCAGGCGAGAAGCGCCATGCCCGCGACTACATCGAGGGCCTCAACATGCTGGCCTCGATGCGCCTGTGCGCCAACACGCCGGGCCAACTGGCGATCCAGACGGCGCTGGGCGGCTACCAGAGCATCAAGGACCTGGTCGCGCCCACGGGCCGCCTGTGCAAGCAGCGCGACCTGGCCTATGAGCTGCTCAACCAGATCCCTGGCGTGAGCGTGGTCAAGCCCAAGGGCGCCTTGTACATGTTCCCCAAGCTGGACCCGAAGCTGTATCCGATCGCCGATGACCAGCAGTTCGCCTACGAGTTGCTGGCCGAAGAGAAGGTGCTGATCGTGCAGGGCACGGGCTTCAACTGGATGCACCCGGACCACTTCCGGCTGGTCTTTTTGCCCAACAGCGACGACCTGAAGGACGCGATTGGCCGCATTGCGCATTTCCTGGATGGCTACCGCAAGCGCCACGCCTGATTTTTCGCCCGTTTTTGATTGACCCCTTTGTGAAGACACCGCGCCCCACCAGGCGGCGCGCCGAGAGAGAGCTGAGATGAGTTCAAACGCTTTGCGCCCTGTGCGCGTGGGCCTGCTGGGCATTGGCACCGTGGGTGGTGGCACTTTCGAGGTGCTGCGACGCAACCAGGCGGAGATCCGCCGCCGTGCGGGCCGTGCCATCGAAGTGACCATGGTGGCCGACCTGAGCCTCGACCGCGCCCGCGAGCTGGTGGGCGATGCCGCCCAGGTGGTGAGCGACGCCCGCGCCGTGATCGCCAACCCCGACATCGACGTGGTGGTGGAGCTGATTGGCGGCTATGGCATCGCCAAGGCGCTGGTGCTGGAGGCCATCGCCGCCGGCAAGCACGTGGTCACGGCCAACAAGGCCCTGCTGGCCGTGCATGGCACCGAGATCTTTGCGGCCGCCCGCGCCAAGGGCGTGATGGTGGCCTTCGAGGCCGCCGTGGCCGGTGGCATCCCCATCATCAAGGCGCTGCGCGAAGGCCTCACGGCCAATCAGATCCAGTGGGTGGCGGGCATCATCAACGGCACGACCAACTTCATCTTGTCGGAGATGCGGGACAAGGGCCTGGACTTCGATGTGGTGCTGAAAGAAGCGCAGCGCCTGGGCTATGCCGAAGCCGATCCGACCTTCGACATCGAGGGCGTGGATGCGGCGCACAAGGCCACTTTGCTCAGCGCCATCGCCTTCGGCATCCCGGTGCAGTTCGACAAGGCCCATGTGGAAGGCATCACCAAGCTGTCGGCCGTCGACATCCGCTACGCCGAGCAACTGGGCTACCGCATCAAGCTGCTGGGCATTGCCCGCCGCCGTGACAATGGCATCGAGCTGCGCACCCACCCGACCCTGGTGCCCCACAAGCGCCTGATCGCCAACGTGGAAGGTGCGATGAACGCCGTGCTGGTGCAAGGCGATGCCGTGGGCACCACGCTGTACTACGGCAAGGGCGCCGGCGCCGAGCCCACCGCTTCGGCGGTGGTGGCCGACCTGGTGGACATCGCCCGCCTGCTGGACGCCGCCCCCGAGGCCCGCGTGCCTTACCTGGCCTTCCAGCCTGACGAGATGGCGTCCACGCCCATCCTGCCCATCGAGCAGGTGGTCACGGCGTTCTACCTGCGCCTGCGGGTGGCCGACAAGGCCGGCGTGCTGGCCAAGATCACCGGCATCCTGGCCGAGCAGGGCATCAGCATCGACGCCGTCATCCAGCGTGAGGCCGATGAGGTCAGTGGCGAGGGCAACCAGACCGACCTGATCATTCTGACCCACGACACGCAGGAAGGCCGCATGAACGCGGCCCTCGCGGCCATGCAGGCCCTGCCGACGGTGCTGGCCCCGATCGTGAAGCTGCGCAAGGAAGAGTTGGCATGAAGTACATCTCCACCCGCGGCGACCAGACCCAGCGCGGCTTCTCCGAGATCCTGCTGGAAGGCCTGGCGCCCGATGGCGGCCTGTACCTGCCCGTCAGCTACCCGCACATCGACGACGCCACGCTGACCAGGTGGCGCGCCCTGAGCTATGCCGAGCTGGCCTTCGAGATCCTGTCGCTGTACATCGACGACATCCCCGCTGCCGACCTGAAGGCGCTGACGGCCAAGACCTACACGCAGGCCGTGTACGGCTTTGCCGAGATCACGCCGCTCAAGCACATCGAGCCCGGTCTGTGCCTGCAGGCTTTGTCCAATGGCCCCACGCTGGCCTTCAAGGACATGGCCATGCAGCTGCTGGGCAACCTGTTCGAGTTTGAGCTGGCTCGCCGCGGTGAGCAGCTCAACATCCTGGGCGCCACCTCGGGCGACACCGGCAGCGCGGCCGAATACGCCATGCGCGGCAAGAAGGGTGTGCGCGTGTTCATGCTCAGCCCGCACGGGCGCATGAGCCCCTTCCAGCAGGCCCAGATGTTCAGCCTGCAGGACCCGAACATCCACAACATCACCGTTGAAGGCGTGTTCGACGACTGCCAGGACATCGTCAAGGCCGTGTCCAATGACCTGGACTTCAAGCGCACGCACAAGATCGGCACCGTCAACTCCATCAACTGGGCGCGTCTGCTGGCCCAGGTGGTCTATTACTTTGCAGGCTATTTCTACGCCACGAAGTCGAACGCCGAGAAGGTCAGCTTCACGGTGCCTTCGGGCAACTTCGGC
>CANBQJ010000354.1 GCA_947371645.1 Burkholderiales bacterium | reverse complement strand
TTGAGCTCTTTGCTGTCGAGCAGCACGACCTGCCACTTCCAGTCGCGGGCGCGCTTGTTCCATTCGTAGCTGAACGGGATGATGCGCGAGGCGATGGCGCGCAGGCGGATCACCTGCGGGTTGTTGTCGTCGACCAGGGCGCCCTTTTGTCTGGCATCAGAGGCCAGCTGCAGGTATTGCTGGTCGGCTGCGGCCTCCAGCTTCTCGGCCGGCACCAGGCCGGCAAACACCGATTTCTTGCCCACCTCCACGCCTTCACGGGCATGGGCCGGCGCGGCCAGGATGGACAGCGCCATCGACAGGGCCAGGGTGCAGGCCGATGCGCGGATCTTGAGCGCAGAGGAGGTGTGGGCAAAGCCAGAAGCGTTCATGGGGACGGGGCAGATGAGGGTTCAACAGGCTCGACGCGGGCCAGCACGCGGCGCACGGCGGGCAGCAGGGCGTATGCCGGGAAGGATAACCAGAAGGTGAGGAAGAAGAACACGGCGTAACCCATCTGCTCCACGCCCAGGCCACCGGCCCAGCCGGCCACCGCCCTGGAAAACGCGAAGATGGACGACAAGATGGCGTATTCGGTGGTGGCGCGCGCCTTGCCCGTGATGGCCATCAGGAAGGCCATGAAGGCCCCTGTGCCCAGGCCGCTGGTGAAACTCTCCAGCCCGCTGGCGGCGTACACCATGGCCTGGTGGACAGGCAGCACCTGGCCGGGTGCGGCATGGGGCACGTACCAGGCCGCGGCGGCATAGCCCAGGTTGGACAGGGCCTGGGCCAGGCCCAACACCCACAGGCCGGTGTAGATGCCCTTGCGGTCCACGAACAGGCCGCCCGCCAGGCCACCCGCGATCGACAGGCCCAGGCCCACGTTCACGCTGACCAGGCCAATCTGGCCGGGCGTGAAGCCGGCGTCCACCCAGAAGGGCTTGACCATGAAGCCCATGGCGGCATCGCCCAGTTTGAACAGCAAGATGAACAGCAGCACGGCCAGCATGCCCGGCCGGGCCAGCAGCCCCACCCAGGCACCCACCACCGGGCCTTCCACCAGGGCCTTGGCCTGCGGCCGGCGCGCCGCGCGCACCATCAGCGCGGCCCCTGCGAACATCAGCCCCACGGGGATGGCGCCTTTGAACCACCAGGCGCTGCTCACCGCCAGCACGGGCGACCAGAACGGCGCCTGAGACCATTTGGCCACGGCCCCCAGCACCGGCCACAGCAGGCCCGCCATCACCAGCAGCAGCGCCAGCAACCAGATGGGCTGCTGGCGCAGCACCGCCCACTCGCGCTGGCTGGCGCCGGCGGCGGCCTGGGCGGTGGCCAGGGTGCGCGGCCGCTCGGGCAAGGCGGGGGCCAGGCTCAGGGACACGGCATTGCACAGCATCAGGCCAGCGGCCACCGCGTAAGCCGCGCCCCAAGCCGGATGGCCGGGCTCGCCCAGGGCATCGGCCACGAGCAGCACGCCACCGGCGGCCAGCATGCCCACGCGGTAAAAGCCGATGCGGATGCCATTGGCCAGGCCCAGCTGGCCCTGCTGCAGCAGCTCGATGGTGTAGCCGTCGGTGGCGATGTCGTTGGTGGCCGACAGCACCGTGAAGGCGGCCAGCGCGAACCAGGGCCAGGAGGCGTTGGCCGCCACCGCTTCAGGGTGCAGGGCCAGGGCCGCCAGCACCAGGCCCATGCCCACGTTGGCGGCGGCCACCCAGGCGCGGTGGCGGCGGACGGCGTCCACCAGGGGCGCCCACAGGAACTTCACCGTCCAGGCCAGGCCCAGCAGGCTGAGCAAGCCGATGTCGGATGGTGAAACGCCCCCCTGCCTCATGTGCACCGGAAACAGGTCGAAAAACAGCCCAAGCGGCAGCCCTTCGGAGAAATACAAGAGGGCCACCCAGCCCAGGGTACGGCGGGCGCGAGGCGCCGAAGGGGTCGAAGACATGGGCGGATTGTCGCCGACCACGTCACGGAATTTGAGCGTCGCGGGCGCAGAAGGCCTTCAGTTCGGCGTCCGCAAAGCCGATAGCTCCATCGTGGTGCGGTGCACCCATGGAGGCACAATGAAATTCCGAACCAAAATCTGGATGCTCCCTTTCACGGCTGCGGCGATCTTCGCCGTGGGCGTGATGATCAGCTTCGCCGTGGGATCGCGAACGTCCCATGTGATCGAGCACCTGCACGTCGTGGACACGGCGTACATGGCCCAGGTCATGGCGGTGGACCGCAGCACCGAGTCCATTCGGCTGATCTTGCAGACCGCCGCCGCCGAAGGCGATGCCGAAACCATCAAGGGCACAGACGCCCAGGTGGCGAGTGCGCAGCAGGCGCTGGCAGGCATGGCCAAGCTGGCCGACAAAACCGCCATCAGCAAGGACATGGCCGACAGTTTCGACGCCTACCAAAAGGCCGCGATCGGGGCCACCCGGGCGCTGCTGAGCAAACAGCCGCCAGGCGACCTGGTGACCCAGATGCAAGGCGCCCAGGCCAAGCTGCAAAAGCTGCTCCAAGAGCAGATCAAGCAAGGCCAGGACAACATCGACGCGCAACAAAGCGCCTCGATCCAAGGCATCAACACCAGCCTCTGGGTGGTGGTGCTGACGGGCCTGGCCACGCTGGCTGTGCTGGCCCTGGCGTCCTGGCGCGTGGTGAATTCGGTCTGGAAGGACCTGGGTGACGAGCCTGAGGCCCTGCGTGAGGCCGTGGCCCGCATCGCCGATGGCGACCTGGATTTCCACCTGCAAAGCACAGGCAGCGACGGCCATTCGCTGAGCGCCACCGTGACCCAGATGCAGCACAAGCTGAGGGACACCATCAGCGTGATCCGCCAGGCCACCGATTCGATCAGCACCGCCTCCAGCGAGATCGCCACCGGCAACCAGGACCTGTCCAACCGCACCGAGCAGACCGCGTCCAACCTGCAGCAAACGGCCAGCTCCATGGAGCAGTTGACCGGCACGGTGAACCAGAGCGCCGACTCGGCCCGCCAGGCCAACCAGCTGGCATCGGGCGCGGCCACGGCCGCCGAGCAGGGCGAACAGATCGTGTCGCAGGTCGTCTCCAACATGGCCGAGATCAACGACGCCAGCCGCAAGATCAACGACATCATCACCGTGATCGACGGCATCGCCTTCCAGACCAACATCCTGGCGCTGAACGCGGCCGTTGAAGCGGCCCGCGCAGGTGAGCAAGGCCGTGGCTTTGCGGTGGTGGCCGGCGAGGTGCGCACCCTGGCGCAACGCAGCGCCCAGGCCGCCAAGGAAATCAAGACCCTGATCAACTCCTCGTCGGAGAAGGTCGAGTCGGGCTCGCGCCTGGTGAGGGACGCCGGCAATTCGATGAACGAGATCCTGACCAGCGTCAAGCGGGTGTCGGACATCATTGGCGA
>CANBQJ010000353.1 GCA_947371645.1 Burkholderiales bacterium | reverse complement strand
CGGTTGGCCATCTCGTGCGGGTCCAGCAGGGGCATGAGGGCCTGCTGGCGGGCGTCGTTGACGCGGCCGTCCCAGGTGCGGCCACCGGCCGGGCCGCCGGGCTCGTTGGGGTGCTCGGCCAGGTCGACGTGGTGCTCGGTGAAGTTCAGTGGCGCGTGCACATAGCGCAGGCTGGGTGTGGCGCGAAAGCCCGTGTCGCGCATCTGCGGGCCGCCGCGTTGCACGGGCTGGCCGTTGGCCGGGCCAAAGTCGTGGGCCGGGTCGTGGCAGCTCGCACAGGACTGCTGGCCGGATGCCGACAAGCCCTTGTCAAAGAAGACCTGCCGGCCCAGGGCCACCAGGGCGTCGATGGGGGGCATGTCGCCGGTGGCGCCGGTGCTGTAGCGGCCGGTGAGCTGAGGTGGGGGTTCGTCACCGCAGGCCAATTGCCAGCGCTCGGGTGTGCGGCCCTGGGCGCTCAGGGTGGGCAAGGCAGACAACAGGCTGATGAACAGGCTGGAGCGGACGGAGGGGAGCCAGCGGCTGAGAGGGCGCATGGGAAACCGGGGGGCGGATGGGGCGAGTGGGGAGGAATAGTCTGGCCGAGACTAACTGGTCCCCTTGTCACGGATGTGACACGGCGCGTCGGCGCCATCAACGTGGGGCTTGCCCGCTGTGGGCGGGTTGGCCGGCATCACTCAGATGAAGATTCAAAACAAGCAACTCTCAGGGAATGAAGATGAACACAAAAATGATGTGGTGCGTGCAACGTGGCGCTGTGGTCATGGCGCTGGGCATGCTGGGCCTGGGTGCCGTGTCCAGGCGCACACGGCGCAGCGCCTGATGGCATGAATGAGATGGCATGAAAAAGGCCCCGTCACTGCGGGGCCTTTTTTGTGAGCCTCACGCCAGCGGCGTGCAGCAACTCAATGCCGGAAGTGGCGCGTGCCCGTGAACACCATGGCGATGCCGCGCTCGTCGGCTGCGGCGATCACCTCGTCGTCACGCACCGAGCCACCCGGGTGGATGACGCTGGTGGCACCGGCGTCCACCACCACGTCCAGGCCGTCTCGGAACGGGAAGAAAGCGTCCGACGCCACGGCCGTGCCTTGCAGCGTCAAACCGGCGTGGCCCGCCTTGATCGAGGCGATGCGGGCCGAATCCAGGCGGCTCATCTGGCCGGCGCCCACGCCCATGGTCATGCCGTCCTTGCAGAATACGATGGCGTTGCTCTTGACGAAGCGGGCCACCGTCCAGGCGAACAGCAGGTCCTTCAGCTGTTCAGCGGTGGGCTGCAACTTGGACACCACCTTGATGTCGCCCACGATGTCGATGGTGTCGCTGGACTGCAGCAGCATGCCGCCGCCCACGCGCTTGAAGTCCAGCACATTGGACAGGCCGCGGGTGGCCTCGGTCAGCGGCACTTCCAGCAGGCGCACGTTCTGCTTGGCGGCGTAAGCGGCGCGCGCGGCATCGGTGAACTTCGGTGCGATCACCACTTCCACGAATTGCTTGTTGGCGTTGATGGCCTCGATCACGTCGGCATCGACCACGCGGTTGAAGGCCATGATGCCGCCGAAGGCCGAGGTGGGGTCGGTCTTCAGGGCCTTGGTGTAGGCCTCCAGCGGGGTGGCGCCCACGGCCACGCCGCATGGGTTGGCGTGCTTGATGATGACGCAGGCGGTGGCCTCGAAGGCCTTCACGCATTCCCAGGCGGCATCGGCATCGGCGATGTTGTTGAAGCTCAGTTCCTTGCCCTGGATCTGCGTCCAGTTGGCCAGGGTGCTGACCACGGGGCTGGCTTCACGGTAGAAGGCCGCCGACTGGTGCGGGTTCTCGCCGTAACGCATGCCCTGAACCTTCTGCAGCTGCAGGTTGTAGACCGCTGGGTAGGCTTCTTTGGCCGGCACGGCTTCGGTCTTCAGCTCACTGCCGGGTTCCAGGCTGGTGAGGTAGTTGGTGATCATGCCGTCGTAGGCGGCGGTGTGGGCAAACACCTTCTTGGCCAGCATGAACTTGGTCGTGCGGGTCAGGCCTGCGCCCTTCATCTCCGACAACACCTGTTCGTAGTCCACCGGGTCGATGATGACGGCGACGTCCTGCCAGTTCTTGGCGGCAGCGCGCAGCATGGTGGGGCCGCCGATGTCGATGTTCTCGATGGCGTTCTCGAGCGTGCAATCGGCCTTGGCGGTGGCCTGCGCAAAGGGGTAGAGGTTGACCACGAGCAGGTCGATGGTGTCGATGCCATGTGCCTTCAAGGCGGCCATGTGCTCGGGCAGGTCGCGGCGGGCCAGGATGCCACCGTGCACACGCGGGTGCAGGGTCTTGACGCGGCCATCCAGCATCTCGGGGAAGCCGGTCACCTCGGCGACTTCGGTGACGGGCAGGCCTTTTTCAGCCAGCAGCTTGGCGGTGCCGCCGGTGGACAGCAGGCGCACACCTTGCGCATGCAGCGCCTGGGCAAATTCAACGATGCCGGTCTTGTCGGACACGGACAGCAGGGCGGTCAAGGCCATGGGGTCTTCCTTCGGTTCAATTCAAAAAGAGCGGGGTTCGGAGCGGAATGCGGTGTGCGCGGGTGACAGGCGCGCTCAGTTGATGAGCTTGTGTTCCAGCAGCTTGCGGCGCAGGGTGTTGCGGTTGATGCCCAACCACTCGGCGGCCTTGGACTGATTGCCCTCGGCGCGCTGCATCACGACTTCCAGCATGGGGCGTTCGACCGCGTTGACGACCATGTCGTACACGGCGTTGGGCTCGGAGCCACGCAGATCCTGGAAGTAATTCTCCAGGTTGTCCTTGATGTAGTCTTGGATGTTTCTCTTGCTCATGTTGCTTTGCTTCAATGGGCCGCACAGGTGTGGCGGCCGGCGCCCGCCTCGCTCCGGATGAGAGCGTTGGGCGCAGGGGGCAGCAGCGGGTGCAGATCGGCCAGGGCGCTGAAAAAATCGCCCACCGCCGCGATCTGCGCGTCGATGCTGTCCAGGGTGTTCATGTGGCCGCGGAAGGCTTCGCCACCCGGCAGGGCGCGCACGGCCCAGCCGATGTGCTTGCGCGCGGTGCGCACGCCGGCGAACTCGCCGTACAGGCTGTAGTGGTCGTGCAGGTGCTCGATCAGCCAGTCGCGGGCCTGCAGCGTGGCCGGCGCGGCGCGGTGTTCGCCGGTGGCCATGAAGTGGGCGATGTCGCCGAAGATCCAGGGCCGACCCTGGGCGGCGCGACCGATCATGACGGCGTCGGCACCGGTGGCTTGCAGCACGGCCAGGGCCTTTTCGGGCGAATCCACATCACCATTGGCCACCACGGGCACGCCCACGGCGGCCTTCACGGCGGCGATGGTGTCGTATTCGGCGAAGCCCTTGTAGCCCTGCTCGCGGGTGCGGCCATGCACCGTGATCA
>CANBQJ010000352.1 GCA_947371645.1 Burkholderiales bacterium | reverse complement strand
CGCAGGTGCGCCTGCTGGAACAGCGACTGGTTGCCCTGCAGCACCAGGAACTGCTTGGGGTAGAGGGCACGGGACAGAGGCCACAGGCGGGTGCCGGAGCCGCCGGCCATGATGACGGGAAGAACAGATTGCGTCATGGCGTCAGGACTGTTGGGGGACAAATGAACGGTGGGTAGGGCTCAGGCATCGAACCCATTGGGGTTCTTGGACTGCCAGCGCCAGGAATCGACACACATGTCGTCCAGCCCCCGCGTGGCCTTCCAGCCCATGGTGGCCAGCGCATGGCTGGGGTCAGCGTAACAGGCGTCGATGTCGCCTGGGCGGCGCGGCGCGAACACCACAGGGATCTCGCGGTCGGCCGCCTTGCCGTAGGCGCGGGCCAGCTCCAGCACGCTGTAGCCTTGGCCAGTGCCCAGGTTGACGGTCAGCGAACGCTGCTGATCGAAGAGGTAGCGCAGGGCCGCCACATGGCCTTCGGCCAGGTCGCAGACGTGGATGTAGTCGCGCACACCGGTGCCATCGGGCGTGTCGTAATCGTTGCCGAAAACGTTCAGGTGCTGGCGCTTGCCGATGGCCACCTGCGCCACATAGGGCATCAGGTTGTTGGGGATGCCGCGCGGGTCTTCGCCGATCAGGCCGCTGGCGTGCGCACCCACGGGGTTGAAGTAGCGCAGGCAGGCGATGCGCCAGCTGGCGTCACAACGCTCCAGCTCACGCAGGATCTCTTCGCCCATCAGCTTGGTCTGGCCATAGGGGTTGGTCACGCGCAGGGCCGAGTCTTCGGTGATGGGCAGGCGGTCTGGCTTGCCGTAGACCGTGGCCGACGAGCTGAACACCAGGTTGACCACGCCATGGCGCTTCATGGCCTGGCACACCGACAACAGGCCGCCGAGGTTGTTCTCGAAGTAATCCAGCGGCAGGGCCACCGATTCGCCCACGGATTTCAGCGCGGCGAAATGCACCACCGCCGCCACGCCGCCCAGGCTCTTGCCCAACTCAAAGCAGGCATCCAGGGCAGCCGCATCGCGCACATCACCCTTGACGAAGTGCACCGGGCGCCCGCCCAGCGTCACCAGTCGGTCCAGCACCCGCTCGGAGCTGTTGACGAGGCTGTCGATGCAGACCACTTCGTGCCCGGCGGCCTGCAGGGCCAGCCAGGTGTGAGACCCGATGTAGCCGGCACCACCGGTCAACAAGACACATGCCATGGTGAACTCGCTTCAATCCAGGGTGAAAGAAACCGTGCAATCGTATTCACGCCCGCTGTAGCGGATGCCGTACTGGTCGCGCGTCTGGCTGTAGAGCTGCGCGCTGCACTGGGTTTGCAGCCAGCGCAGCGGGTTGTAGTTCAGGCTGACGGTCGACGTGTGGGACACGCTGGTGACGTCCTGCCCGAAGTTGTAAAAGCCATTGAGCAAGCGGATGTTGAAATCCAGACCGTCCACACCCGAATACAAGCTCGTGTAGTTGTAGCGGTTCTTGCTCAAGCCATAGGTGTAGCCAGCAGACAACTTGCCCGTCAGCTGGGCATTGACGCCGGCCCGGTAGTTGGTTGAGGTGTTCAAGGTGTCCACGCGCTGGGCCACGTTGGACACGTCCACCACGGCCGAGGTGAACGAGTTAGCCTGGCGATCGGTCCCGTTGTATTTGCTCCAGCCCAGGTTGTAGGTCAGCAAACCACGGGGCGTGAACAGCCAGTTCAGCGAGCCGTTCCAGCCACTGAACTTCTTGTCCTTGTCGTCTGAATAGGTGGAGCGGCGACGCGTGATCGTCGCACCGAAGTTGGACAGCCCGGTAACCTGCCAGTTCGTCGACAGGTCCACGTTGCGGTCGTTCACCGTGCGATCGTTGTTGCCAGGGTACTTGGTGGCCACACGGCGCCAGCCCAGGCTGTAGCTCAGCAAGTCGGTGGCGTAATAAGTCGCCTGCAGGCCATTGCCTTTTTGCCGGGCTTCGCTGGATTGGTAGGACGGCCGCGAATAGTCGACGCTGTTCCGATCAAAGGAGCCCGTCAGCGAAAACAGGCCATCGACGCCGTACCTCAAGGCGGCGTTGGTGTCGCGGTAACTGCGGATGTTCTTCACCACCCGATCGGAGGAGACGTTGTCCTTGATCGGGTTGAGGTTCTGGTTGAAGGCCCCACCCAGGTTCAGCTCCCAGTTGCTCAGGATGCCGGTGCGAAAGCCCGCGTTGAGCTGCTTGGATTCGTTGTTCAGCAGGCTCTTGTAGTTCAGGTAGCGGTTGGCCGCAACCTGCCCTTTGAGCTGGTAGTTCTGCCGCCCATAGTCCTTGTTCAAGCCCAGCAACAGGGCCGTGGATGAAATCGTCTCCGGCGTGGCCTGGTCGGTGCGCGAAAAGTTGGAGTCGCGCATCAGCGTCTCGGAGGCCGACAGGTAAAACGGCGTGCTCTCATCGGTGGCGCAGGCCATGCCGCTCGTCAGCATGCCCCCCACGGCCAGCAGCAACAGCCTGGCGTGGTGGGTCTTTGTCAAAAAGGCATTCATGTCGTGCGCCCCTTCAGTAGGCATTCCGGTCAAACACCATCACCCGGATGGTGCGAACAATGATTTGCAGGTCCAGACTCAGAGACCAGTTCCGCAGGTACTCCAGGTCGTACTCCACCCGGGCCTGCATCTTCTCGATGGTCTCAGTTTCTCCGCGGTAGCCATTGACCTGGGCCCAACCCGTGATGCCGGGGCGCACCTTGTGGCGCACCATGTAGGCCTTGATCAGGCGCCGGTACTCTTCGTTGTGGGCCACGGCGTGCGGGCGTGGCCCCACGATGCTCATGCGGCCTTGCAACACATTGATGAATTGCGGCAACTCATCCAGCGAGGTCTTGCGGATGAAGGCGCCAAACGGGGTGATGCGCGGGTCGCCCTTGGTGGCTTGCTTGACGACCGCGCCGTTGTCCTGCGTGCGCATGGACCTGAACTTGTAGACCACGATCTCTTCGCCATCCAGGCCGTTGCGCCGTTGCTTGAAGATCACGGGCCCGCGAGAGCTCAGCTTGACCCCCAGGGCCACGGCCAGCAGCAAGGGCGAGATCAGCACCAGGATGATGCTGGCCAGCACGACGTCGGACACGCGCTTGACCAGCTCGTTGGTGCCGGTGAATGGGGTTTCGCAAATGCCCACCACCGGCACCCCGTTCATGTCTTGCAGACGGCCCTGGATGATGCTGATGCCGAAGACATCCGGCACGAAGTAAAGCGAGGCGGTGGTGCCTTGCACGGCCTCCAGCAACTCGACGATGCGGGGCTGTGAACCCAGCGGCAAGGTGATGTAGACCTCGTGGATGCCGTGCGCGTAGACGTAGTTGGCCACGTCCCGCAGGCCCCCTAAGCGCATGCTCACGGCCTCGGGCAGCACGCGGCT
>CANBQJ010000351.1 GCA_947371645.1 Burkholderiales bacterium | reverse complement strand
AGAATTCGTTGAACAGGTTGGCCAATGGGCTCTTTTGTCCCAAGACAAGGGAAGGCATGCGGTGCTCCTGTGGCGGATTTCGCGGGTTGCAGGCTCAGCGGCCAGTGCTCAACGTTGGTCAGACTCAGGCGAGCGAGGACAAGCTCACAGCAAGGCAGGCGATCACTGCATCGCCGAGGCATCGCCGCACCGTTGAGGGCAAAGCGCACCTTCTCATGGAGATGGCCGCCCTTTGCCGCCCTGTGGTCTGTGCGGTCCACTGTGCTGAGCCATGCCGCCGGTGTCATCCCAAGTTCTGATGAGCGGCCAGACCGAAGCGTAGAATGCGCATACACTGTATATTCATACAGCCATCGACCTTGCGCTCCCGCTGGTTGCGCTTGTCTCCGTCTTGACCAGGCTCCCGCAGCCCCCTGTGCCGCCATGGGCGCCCATTTCGAAAACGTCGTGGACCTCATCCGCCGCCGCGCGCGCGCCAACGCCGCATTGCTGCACGTCGCCGAGGGGTGGCCGCGGTGAACGTCAATCCGACCCGTGCTCACGTGTCGCGCCTGATGAAGATCTGGCGTTCGGCGGGTTGGCCCAGCCGCGACCCGATCGACATCGACCTGCTGGCCGCAGGATGGGTGAGCCTGGTGGGCGATCACCCTGCGCAGGAATGCCTGCGGCTGACGGACGCGGGCGTCGAGTTGCTGGCACAAAGCCGCCAGGCCCATCGCCGTGCGGCCAGCGCGCATGACCGCCTGGCCGTGCGCATGGCCGACGTGTTGATCGCGTCGGGCAGGTTGGTGTGGCGCGAGCTGTCGCTGCGGTCGCAGATCGAACGGGACACGCCCAGCCCATCGGTGGTGGCCACACACGCGGGCGGCACGCCGCACTTCATGGCCAGCGAGGGCCTGTGGGCCGATGAGGGCGAGGCCGGCCCCCAGGCCGCGCCCAAGCCGCAGCGCCAGTGGCGCTTGTCCCGGCCGGATTTGTTTTCCGTGCGGCGCACGAGCAACCCCGCCTACCTTCAACCCATGGTGCACGAGGTGAAGGTCAGCCGCGCCGACCTGTTTTCTGACCTGCGGCACCAAGCGAAGCGGGCGTCTTACCAATGGCTGTGCAGCGAGTGCCATTACGTCTTCCCGGCCGGCCTGGCCGAGCCCAGGGAGCTGCCCGAAGAGCTGGGCGTGTGGGTCATCCATGGCGACATCGAGACCGGCCAGCTGGAGATGCTGCGCCCGGCGCGGCATGCGCCCTGCACCATCCCGTTTGACGTGTGGATGGCCATGGCCAAGTCCACGCCCGTGCAGCGGCCGCTGGAGCGCACCCAGGCCGAGCTGGCCCATGCCGACGAGCCGCACGACCCTGGTGTGCGCACCAGTGACCCTGAAGATGCCGCGCCAGATGGGCCCCATGGCCGAAGCGGCTGAGCCCCAGCGCTACCAGGTGGCGGTGCGCGCCCTGTGCGAGTTCGTCGCCAAGCGCGGCGACCTGGACTTGCGCTTCACCCCCTCGCCCACCGCGCAAGAGGGCATCGCCGGCCATGCCCTGGTGGCATCGCGGCGACCGGGCGGGTACCTCAGTGAGATCAGCCTCAGCGGCCAACACGGGCTCTTGACCGTCAAGGGCCGGGCCGATGGTTATGACCCCCGCCTCAACCGGCTGGAGGAGGTCAAAACCCACAAGGGCCCGCTGGCGGCCTTGCCTGATAACCACCGTGACCTGCACTGGGCCCAGGCCAAGGTGTACGGCGCCTTGATGTGCCAGCAGCTGGGCTTGCCGCAAATCGAACTGGCGCTGGTGTACTTCGACATCGGCACGCAGAAGGAGACGGTGATCCACGAGCTGCACCAGGCCGAAGTCCTGGCCGGCTACTTTGCGCAGACCTGCGAACGCTTCGAGGCCTGGGCCGCGCTGGAGCTGGCGCACCGCCAGGCGCGCGATGCGGCGCTGCAGGCCATGCCCTTTGTGCACGCCACCTTTCGCACCGGCCAGCGCGAACTGGCCGAAGGCGTCTACAAGGCCGCAGCCACGGGCCGGTGCCTGCTCGCGCAGGCGCCCACGGGCATCGGCAAGACCATCGGCACGGTGTTCCCCATGCTCAAGGCCTGCCCCACCAAGGGGCTGGACAAGGTCTACTTCCTGACGGCCAAGACCTCGGGCCGCGCGGCCGCCCTGCACGCGGTGTCGGCCATCAAGGCCCACCACCCGAGCCTGCCGCTGCGCGAGCTGGAGCTGCTGGCCAAAGACAAGGCTTGCGAGCACCCTGAACTGGCCTGCCACGGCGAGTCCTGCCCGCTGGCCAAGGGCTTCTATGACCGGCTGCCGCAGGCACGTGCGCAGGCTGTCGCGAGTGCCAGCTGGACGCAAGAGGCCGTGCGTGCCGTGGCGCTGGCCAACGAGGTCTGCCCCTACTACCTCATGCAGGAACTGGCCCGCTGGAGCGACGTGATCGTGGGCGACTTCAACCACTACTTCGACCTCAATGCCATGCTCCATGGCCTGATGCAGCAACACCAGTGGCGTGTGGGCGTGCTGGTGGACGAGGCGCACAACCTGGTCGAGCGGGGCCGGATGATGTACACGGCCGAACTGGACGAGCTGAGCCTGAGCGCCATGCGCCACCGCGGGCCGCCGGCCTTGAAGAAGCCGCTGGACAGGCTGCACCGGGCCTGGCGCGGGATCAACAAGGCGCAGCAAGCACAACAGGCACAACAGGCTGAAGGGGCGCAAGCCGAACCCATGCGCGTGCTGGATGACATCCCGTCCAGCTGGCTGCTGGCCCTGCAACAGCTGTGCGCGGCCATGGGTGAGCACATGGCCGAACACCCCACCGATGTCGACGCGGACCTGCAAAGCTTCTACTTCGCCTGCCTGCAGATGAGCAAGCTGGCCGACAGTTTCGGGCCCCACTCGCTGTTCGACTGGACGCCAAGCACAACAGGCAAGCCGAGCTCTACCCTGTGCATCCGCAACGTGCTGCCCGCGCCCTTCCTGAAGCCCAGGCTGACCAACGCCCACAGCGTCACTTTGTTCTCTGCCACGCTGCAGCCCACTGGCTTCTTCCACACCCTGCTGGGCCTGCCGGACCACACCGTGGCCATCGACGTGGCGTCACCGTTCTCCGCCGATCAACTGGACGTGAAGGTGGCCCGTCACATCTCGACGCGCTACAAAGACCGCGCCCGATCGCGCGAGGCCATGACGGCCTTGATGGCGCAGCAGTTCAAGCAACGGCCCGGCAACTACCTTGCGTTTTTCAGCAGCCACGACTACCTGCTCGACATGGCCGCGCACTTCGAGCGGCATCACCCCGACATCCCCGTGTTCAGGCAGCAACGGGGCATGAGCGAAGCGGCCCAGCACGCCTTCCTGCAGCGCATGACGCCCAGCAGCCAGGGCATCGG
>CANBQJ010000350.1 GCA_947371645.1 Burkholderiales bacterium | reverse complement strand
GGTAATGCTCGTTGACGGTGGATTCGGTGGAAGCGCTCACGTTGGGCGTGCACGATGTACTGCGATCTGCCATTGTGGGCACGGCGCAGCCTTCCCATCAAGTAAAAAAGCCCGCTGCCGGGGGGCAAACGGGCTTTCAGCGGGTGCTTGAGGGCGTCGAGCGCCCTCCTCACCCAGGGGTCATCACTTGCAGGTGTTGGGCGCAGCCTTGCCGTTGAAGCGGTCCACCAGGTAGTCCAGGCCGCCGCCCAGGTAGGTGGCGCCAGCCACGTGGTCGATGCCAGCGAGCTTCTTGAACTGCACGGTGGTGCCGGCGGCGCAGTAGGCGCTGACCACGGCTTCGGTGTCGGCCATGGGCATCAGCTCATCGGTGGTGCCCAGCCAGATGTACACAGGCACCTTGGGCGGGAACTGGCCCATGGTGTTTTCCTTGTTGATGGCTTGCATTTCAGGCAGGTCCAGGAAGTTCGGGTCCTGGTAGTAGGCGCTGCCCTTCTTGAAGGCGAATGCAGTCAGCAACTCGGGGTTGCCACTCAAGGTGCCGCCCAGGCAACGGGTGCCGGCGTCCGCCAGTGCGGCCACGCCTGCTGCGTTGGCGTACTTGCCCACGTCCACTTCAGGGTAGGCGCGCTGCAGGCCCACCACGGCGCCAATGTAGGCACCGGCGAACAGCGTGCCGTCCACCTTTTTGGCCACGTTGATCGGGTTGGCAGGCAGGCCGCCGGCCGCTGCGCCCACGATTTTCAGCTCAGGCGCGTACTGGGGGGCCAGTTCGGCGCCCCACATCGTGGCGAAGCCGCCGCCGGAGAAGCCGAACAGGCCCACTGGCGTGCTGGCGTTCAGGCCGCTCTTGCTGAAGTTCTCGGCGGCGCGGATGCTGTCGAGCACGCCGTGGCCGGTGTTCAGCGCTGCAATCCACTGCGAATCCAGGCCTTCATAGTCGGACAGGACGACGTAGTAGCCCTTGGTCAGCGCAGCCTTGTAGAAGGTCTTGTCGAACAGCTTGTTGGTCAGGGTTTCGCCGGAGGGCGAGCAGTTCAAGGTCAGGCTGTCGTAGAAGGCCTGGTAGGACACCAGCTTCTTGCCGGTGGTGGACACGGTCTTGGGCGCCAGGAAGGTGGTCACCATGGCCACGGGCTGGCCCTTTTGACCGCTGGAGCGGTACATGAGCTGCCAGCCTTCTTTCACGTCAGCCCACAGGGCGCTGGCAGGCAGGGCACGGTAGCGCAGCACGGCACCGGGCTTGGCGGCCGAGAGGGCGGCGTCGCTGGGCGGGGTGTAGAAGCTGTCGGCAGCCGGCTTGACCGATGCGTTCGCGATGGGGAAAGCTTCCTGCGCGCCAACGGCGGAGAACGCCGTGAGTGCACTCATGCTGACAAGGGTGGCCAGGGCGGCCAGGCGGGCGGTAGACAGGCTCATGTCGATCCTTCGTTTTGTGGAGGTGGGCGGCCAGCGCATGCGCCAGCAACAGGACCGATTTAACGAATGGAATCTGACTTCAGCTGTTGTCGTTTTCCCGGGCGACACAGGGTGAGTGCCCCCCTCGACCCAGGGGGGTGTGTCAGCTGGCGTCGGAACGCACCTGCGGGAGACACGCCTGGGAGGCGGGCAGGTGGACCTTTTCGCCCCGGTGGCCGTGCTCGCCCTGGTGGCCAGGCGAGGGCGCTGTGAAGCGCAGGTGCGAGGCATGGGCCATTTGCGGGCCGAAGGTGGTGGCCGCCATGCCCAGCAGCAGCCCGAAGGACATGGCCAGGGCACGGGTGCGGCGCTGGCGTTGGAGCGAGGGCGTCATGGCATGAACAGCAAGGATCACAAAAGCATGCGGTGATGAAGGTGAACCGATCTTGCCACCGAAAGGCGGCCAGACCGGCGGGTGCCTTCAGATCAGAGGGCGTCGCCGGGCACGCGCACCCAGCCTTCCATCAGGATGCGCGCGCTGCGGCTCATGATGGCTTTGGTGACCGTCCACTGGCCATTGACTTGTCTGGCCTGGGCGCCCACACGCAAGGTGCCTGACGGGTGGCCGAAGCGCACGGCTTCGCGTTCGCCGCCGCCCGCAGCGGTGTTGACCAGCGTGCCAGGGATGGCCGCTGCGGTGCCGATGGCCACTGCGCAGGTGCCCATCATCGCGTGGTGCAGTTTGCCCATCGAGAGGGCGCGCACCAGCAGGTCCACATCCGCGGGGTTGACGGTTTTGCCGCTGGACGAGACGTAGGCGGTGGGCGGTGCCACGAAGGCGATCTTGGGCGTGTGCTGGCGAGTGGCGGCCTCTTCAGGCGTCTTGATCAGGCCCATGCGCAGGGCGCCGGCCACGCGGATGGCCTCGAAGCGCTTGAGCGCGGCGGCGTCGGTGTTGATCTGCTCGCGCAGTTCGGTACCGGTGTAGCCGATGTCGGCGGCGTTGACGAAGACGGTGGGGATGCCGGCCGTGATCATCGTGGCCTTGAAGGTGCCGATGCCCGGAACCTCGAGGTCGTCCACCAGGTTGCCGGTGGGGAACATCGAGCCGCCTTCTTCGCCGTCGTCCGACGGGTCCATGAATTCGAGCACGATCTCGGCGGCGGGGAAGGTCACGCCATCGAGCTCGAAGTCACCGGTTTCCTGCACCTGACCGTTGGTCACGGGCACGTGCGCGATGATGGTCTTCTGGATGTTGGCCTGCCAGATGCGGACCACGCAGGTGCCGTTCTCAGGCACGCGCGCCGGGTCGATCAAACCGGCGTGGATGGCAAAGGCGCCCGCCGCGGTCGACAGGTTGCCGCAGTTGCCGCTCCAGTCCACGAAGGCCTTGTCGATGGCCACCTGACCGTAGAGGTAGTCCACATCGTGATCGGGCACGCTGGACTTCGACAGGATCACGCACTTGCTGGTGCTGGACGTGGCCCCGCCCATGCCGTCGATGTGGGCGGCGTACGGGTCAGGGCTGCCGATGACGCGCAGGAAGAGCCTGTCGCGCGCTTCACCAGGTTGCTGGCACGAGGCGGGCAGGTCGGCCAGACGGAAGAACACGCCCTTGCTGGTGCCGCCTCGGATGTAGGTGGCGGGGACTTTGATTTGCGGTGCGGATGCCATGGGTGGGTCCTGTCAGGCGGCCTTGTTGGCGGCCAGGAAGTCCTGGGCGAAGCGCTGCAGCACGCCGCCGGCCTCGTAGACCGAGACCTCTTCGGCCGTGTCCAGGCGGCAGGTCATGGGCACCTTCACCACCTCGCCATTCTTGCGCGTGATGACCAGGGTGAGGTCGGCGCGGGGCTTCAAGTCACCTTCGACGTCATAGGTTTCGGTGCCGTCGATGTTCAGGGTCAGGCGGTTGGTGCCCGGTTTGAACTCCAGCGGCATCACGCCCATGCCGATGAGGTTGGTGCGGTGGATGCGCTCGAAGCCTTCGGCCGCAATGGCCTCGAC
>CANBQJ010000349.1 GCA_947371645.1 Burkholderiales bacterium | reverse complement strand
AAGAAAAACGCCGACTGGCGTGAACCAATCGGCGTTTTCAACCAGTGTGACCTGGTGCCCAGGAGAGGACTCGAACCTCCACGGAGTTACCCGCTAGTACCTGAAACTAGTGCGTCTACCAATTCCGCCACCTGGGCAGGTACCTGTTTCCTGATCTGTGTAACTTGCGTTGCAGTGATCAGCGAAGACATAGACTATATCACGGGGTTTTGGTGTTTGTCGAGTTGTTGTAAAAATGCGGGCCGACGCGTTGTGTCTGGCGCGACAGGCGCCCGACGGAAGGCCTCCAAGGGCGCGCCATCTCAGGTGCGGCCGGCATGGGCGCTTGTTTCCGGTGTACCCTGAGGGCGTACATGATCCAACAGGTCACCTCGCGCCCCGGCGCACTGCTCGTTGCTGCAAACCCAGCCTGCCGATCCGTCGGTGGTCACACAGCGCCGAGCAAGCAAAAAAGCCGCTTGATCAGCGATCAAGCGGCCTTGCATTTGGTGCCCAGGAGAGGACTCGAACCTCCACGGAGTTACCCGCTAGTACCTGAAACTAGTGCGTCTACCAATTCCGCCACCTGGGCAGGTACTGACATTCCGCTGATGCCGCGCTGTTGTGATCAATGGAAGATCACGCAAACGCGCCTCACCGCGAAAGCTGACACTATAGCATCAAAATGCCACCCATGACAAAAACAAACACATCCAGCGCTGGCCTGATGAGCGAAATCGAAGGCACGGTGCAAGGGCACCGCGACGGCCACGGTTTCGTTCACACCGATGACGGTGAGTCCACCGTTTACCTGTCCCCACAAGAGATGCGCTCGGTCATGCACCGTGACCGCGTCAAGGTGCGCATCGTGCGCTACGACCGCAAAGGCCGCCCCGAGGGCCTGATCCTCGACATCCTGGAGCGCCGCAAGGTGCCCATCATCGGGCGCCTGCTGCACGAAGGCGGCGCCTGGGTCGTGGCGCCGGAAGACCGTCGCTTCGGCCGCGACATCCTCATCCCGGCGCGTGCCATCGGCGCCGCTCAGCCTGGCCAGGTGGTGGCGGTTGAGCTCACCGAGGCCCCGTCGCTGCACGCCCAGCCCGTGGGGCGCATCGCTGAAGTGCTTGGTGGCATCGACGACCCCGGCATGGAAATCGAGATCGCGGTGCGCAAGTACGAGGTGCCGCACCAGTTCAAGGACGACACCCTGGCGCAGGCCGCCAAGCTGCCCGAGAAGGTGCGGCCCGTCGACAAGCGCAACCGCGTCGACCTGACCGACGTGGCGCTGGTGACCATCGACGGCGAAGACGCGCGCGACTTCGACGATGCGGTGTTCTGCATGCCGATCGCCACCGGTCGCTCCAAGGCGCCCAATGGCTGGCGCCTGATCGTGGCCATCGCCGACGTCAGCCACTACGTGAAGCCCGACGAGCCACTGGACCGCGACGCCTACGAGCGCGCCACCTCGGTGTACTTCCCGCGCCGGGTGATCCCCATGCTGCCGGAGAAGCTCTCCAACGGCCTGTGCTCGCTCAACCCCGATGTCGAGCGCCTGTCCATGGTCTGCGACATGGTGATCAATGCGGAAGGCGAGATCCACGCCTACCAGTTCTACCCGGCGGTCATCAACTCGCATGCGCGGCTGACCTACACCGAGGTGGCCGCCATTTTGGGCAACACGCGTGGCCCCGAGGCGCAGCGCCGGCATGAGTTGGTGCCGCACTTGCTGCACCTGCATGAGGTTTACCGCGCGCTGCTCAAGGCCCGCTCCAGCCGTGGTGCCGTGGACTTCGACACCACCGAGACGCAGATCGTGTGCGACGACAACGGCCGCATCGCCAAGATCGTGCCGCGCACCCGCACCGAGGCCCACCGTTTGATCGAAGAGTCGATGCTGGCGGCCAACGTGTGCTCGGCCGACTTCATCATGCGGGCCAAGCACCCCTCGCTGTACCGTGTCCACGAAGGCCCGACGCCCGAGAAGCGCAACATCCTCAAGAACTACCTCAAGGCTTTGGGCCTGGGTTTGAGCTTGAGCGAAGACCCCAAGCCGGGCGATTTCCAGGCGATTGCCCAGGCCACCAAAGACCGGCCGGACTCCATGCAGATCCACACCATGCTGCTCCGCTCCATGCAGCAGGCCATTTACACGCCGGTCAACAGTGGGCACTTCGGCCTGGCTTATGAGGCCTACACCCACTTCACCAGCCCCATCCGCCGCTATCCGGACCTGATGGTCCACCGCGTGATCAAGGCGCTGCTGGGCCAGGTGCGCTACGGGCTGAAGCTGCCGCCGGTGCAGCATTCGGTGGGCAACTTCAAGCGCAAGCCGGGCGCGCCCGTGGCGGTGCGCCCCACGCTTCAGGCCAGCAAAGGTGGCAAGGGTGGGGTGGGCAAGTTGTCGCCGGAAGAGGCGGCAGCCTGGGAAACCGCCGGCGTGCACTGCAGTGCCAACGAACGCCGGGCCGATGAGGCCTCGCGCGACGTCGAGGCCTGGTTGAAGTGCATGTTCATGCGCGAGCGCCTGGGTGAGGAATATGGCGGCACCGTGAGTGCGGCCACCAGCTTCGGCCTGTTTGTGCAGCTCGATGGCTTGTACGTGGAAGGCCTGGTGCACATCACCGAGTTGGGTGGCGAGTACTACCGGTTTGACGAGGCCCGCCAGGAGCTGCGCGGCGAGCGCAGCGGCGTGCGCTACGGGGTGGGCGCGCGCGTGCGGGTGCAGGTGTCCCGCGTGGACCTGGATGCCCGCAAGATCGATTTCCGCCTGGTGAAAGAGGGCGCCGAAGCCCGCCCGGTGACCGGTGGGGGCAGCAACCGCCGTCGGGGGCGTGACGGCGAGGAGGGTGCTGGCCGCCCATCTGCTCAGGATGAGTTGGCGTCCATCCAGATCGAAGACCGTGCAGTCAAGCGTGCGGTGAGGGCGCAGGCCAAGTCTGGTGGCAAGGGAGGCAAGGGTGGTGGTGCGCCGCGCGGTGAAGCGGGTGTTGCCCGCTCGGAGCCGTCCGATCGGCCGCAAAAGGCGGCGGGCAAGAAGGCTGCGCCCCGCAAGTCCGGGCGTCCGCGTCGCAGTTGAGGTGCGAGCCCGGGCGGTCTCCTGGGTCTCGGGGCAGGGTGGGGCTGTCGCGCCCTCTCAATGCGTGCTAGAATCCCAGAGTTTGCCCGAATCCTCGGGTGAAACGATCTGCTTTGCAGGCCAAGCCATGTGGCTGCGTCTGCGCAGGTCGCAATCGCGAAGCCGACGAATACCAAGGTGTCAGGTTTGGCTGGGGCAAGTTCCCCGGCATGGCTTGATCGACGTCGGCTTTCAGACCCAACCTCTGGAGCTCAACATGCCCGTGTCCATGCGCGAAATGCTGGAAGCCGGTGTCCACTTTGGTCACCAAACCCGCTTCTGGAACCCCAAGATGGCTCCGTACATCTTCGGCCATCGCAAC
>CANBQJ010000348.1 GCA_947371645.1 Burkholderiales bacterium | reverse complement strand
CCCTTCTTGCGGTCCTTGTCGCTCTTGCCCTGGTTCTTGTCGCAACCGGGCTCGTCGAAAACTTCGGCAATCTTCTGCTTGAGCGATGCTGACATGTGAGGCCTCTTGCGTGGTCGGTGAGGCTTGCATTGCAGGTTCGGTGCCAGGGCTAGTTTTGCCCGGTTTGGCCCGCCTTCCCTGGGAAGGCCCTGCCTTTCACCACTGGCAGCCGCCCTGCCCGCTCGCACAAACCGACAAACCGCACAAAGGGCTTGTCGCGAAGCCCTCAAGCCCTTGGCGTGGCGGTGTCGGACCCTGCCGCAGGGTCGGCTGCAATGGCCGCGATGGCGTCGAAGGTGGCGGCCATGTCCTGCGCGTCCATGTCGCCAACCTGATGCTCGGCCCACACCCGCTCGCCACGCAGCCAGGCGCCTTCGCTGTCAGGGTGACCCAGGGCCTCGGTCAAGGCGCCATTGAGCTCGTAGCTGCCCCAGCTGAGACCAGACTGCCGCAAGGCAGCCTGCATGGCGTTTTGCACGAGGCTGCGCACGCGCATGGGCGGCTCGGCATAAGGGATCTCATCGGCAAGCCCTGACGCAGCGCGGGCGCAGGCCTTGCGGTCATAGGAGGCCAGGCCGCGGCAGGCCAGTGGCCGCACCGCATGAATCACGCAGACCCCCTGGGCGATGAAGGGGCAAGGCCTGCGCAGGCGGACTCGCTCTCGCTCGCTGAGGCCCTGCGTGTCCTGGTGTGCCCGGGCAATCTGCGCAGGCAAATCAACGCCACGCGCCTTCAAGGCGGTGTCCACGGCGCGGATGAAGCGCGCCACCAGGAGGATCTCGGGGCCCGTGGCCGTCACCCTCAGGTTGCAGCAGGTGGCGCAGCCACGGTGGCAGTCCACTGGCGGCAAGCCTTCGGACTGCGCCGCCACGCTGAGGTCAAACGTGCGCCAACTCAGCCCCAGCACGCTGTCCAGCCAGCCTGACGGCACAGGGCCAGGCAGCGCTTGCAGGAAGTGGCCCAGTCGCTGGGCAAACAATGCCTGCAGCTGCTGGAAATACGGCAAGGCCGCCAGCGCTTCACTGGCGGCCTGAGCCTCGGGTGTCTCTGAAGAAACGCCGCTCAATTCCCGGCCTCAACCTTCGGCCAGCACGTCCAGCGACAGCAGTTGGGCGCGCAAGGCATGCAGCGACTTCCAGCCGTCTTTGGTGGCGAACAAGGGCTCGGCACCTTCGGTGGCGAGCACGGCTTCTTCTTCACTCCAGTAGATGCGCAGGTCCTTGAGCGTGCTGCCCACGCGGTGGCGCAAGGCAGCTTCGCAGGCGCGACGCACAGGCACCGCCTGCTCCTGGTAACAACCACGGTCCAGCACATAGTCTGCGCGGTACAGGGCAGTGTCCAGACCAAACTCCTGAGCCAGGGTCACCATGCCAGGAAAGGCCTGGGCTTCGGGCGTGCCTGGCAGCACGCCCACCAACTCCATCAGGTCGCGAGGGGTGCAGGTGTCGTGAATCTCCCAGCTGTTGAGCGGGTCACCTTCAGCCACCTTGCTGAGCAGATCCTGGTCGTCGTAGGCAAACCAGGCATGAGGGGATTCGCCCGAAGGCACTTCCAGCACGAAGATCATGGCTCACTCCACGCCTTCGGCCTGGGCCTTGGCCCACACCACCTTGCGGAAGCGCTCGGCAATGGCCATGGGGTCGCTCGAGAACGTGCGACGGGCCACGTCCATGGCACCTTGTGCGATGGCCGTCTCGTCGTGACGCAAAGGGATGCGGCCCGCCATGTGCGTGGCACCGGGCACAGCCCGCGAAATCGCCTGGCGATTGGGATGCTCGATCAGCGGCACCAGGGTGTCGGCCTCTTGAACACCAGCCAGACACAGCCAGCCATCGATCACTTCGACCTTGCGGCCGTCTTCCGTGGTCTTCACGTACACAGGGTCGGACATGCGCTTCACCTCAAAAAAGAGATTCGAAAGAAATCAGCACATGAGGGCATCCGCCACCACCCTTGCGGGTGGCAGCGAATGCCTTCGCTCCATCAACGGATGATGTCGTAGGAGTAGTCGGTCTTACCGGGGATGATCGTGTTGGCATCCAGCGCTTCGAAGTACTCGTCGAGCAGGTCAACCAGCACGCGTTGTGCCCCTTCGTAGCCCCAGATGGGGGTACGGTGGTAGTGGTGGCGATCGAAGATCGGGAACACCATGCGGATCAGCGGCACGCCCGTGTCGCGTTCCAGGTACTTGCCGTAGGTGTTGCCGATCAGGAAGTCCACGGGCTCCGTGTGCAGCAGCGAGCGCATGTGCCACAGGTCACGCTTCGGGTAAGCCTTGCAGCCCTTGCCATAAGGCGAAGAGTCAAACATGGTCTGCACCTTGGCGGCCCACTTGTCGTCGCCATTGGTGGCCAGCACGTGTGCAGGCTCGGCACCGAGTTCCAGCAGGAACTGGGTCAGGCCCAGCATCTCGTCAGGGTCGCCATAAAGAGCGTAGCGCTTGCCGTGCAGGTGAGCCTGGCTGTCGGCCATGGCGTCGACCAGCTGACCGCGTTCCTTTTCCAGTGCGGCAGGCACAGGCTTGCCGGTCAGACGGGACAGGGCCATCACGAAGGCATCGGTGCCGGCCACGCCGATGGGGCTGTTGAGCACCACGACTTCCTGGCCCTTTTCACGGATGAACTTCGTGGTCTTCTCGCTGCAGTATTCCTGGAAGACGATGGTGGCCTTGGCGTGCAGGGCACGTTCGACTTCAGCCTTGGTGGTGCCGCCTTCATACATGCGGAACTCGCCATCGGTGGGGGTGCTCCACACTTCAGACGGGTCGCAGATGATGGTGTAGTCCACGCCGAACAGGCCGAAGATGCGCTTGATTTCCTTCATGTTGCCCACGACGAAACCGTCGAAGCCACCGATGAAGTTGATCGACTCATTGGGCACGCGGGTCAGTGCGGGTGCAGTACCCGACTTGCCGTCCCAGAAGTGCTGCAGGATACCCAGGAGGGCGTTGTCGTAGCCGGTCACGTGGCTGCCAACAAAGGCCGGGGTATGGGCGAAAGGCACGTCGAAATCGGCCGGCACGCTGCCCTTTTCCTTCGAGGTCTTGATGAAGGCGTTCAGGTCGTCGCCAATCACTTCGGCCATGCAGGTGGTCGACACGGCGATCATGTCGGGCTTGTACAGGTTCAGCGTGTTGGCCAGGCCATCGATCATGTTGTTCAGGCCACCGAACACGGCTGCATCTTCCGTCATGGACGACGACACGCAAGACGTCGGTTCCTTGAAGTGACGCGAGAAGTGCGAACGGTAGTAGGCCACGCAGCCTTGCGAACCGTGCACGAAGCTCATGGTCTTGGCGAAGCCGTTGGCCACGAACACAGCGCCCAGAGGCTGGCAAGCCTTGGCGGGGTTGACCACCAGAGAATCACGCTTGAAGTTCTTCTCTTTGTAGTCTTCGG
>CANBQJ010000347.1 GCA_947371645.1 Burkholderiales bacterium | reverse complement strand
AGCGCGTCGGGGTGAAGGTGGCCGTGGCCAAGGATGGCCAGACCGCCCTGGCCATGTTGGGCGAGCAGCCCTTCGATGCCGTGCTCATGGATTGCCAGATGCCCGGGATGGACGGCTACACCGCCACGGGCCGCATTCGCCAGAACCCCGCCTGGCAGGGGCTGCCTGTCATTGCGATGACGGCCAATGCCTTGCTGGGTGACCGCGAACGTGCGCTGGCCGCTGGCATGAACGACCACGTGGCCAAGCCCATTGACGTGGAAGCGCTGTACCGCACCCTGGCGGCCTGGACGCGCCCCGCCGACCAGGCTTCGCCAGCGGTGGCAGGCGCATCGGCGCCAGCAGGTGTGAACTTGAAGTTGCCGGGCGTGGACGTGGATGCGGGGGTGGCCCGCACCCTGGGCAACACCGGCTTGTACCTGCGCATGCTGCGCATCTTTGTCGAGCAGGAGCGTGATTTCATCGCGCGGTGGCGGCTCGCCTGGCAGCAAGGGGAAGCCGACACCGTCGAGCGCCTCTTGCACACCATGCAGAGCCTGGCCAATACGCTCGGCGCCTTCGGTTTGGCACAGGCCTGCCAGCAGGCGGCGGCCGACGTGGAGGCACAGGCGTCGTCCGGTCACATGGAGCAAGCGGTGTCGCGGGTGGCCCGTGAACTCGATCAGGTGCTGGCCGGCATTGATGCAGCCTTGGGCGCCAGGTAAAGCCCATCAACTTGATCGACATCAAGCCGATAACCTCCTGTGGTGGCGCAGAGGCATGACCCATGGGGTCATTGCAACCGGGCGCTGAACCCAGCGCACGCGACCGCCTTGTTGGACCCCGCAACCCAAGGTGCGAACTGTGAACTTTTTCCGAAACGTGTCCGTGCGTCAGAGACTCATCGGACTGTGCGTGTTCTTTTGCCTGATCTCTGCCGTGCCGCTGGGCACGTACTTCCTGAACCAAAAGGCGAATTGGGACTTCAACGCCGCAGAGCAACGCGGCATCGAGCCGGCCAACGCACTGGTGCAGGTCATCGCACAACTGCAACGCCACCGCGGCCTGTCCAGCATGGCCTTGTTGGGCACCAGCGGCGCCAGCGCCTCGCGCCAGGCCGCCGCAGCCCAGCTCGACGAGTCCTGGCAGGCGTTTGACAAGGCATGGGCCGACACGCAACTCGATGGGCCGATCACCCAACAATCGGCTCGCTTGCGCGCCGACTTCCAGCGATTGCAGGCCTCCGTGGACGGCAAGGCGCTGACGGCGCAACAGAGCTTTCAGCGCCACACCGACCTGGTCGATGGCTTGCTGGGCGTGCTCTTTGCGGTCAACGGTGCCGACAACATGCTGTTCGACCCGCAGGATTCGACCTACCTGCTCATCATCGCGGGCTTTCAAGAAGGCCCCCGCGTCACTGAACTGGCCGCCAGAATGCGCGGGCTGGGTGTGGCCGCGCTGGCCTCCCACGAAGGCCTGGCCAGCGACGTCCAGTACGCCCTGGACACCCATGGGCGCCTGCTGGAGCGCATCGCCAACCTGGAAGCCCACCTGCGCGCCGCGGCCACCCGCTTGCCCGAGCTCACCGGCACCATGGTGGAGCCCGCCC
Source organism: Burkholderiales bacterium (assembly GCA_947371645.1). The sequence goes on along the minus strand of CANBQJ010000347.1, from coordinate 1,851 downwards.
TGGTGAAGCTTGAGGCCTTGAAGCGCTTGTCCTTTGACACCCGCGCCTTGTTGCAAGGTGACACCGAAGGCAAGCTCAGCAGCATGCAGCCCAACGAGTACTTTGCCTACGCCAGCAAGGCCATCGACGACCAGACCGCCGCGACGCGCCAGATCACGCATGAAGTCGAGCAGGCCCTGGCCACGCGGCAAGACGACATCCGGCGCCAGATGCTCCTGCAAGGCGCGTTCGTGGTGGCGCTGGCGGCGGTGGGCCTGTCGCTCATGGTCGGCACGGTGCGGGGCATCGTGCTGTCCTTGCGCAAGATGGAGGGCCTGGCCGTCGGGCTGGGCAGGGGTGACCTCACGCGCAGTTGCGCCACCTCGCGGCGTGACGAAATTGGCGACTGCATGAACGCCCTGGAATCGGCGCGACTGAACTGGGTGCGCATCCTGCACAACCTGGTGGACGCCGTGGGCGGCGTCTCCAGCACGTCGGTGCAGATCGCCGCCGGCAGCCAGGACCTGGCCAGCCGCACGCAGACGGCGGCCGACAGCCTGGTCAGCACCACGCAGTCCATCCGCAGCCTCACGGGCACGGTCCAGCAGACGGCGGACTCGGCCAGAGAGGCCGAACAGCAAGCCACCACGGCCAGGGACACGGCGCAGCAAGGCGAGCAGGTCATGTCGCAGGTCGTGGCCAACATGAACAACATCTCGACGTCCAGCCGCAAGATCGCCGACATCATCGGTGTGATCGATGGCATCGCCTTCCAGACCAACATCCTGGCGCTCAATGCCGCCGTGGAGGCCGCACGCGCTGGTGAATCGGGCCGAGGCTTTGCGGTGGTGGCCAGCGAGGTGCGCAGCCTGGCTCAGCGCAGCGCGAACTCCGCGCGCGAGATCAAGTCGCTGATCAACGACAGCCTGGACAAGGTGGAGGCCGGCACCCAGCTGGTCAACGATGCAGGGGTGAGCATGCAGGCCATCATGCGCAGCAACGAACAGGTCACACGCCTCATCAGCGACATCTCGGCCGCCACGCGAGACCAGTCCCAAGGGTTCTTGCAGGTCAACGACGCCATCGGCCACCTGGACGGCATGACGATCCACAACGCCGCCATGGTGCAGCAGTCCACAGCGTCAGCAGCCAGTTTGCGCGACCAGGCCGAACAGCTGGGCCAGCTGGTGGCCATGTTCAGTTTTGAAGCCGGCAGCGCCACCGCCACAGCGACCGGGGCATGAACCGCCCCGCGTGGGGGGCTTGCGCAGGTGCATGGCGATGCACGCGTACATCACCGAGCTGACCCGCGCAGCCAGGGCGCGTGCGGTCGGATCTCACTGCGTGGCGGCTTATTGAAGCGCAGGGCTCAAGTCGGCGTGCCGCAGAACGATAGAGCCTTGACGAACCTGTGATCGTGGGAGCCTTGCCCGCACCCGTCGTCCCGCACGCCACCCTCGATGACCGATCCAGATGCCCAGATGCCGCGCGCCCACCCGGGCCGCATCGCCAGCGCCCTGCCGCTGAGGCTGCTGCTGCGCTTTGCCAATGCGGCCTGCGAGCAGCGTTTCGTCACGCACTACGTCACCTTCTACTTCCACCATGCGCAAGCCAGCCTGGTGCTGGGGGTCTTGCTGATCGTGGGCGATTACCTGGTCGACCGGATCGCAGGCGGCAGCGGGCACGCCAACCTGCTCCGGCTGACCGTCGCCTTGCCGGTGCTGTTGGGCGCACTGGGCTACTCCCTGCTGCCCATCGCGCGCAGGATCTGGCAGCCCGTGATGGCCTGCTTCATCGTCACGGTCGCCACCTGCCTCTTTGCCATCCTGGTGCGCATCGACGCCGAAGGTGGCACCGGCCTGCAAACCTGGG
>CANBQJ010000346.1 GCA_947371645.1 Burkholderiales bacterium | reverse complement strand
AACCCCGGTGCATCAGGCGGTGCTGCGCCAACACCAGACCCTTTGCAGTCAGCCAGCCTGCTGGTCAATGACATCACGCCACTGGCCCCACCCAGCCTGGTCGTGCCCATGGACGACAACGAGGCCCTGGGGCCGTTCAGCTCCTGGGCCGATGCGCAGCGCGACTACGGCGCCAAGGGCGACGGCGTGACCGACGACACCGCGGCCTTGCAAAAGGCCCTGGACGACCTGGGTCCCAAGAAGCCCGGGCTTTACCTGCCAGCAGGGCGCTACAAGATCACGCGCAGCCTGCTGCTCAAGGGCAGCCCTGCCGGTGGCTTCTGGCTGGGCGGTGTCAACCTGATGGGCGACACGCCCGAGACCACGCAGATCATCTGGGCCGGGCCCGCCGACGCGCCCATGCTGGTGCAGGATGGCGGCTTCAACACCCGCTACAGCCGCATCACCTGGGATGGCCAGGGCAAGGCCGGTTACGGCGTGGCGCACTGGTGGACGGCCACGGTGGGCTCGCAATACGACGCCAGCCCCGAGCACACCGACGAGGTCTTCAAAGACATGAAGATCGGCATCATGGGCGGGCGGCTGGGGGCCAACTACGGCCAGTTGAATTCCGAAGGCCAGGTGCGCCGTGTGCGCTTCCTGCGGATCAGCCAGGCGGGCGTGAACACCGGCAGCTGGAACGCGCTGAACTGGTGGGTGTGGGATTCGCGCTTCACCGATTGCGGCCGGGCGGTTAGCAATTACTTCACTGTGGGCGATGTGCCCAACCCCGGGCCGGGCGCGGGTGCCGTGCACGTGTACCGCAGCCTGTTCGAGCGTTCCACCTATGCCGACGTGCACATTGCCAACACGGGCTTCTTCACGATGCAGCACAACGTGTCCATCGGGTCACGGCGCTTCTTCGAGGGCGGCGGCATGGGCAGCAACAACGCGTCCATCGTCATCCAGGCCAACCGCATCATCGACACCACTGAAGCCGCTGCCATCGTCAATGGCAACCTGGGGCCCTTGGTGCTCATCGACAACCAGATCCGCAGCGCGGCGGCCAACACCACGTCGGCCGTGGTGCTCAACGACTGGGAGCCCGGGCGTGACGTGATCTCGGTGGGCAACCAGTACACCGTGGCCAAGCCCATCCAGGTGGTGGACCAGACGGACCGGGCGCGCACGGTTGACGATGTGGTGGTGGACCGCGGTGCCATCGCAGCGACCTTGCCGGTCTTGCCGGCAACGCCAGCCCGCAGCCAGCGCAGGGTGTTTGAAGTCCAATCCGGAACCGGGTCCATGGCCATCCAGTCGGCCATTGATGCGGCGGTGGCCAGTGGCGAGGTCAATCCGGTGGTGCACCTGCCCGCCAGCACCTACACGCTCAAGACCGTGATCACGGTACCGGCCAAGGCGCGCTTGCAGATCGTCGGGGATGGGCTCAAAACCCAGCTCAACTGGGCGGGGCCTGTGAAGGGCACCATGTTCGAGTTCAAGGGCCCGAGCTACGCCACCCTGCGCGACATGCACCTGGTGGCGCTCGCCCCTTCTGCCTATGCAGTGAACTTGCCACAAGCAGATCAGACGGGCGGTCGCGTGTTCTTCATGGGCAGCAACCCAGGCGTCTTGCAGGCTACGGGACTGGCGCAGACCCGCCTGGCGCTGCAGACGGGCGGTACCGCAGGGCTGAACCTGTCCAAAGTGGCCAGCTTGACGAGCATCGCGGCCGGCGGCATTGGGCCAGTGCAGATGAAAGATGGCTCGCGTGCGCTGGTGAGCGACGTCTGGTACGAGGGCCCGGACACGTTGCTGTATGACATCCGAGGGGGTGAGTTCACTTATCTGAACGGGCACATGGCACCCGCCACCCACCAGGGCACCACCGATTTCAGCCAGGCCGCCATCACCATCGATGGCCTGCAAGGCAAGGCCAGCTTCATCGCCTTCAGCGTGAACACCGCCAACATACCGTCGGGTGTGGCCGTGCGTGTGCGCAACGAAACCGCGGCCACGCAAGCGTTGATCATGGGCACTTCGATTGCATCGTCGAATTTCCTGGATCGGATTGGCACGGTGGGTCAGGTGGGCATGGTCATGAATAAGGGGCTCAGCACGGCGAACAAGCCAGTTCTGCTCGCCGACAGGGGCCGATCGGACGATGGGTTTGTGCGGTCGATGATGAGCCAGGCGCGTGGCTTGGTGTGGGAGTCCGCGCCGACTTCACGCCCTGATGGGGCGACGGATGTTCACCTTTACCGGATCCACGCGCCACAGACCCTGGGCGTGACCATCAACGGCAACTGATCAGGCGCTCACCTGGGCATGCTCAAGCAGGATGTGTGCGGCATCGAGCACGGCCGACACACCGATGTGGCGCACCCCGCGCATGTCGTGCAGCGGCAGGTGGCCGGCGCCGTAAGGGTGCCATTTGCCTGGTGGGTTGTTCGGGCCGAACAGGCCAATGCAGCGCACGCCCATGGCTGCGGCCAGGTGCATGGGGCCAGAGTCATGACCAATGAACAGGCTGGCCTGCCCCAACGCGGCGGCGCTCTCCCTTGGCGACAATGCCCCGCAGGCGTTGACCACAGGGCCTGACCACAGCTGCGCGGCCGCTTGGGCGCGTTGACTGTCTTCCGGGCCGCCGACCACCAGCAGGCCCAGATCGGGGTAGGAGGCTGACAAGCTCGGCAGCAAGCTGTGCCAGTGGTCCAAGCCCCAGTCGTTGATGGCCACCTTGCCGCCCATGTTGATGGCCACGAAAGGCCTCTGCTGCATGGGCTGCAGGCATGCGTCTGCGCGCCGTTGTTCCTGGGCTTGCAAGCCCAAGTCCCACCAGGCAGGGTCATGCAGGGGAATGGTGCCCAGGTGGCGCAAACAGCGCGCCAGGCGCTCTGCCTCGTGTTCCTGGTGTCCCTGGGCATTGCGCACGCGGTTGGCCTGTAAGTCGGCCGTCAGGGGCGCACCCACGATGCGCCTGAAGCCGCAGAGCTTGAAATAGGCCCAGTCTCGCCAGACGGCCAGTCGGCCACGGGCGGGCGTGAGGTAGTACAAGGTGTCGGCGCCCAGTGCCTTGAGCTGCTGGCGCAGCGCCCACAGCGCTTTCACGGAGCGGGTGCCGACCGGGTAGGCCATGGCCCGGTCCATCAGGCCGCTGCCCCCCAGGATGCCTTCCAGCGGGGCCGCCTTGGCGCTCACGGGGAAGTTGGTCAGCACCACACGCTCGGCCATGGGGTGGGCCAGTGTGATTGCGTGGAAGCAGGGCAGGGCGACGATGGTGTCGCCCAGGCTGCCAAGGCGGTAGATGACGATGGGGCGTGGGGACAGGGCGGGGGCCATGCGCAGCAGTCTAGGGGGCGTGCATAACAGCTTCGTGTCAGCGCCGCCGACGCGAAGCTGTCATGGTCCATCCAGACAATGGCAGCCCGGAGTTCCTGACATGTCTGCCACGCCTTTGCGCCCCGATTCACCCCGCACCTCACCCCAGGATGGTGGCCCCAGCTTTGGC
>CANBQJ010000345.1 GCA_947371645.1 Burkholderiales bacterium | reverse complement strand
GACCACCTGATCTCGCCACGCGGTGGGCAGCCGCAGTGCCCATTGCATGTCGTGCGCCAGGTGGGACGAACGCTTGCCGGGACGGCCGCTGCCATCGTTATAGCTTTGTATATATAGCGATGAAGACACGAAGACCTCACATGATGAGTTGTCGCACGTGTTCCTTGAAGGGCACGCACGGGGAAGAAGCAAAGCGCCTCAGCGCTTTGCCACCGCATCAAGCAACATTCACACCGAAGCCGGGGCGTGGGTGTAGCACTTCTTGGGGCAGATCTTGGAGCAAGCGGTACAGCCGATGCACATCTCCTGATGGGCAATCGTCATGACCTTCTTTTCGTACTCTTCGTCCTCATCGTCCTCGTCGGTGATGTGGACGCGCTCGCCCTCGTCATTGAGGCCGACCAGCTCCAGCACCCCACGCGGACACACCTTGAAGCAGCGGCCACAGCCGATGCAGGTGTCCTCGTTGATCTCCTGGACGAACTTGGGCTCCCAGCTTTCGCCGCTGGGCATGGTCACGCTGAAGTTGCTCATGAGGTACTCCTTCAGGCTGCGGCAGCGGCCGCCTTGCGGGCGTCCATCAGCGCGGCATGGGTGTCGTGACAACGCTGCGCAATTTCCAGGATTTTTTCCCAGTTGGTGGGCAGATCTTCGGAGAGGTCATGCAGGTCCATCTTGGCCTGCGTGGCCTGGGCATTGAGCTTCTTCAGCTTGGCCTTGAGTTCATCGGCTTCCATGGTGCTTTCCTTGTGCAGTCACGAGGCCGATCAGGCGCCGTAGTTGGCCACCTGGGGGTAGTCGCGAACCATCTTCACGCCTTCTTCCAGGAACTTGTTGCCAGCTTCGTAGAGCTTCTCCAGAGAGGTGAAGCCGAAGCGGTGCACGTCGCGCAGCTGCTTGTTGACCACGACCAAGCGGCCAGCCAGCAGGATCATGCGGCCAAAGCCTTCGTGGCTCATCTTCGACATGGGGGTGACCATGTTGCCGGTGGCGCGCTCGATGGCCACGGCGATGGCGTTGTAGAACAGCTCCATGCGCCAGAGGATTTCCGGATCCGGGTCGCCGATGATCGGCAGTTCACGACGCTGTTCGGCCGTGAGGATGTACGGGTCGAGCAGCTTGCGGTCCGACTTGCCCTCCCAGGTGCCGTGGGTGTCTTGTGCACGCAGCACCTTGACCAGTTCACGCACAAAGGGCGTGGCCATCAATTCGTCTTCAGTGGGGCTTGCGGATGCAGCCACGGTAGCGGTGTCAGCCATGTTCGACCTCGTCTTCATCAAAGTTGGGGGAAGCCTTGTTCTGGTCTTTTTCAAGGGCCTTGCGCAGCCACGGAGGCGGCGTGCCCTTGAGCACTTCCTGCAGCTTTTCCAGGATGTCCAGGATGGGTTCGGGCTGGGGCACCTTGATCGGGTGGATCTTGGTGGCCACCACGCGCGCCGCTGCCGAGCCACCGATGGCGGCCACATACAGGATGGCGCAGTCGTGGATGGCGTCGAGCTTGGGCGCCAGCTTGTCTTCGTCGCCGTCTTCTTCCAGCTTGCCGCCGAACTCGAAGTTCTCGATGAAGGTGAAGCCGTCAGGGGTGACCTCGTAGACCGCGATGTTCTTGGCCCAGCCGAAGTGCGCGTCGACGCGCTGCTTGTCCTGGGTGCTGAATGCGACTTTCATGGCGTCACTCCGTCGGTGGTGGTGGTTGAAGCGGTGAGGCCCGGCTTGAAGGTGGGCCAGGGCAATTCGGCCTGGTCGGCCTGAGGCTTGGCCACGCGCAGGGCCGCATCGGGCAGGGGCCAGGTGTCGGGCACGGCGTGGGGAATGTGGGCCATGAACAGGTTGGCCACTTCGAAGATGAACTGACGTGTGCCGCGGTAACCCACCATCAGGCGGTGGGCATTGCCAATGCGGTCGAACACGGGGAAGCCCAGGCGGAAGAAGGGCTTGTCCAGGCGCTCGGCAGCCTGGCGACCATGCGAGTGGGTCATCATCAGGTCGCACTGAGCGGCGCCAATTTCCAGGTCTTCCAGGTCGCCCAGCACGGCCACTTCGGCAGGCAGTTTGTCCAGCGCCGCAGAGTGGGTGGTGGTGATGACCGTGTGCAGCACCGCGCCCATCTCGCTGAGCAGCGCGCCGGTGGCCAGCAGCAGATCGGGTTCGGCGCCGATGGCCACCTTCTTGCCACCCAGGTAGAAGTGACCGTCGAGCATGGCGTCCAGCAACTGGCTGCGTTGGCGGCGGTACTTCTGAGGCACGGGCTTGCCGCTGATCTTCGACAAGGCCATCAGGAAGGCATCGTTGCAGGCCAGGCCGGTGAGGCGGTCGAACAGCTCGTAGGGCACGCCGGTGCGGGCCTCCAGTTCCTTGGCAGATTCACGCATCTGCTCGCCAATCGCCAGGGTCGCGATGGACGCCCCCATGCGCTGGATGTCGTCGTGCTTGCTGCCGCCCAGCGTGGTGCCGCGCCAGTCGGACGGGATGTGGCCATCCAGCGAGCCACTGACATCGGGCAAGGTGATGGCCGTCAGACCGAAGTCTTCCAGCATCTGCTTGATCTCTTCCAGGTCGCCCGGGGTGAGGTGGGAACCAGGCAGCAGGTTGACCTGCGTGGCGATGCGCTCGGTGGGCGCGCCCTCTTCGCCTTGCTTGGGCACCAGGTGCTTGACGATGGCCGTCACCGCGTGCTTCCAGCCGTCCTCGAAGGCGCCCACATAGTCTGGTGTGGACACATAGACCAGGGCCGTGTCGGCCAGCTCCGGCTTGCGAGCCCGCGCCATGTTCAGGTAGCCATCGACGTCATCGCCCTTGGTCTCGGTCAAGCCGGTGGAGCAGATGGCGATGATGCGAGGTGCCGCGCGCTTCTTGATGTTGAGCAGCGAGGCCTCGATGTTCTCGTAGCCACCCAGGATGGTGGTGACCTCGTTCATGGCCGTGGTCTGCAGCGGGATGGCCTCCTTGAAGTGCCTCACCAACAGCACCAGGCCAAACGAGGTGCAGCCCTGAGAGCCATGCATGACCGGCATGCAGCTGTCCAGGCCCATGAAGGCATAGCTGGCGCCCAGCGGCTGGCTCATCTTGAGCGGGTTGACCGTGCACGCCTTCTTGGACTCGACTGTTTTGGCCATGTCGACTCCCTTCAGGCGTGGGCATGGCCATGGGCATGGCCGTGATCATGGTCATGACCACCGCCGTGGCCTTCGGCCTTGGCGGGCGGCACAAAGGGCTCTGCTGCCAGCATGCCGGCGTCGACTTCGTCCCAGGGCGCGGGGATGCGCACCTGCTCCCACACCGGGTTGTAGAGCGCCTTGTCGATCTCTTCGACCAACTCCACCATGCCTTCGTAGCCCGCGTAAGGGTGGTAGCGCTCCTGGTTGATGTCCAGCCAGGGCATGCGGGCCTTGAGCGCGATGAACTGTGAACGGCCACCCGACAACATGATGTCGGCGCGGGCGTCACGCAGCATGTTGTACATCTCGCGCGGCGTCATGTCGTCGATCATGTG
>CANBQJ010000344.1 GCA_947371645.1 Burkholderiales bacterium | reverse complement strand
CATCGGCATTGACTTGGGCGCGGAGCTCAAGCCCCAGGCCCAGGCCAAGCTGCTGATCACCCGTGCCGATGGCCACGTCGACACCGTGCCGCTGACCTTGCGCATCGACACGCCCATCGAGGTGAGCTACTACCAGCACGGTGGCATCCTGCCCTTCGTGCTGCGGCAACTGCTGGCCTGACGAGAACCGAGCCGATCAGTTCTCGGTCGGCTCGGAGCACTCGGCGGCTTCAGGCGCCAGGTTGCAGCGGATCTTCTTGACCAGGCGCAGGCCGCGCTTGTCGTAGACGCCCTGCTCGGCCATCTGCAGGCGGATCTGCTTGAGCAGGACCTGGTTGCGGGTCACCGCCGCTTCGGGCGCGTCGATCCAGCTGCTCTCGGGCACGCCACGGTCGGCAAGGCGCAGCGAGGCGATCGCCAGCTCGAAGTTCTGCGCCATGTACTCGCGCGACTTCTGTCCATAGCCCTTGGGGAAACGCTCGGGCTTGATCACCAGCTGGTAGGTCAGGATCGCCAGCGGGAAGCGGCTGACGCCGCCCTTGTTGCCGATGCCGCGGAACAGCTCCAGCGGCTTGTAGAGGATGGTGGGGGCGATCACCACGTCCACGTTGCCGTTGTTGAACATGTTCGCAAAGTTCACCGAGTCCGACGCCACCGCGTTGGCACCCACGACCTTGGCCAGGTCGGCCTGGGCCTTGTCGTAGTCGAAGGTGGCGATGCGCTTGCGCGTGGCCGCCTCCAGCGTGTTGATGCTGCGGTCGTTGACGAAGGCGTAAGCCGCGCCCAGGGGCAGGATGCCGGCGATCTCGTAGGCGCCTGCCACCATCAGTTCAGCGGCCTTGGGCTGGCTCATGCCTTCCACGAAGCGGCGCACCACCTCGAAGCTGGCGTCCATGTCCACCTTGCCATTGCGCACGATGGTGGCCGCGCCCATGGAATCCAGCGCGGCAGACACGCCGTTGAACTGCCGCGTGCGCAGGGCCGAGGCCATCACGGCATCGCACTGGTCCACGCGGAAGTCTTCGATGGCCACCTTCTCGTTGGTGTAGGCCTTGAGCTCGATCTCGGCGCCGTTTTGCGCCATCTCCAGCCGGTAGTCCATGGCGGCGCGGTAGGCCTCGCCGTTGGCGCCGGAGGGGTCGTAGACGCACAGGCGCTGCTTGGCGGCCTGGGCTTGCAGCGGCACCGCGGCGGCGCAGGCGGCCACGGCCAGGGCGCCCAACAGCGCACAGGGGGCATGGGCGGGGGTCTTGGCAAACCACTTCATCGTCATCACCAGATCTCAGTGCGTTCAGAACATTCTGCGGCCGCGGGCTCGATGCTGCAGCGGATCTTCTTGATCAGCTTGAGGCCCGTCTTGTCGTAGATGCCCTTGTTGGCCATCAGCACGCGGCCCTGGCGCATCATGGTCATGTACTGGTCGACCTCGGCGGAGGTCGGGTCCAGCCAGAGCTTTTCCGGGATGTCCTTGTCGGCCTTGCGGGCGATGGTCATGGCCTGGTCCAGCGCACCCACGAAGTGGTCACGCGAATGCTGGCCGAAGTCCTTGGGGAACTTGTCCTTGCGGATGACCATCTGGTAGGTGAGGATGGTCAGCGGGAAGCGCGACACACCGCCCTTGGTGCCGATGCCCTTGTACAGCTCGAAAGGCTTGTAGACCAGCGACGGCGCCACGATGACGTCCACGTTGCCGTTGTTGAACATCGGCGCGAAGTTGGTGATGTTCACGGCCACGGGGCGGGCGCCCACGCGCTGGATCAGCTCGGCCTGGCTCTTGTCGTAGTCGAAGGCGGCGACGCGCTTGCCGGCGGCGGCCTGCAGCGTGCTGATCTGGCGGTCGTTCACGAAGGAATAGGCGGCACCCAGCGGGATGATGCCGGCGATCTCGTACTGGCCCACCGTCATCAGGTTGGCGGCCTTGGGCGACGAGAGCAAGGTGATGAAACGGCGCACCACATCGAAGCTGGCGTCCATGTCGACCTTGCCGTTGCGCATGATGCTGGATGCGCCCACCGAGTCGAGCGCCGCTGCCGTGGCATTGAACTGGCGCGTGCGCAGGGCCGTGGCCATCATGGCGTCGCACTGGCCGGCCCGGAAGTCCTCCACGGCCACCAACTCGTCCACAAAGGTCTTGATCTCGAGGTCGATGCCGAACTTGCCCATGGCCAGCCGGTAGTCCTCCAGCGCGCGGTGCACGTCACCGCTTTTGCCCAGGGGGTCGAACACACAGACCGACTGGCCGGCCTGGACGGCCGCACTGGCCAGAGACATCAGGGCGGCGGCCACAGGCACGCTCCACCATGAACGCGACGAACGCTTGACGCAGGAATTCACAACCCTCACTCCACTCAGAACCGGCTGAATCGACCAGCTTAAATGGACGGCATCCGCCAGGCCCTACTGCCTTACCCTTGATGCTCAGGCAAAGCCGATTGTCAAACCTGGCCTGCACAATGCAGGCGGCAGGATTTGCACCATGCGAAACGGGTCTCAGGCCAGTGCGTCCAGCACGGCCTGGGCCTTTTTGTCGTCAAAGCCCACGCTCAGCACCTGCCCATCGAGTTCGATCACGGGGCGCTTGATCACGCTGGCGTTGTCCACCATCAGGGCCTTGGCGCTGGCGGCGTCCACGACGGCGGCTTTGGCGGTGTCATCGAACTTGCGCCAGGTGGTGCCCTGTCGGTTGACCAGGGGCTCCCAGCCCACGGCCTGGACCCAGGCATCCAGGCGGGCGGCGGGCACACCTTGCTTTTTGTAGTCGTGGAAGGTGTAGGCGATGCCGTGCTCGTCCAGGAAGGTGCGGGCCTTCTTGACGGTGCTGCAGGCGGGGATGCCGTAAACGATCAGGCTCATGGTGAGGCAGTGCGCGGCGAGGGGTGGCTGGAGGGCCTCACTGTCGCACAAGCCGCGGACCTGGCCTGGCCCGCCCCCCGTTCAACCGAGCTGGCCAACTGGCTTTTCCCGTGTCGACTCCTGTGCCTCCAGCGCATGCCACTCCGCGTCGGTCCAGATCCGCGTGCGGGTCACGAAGTGGTGGCCGTCGGCATCTTCCAGTGAAAACGTGCCCAAGCTGCCGGGCGCCACATCGATGGTGAGTTGCGAGCCCATCAGGTACTCGCACTGTGAGCGGCTCACGTGGAAACCCACACCGGCGATGTCCCCCAGGTGCACGTCGTCGGCCGACAGGCTCAGGTCGCCCGGGGCCAGGCACATGGGTGAGCTGCCCTCGCAACAGCCGCCCGACTGGTAGAAAAAGATGCCGTCGCCATGGCGCGCGCGCAGCGCCACCAGCAGGGCGAGTGCCGCGTCGCTTCCGATCACGCGTTTGATCATGGTGGGCCTTTCCAGCAAAAAAAGGGGTGGCCTTGCGACCACCCCGAATTCGTCACATGACGAGGGAGACAAACGGTGACATGGACACGGGTTCAGCCCATCGGCATCAGAAGAAGCCCAGCTTGTTGGGGTCGTAGCTGACCAGGATGTTCTTGGTCTGCTGGTAGTGGTC
>CANBQJ010000343.1 GCA_947371645.1 Burkholderiales bacterium | reverse complement strand
GTGGGCTGCTCCAAGGTGCCCGACATCCACAACATCGGCCTGATGGAAGACCGCGCCACGCTGCGCATCTCCAGCCAGCACGTGGCCAACTGGCTGCACCACGGCATCGTCAGCGAAACCCAGGTGCGCGACAGCTTCGCGCGCATGGCGGCGGTGGTGGACGGCCAGAACGCCGGCGACCCGGTCTACAAGAGCCTGGTGGCCCACCCCAACGGCGCCGCCTTCCAGGCTTCGCTCGACTTGGTCTTCAAGGGCAAGGAACAGCCCTCCGGCTACACCGAGCCGCTGCTGCACGCCTGGCGCTTGAAGGTCAAGGCTGGCGCCTGATCCAGGGCCTCAGAACTGCAGCCGCACGCCCGTGCCCACCGCCCAGGCCTGCCCCCGTCGGGCGGACGGCTCGGGGCGGGGCCAGAAATGGCCGACGATGAGGTCGCCCAGCAGGTCCTGGCCGTACAGCGGCTGTGACCACTTGGCCTGCAGGCCGTAGTCGGGCACGGCGACCGGGCTGCCGAGGACACCCCCCACCAGGGCCTCCAGGGCCAGCACGCGCTGCTCACCGAACGTCCGGTAAACGCCCGCGTTGCTGGACCAGTTGCTGTCGCGGCTGGCCTGGGTGGCCGTCAGGGCCTGCACCCAGCGCAGCGCCACGTTGGGCGACAAGCTGTGCTCGTAGGACAGCGCCGTGGTCGACCCCAGGCGGTCTGCGGCGCTGTAGAAGACGGTTTCGCGGAACTCGACCCGGTCCGCCGGCCCGAACTGCCAGGGGTGGCGGTAACGCCCCTGTGCATAGGGCTTGAGCCCGGCCCGAAAGCCCAGGCGAAAGTCCAGCACGTCCATCAGGGCGGCGCCAATGCCGGCAAAGAAGGCGTTGTCGGCGTTGTCGGCCCTCAAAAGCTGCTGCTGGTGCGAGAAGGCATCGGGCTGGTCGGAGACGATCTCTCGCCGGTCGTCGTTGCCCACGAACACATAGGTGTGCGACTCCAGATTGGGCAGCCGGAAGCGCGCCTTGAAGCGCACGCCCCGCGTCACACCCTGGTCTTCGCGCTTGTAGAGGTTCCAGGCCACCTCGCCGTCGCTGACCTTGCCACCTTGCGCAAAGGGGATGTCGCCAAACCAGCCGTCCACACCGCGGGCCAGCCACTCTGCCGACGACCGAACCGTGCTGCGTGTGGTGTTCAGGACGACATCGGCGACAGAAGTGGCGCCGGGGACTGCCGTTTCGGGCACGGGCACGGGCAAGGCCGAGGGCTCGGGACCAGAGGCCACGGGCGCGCCGGGCTCCGGCGGGGGCGTGGCCGCCAACAGGGGGCCGGCGGCAGCCGCCATGATCATGAGCAGGGCCGAGGTCAGGAGGCGCGTCAGCCGCCAATGGCGCAGGGTGTGGTTCATTGCCGTGGCGCACCAGGTGGCGCCATCGTGGTCATGCCTTGAGCATAGCGCGCCATGTTGGCTGCGCGGGGGGACTTCGACTTAGGGGGTAGGGGGTGGAATCCCCCATCTGAACGATGACGGTGGGCCCCTGGTGCAAGATGATGCGGTCTGCGTCGCATTGCCGCGCACCCGCAGGAAGTCCCGATGCCCCTACTCCTCACCCTCTGGCGCCCACTGGCCGCCCGCTTGATGCCCACAGGCTGGATGGCTTGTGCGCTCGCATGCGCGCTGGCCGGATCGCCCGTGGCTGCGCTGGCCGAAGACTACACGCCCATTGCCTTGCCCCAGGCCAGCGTGAACCTGAAGCTCACAGGCGGCACGGGCAACGCCTTCTACCAACCCCTGTTCGAAGCGGGCGATGGCAACACGTCGGATGGCGTGCCTTTCGTGTTCACGACCTTGTCCAATGGCGCCAACGTCATCAGCGACCCGACATCGGCCGTCATCCCCGTGGGGCTGTCGGGCCTCAATGCCGTCTACACCCTGATCAACACGCGCTGGGGCAGCCCCCGGGCCAATGTGGGCGCCATCAGTTTCAACTGGAGCAATGGCCGCCAGGACACCGTGCAACTCATCGTGGGCAAGAACGTCCGCGATCACTTCTACGGCAGCTACGACAACACGCTCACGTCGCCTGACGTGACCCTGGCCGCTTTCGGGCACAACGTCAGCGGTGAGTCCCACCTGGACATGCAGACCTTTCTGCTGCCCGATGACACGCGCGACCTCACCCTGACGTCCGTCACCTTCTCGTCCACCCACATGGGCGTCTTCGGCATCCCCTTCCTGGCGGGCCTGACCGTCGGCACCCCCACGCCAGCGCCCGTGCCCGAACCTGAGAGCCTGGCCCTGTTGCTGGCGGGCGCGCTGGTGGCTGGCAGCTGGGCAAAGCACCGCCGGGCCATCGGCGTCACAGCCGCTTCATGAGCCGCCGATAAGGTCCGGGCACCGTGGTCGCCGCTGGCGCCCACCCAAAGGGGCCTCGACCATGAAACCGCTGATCATCAGAAGAACCTGGGACGCCTTCGCCGAGGTCTTCCCCAAGACCTCGCTGGACCTGAACTACCTGCGCCGGACGCGCAACTACGAGCCCGACCTCTGGCAGATCCCGCGCTTCTGCAGCAAGCACCAGGCGGCCATCGACGTGGGCGCCAACATGGGCATCTTCTCGCGCTGGATGGCCAAGCACGCCGGCCAGGTGCACAGCTTCGAGTGCAACCCCAGCCTCATCCCCGGCCTGCACGACATCCTGCCCGGCAACGTCCAGGTTCACCCCGTGGGCCTGTCCGACGAGCCTGGCCGCGTGCAGCTGCGTTTTGACCCGGGCAACACCGGCATCGGCACCATCGAACAGCGCAACAAGCTGGACCAGAACGCCGGCATCAAGGACCTCGTGGCCGTCGACGTGGACGTCAAACGTCTGGATGACTTCGCCTTTCAGAACGTGTCCTTCATCAAGATCGACGTGGAAGGCCATGAAGGCCATGTGCTGGCCGGTGCCGCCCACACCTTGGCAATTCACCGCCCCACCCTGCTCATCGAGATCGAAGAACGGCACTGCCCCGGCAGCCTCGACCAGATCCCGGCCTGGCTGGCGCAGTTCGGCTACACGCCCTCGGTGCTGAACGCCAGTGGCGAGCTGGAAGCGGTGGCCACGCTGCACGGCCCTGCCGCACGTGGGGTCAACAACTTCTGGTTCCGCTGCGCCCGAGGGTGACTACACTGGCGGGCTGAGAACACCCTTCCGAGAAGCCCTGCCCATGTCGTCCCTGAACCGCCCCATGAGCCGCCCCATGAGCCGCCCCCTGCTGACGCTGGCCCTGTTGGCCGCCGCCCTGGGCGCCGCCGGCCTGTCTGGCTGCGCCACCGAATCGTCCAAAGCGCTGGAGGTGCAGCAGGTGACCGCTGCCGCCAAGCCCTACAGCGGGCCGCGCGCGCCGATCGCCGTGGGCAAGTTCGACAACCGCTCCAGCAGCATGCGCGGCGTCTTCTCTGAAGGCCCGGACCGCCTGGGCAGCCAGGCCAAGACCATCCTGGTCACCCACCTGCAGCAAACCAACCGCTTCAACGTGCTGGACCGCGACAACCTCGC
>CANBQJ010000342.1 GCA_947371645.1 Burkholderiales bacterium | reverse complement strand
GAGGGCAAGACCTCCAAGGCACCGCTGTCCGAGTCCTTCGGCCAGTGGGGCAACCTGAAGATCGTGATCCTGGCCCTGTTCGGCCTGGTCGCAGGTCAGGCGGTGGTCTGGTACACGGGCCAGTTCTACGCCCTGTTCTTCCTGACGCAAGCGCTGAAGGTGGACGGCGCCACGGCCAACATCCTGGTGGCCATCGGCCTGCTGATCGGCACCCCGTTCTTCGTGGTGTTTGGCTCGCTGTCGGACAAGATCGGCCGCAAGCCCATCATCCTGGGTGGCTGCCTGGTTGCCGCGCTGACCTACTTCCCGCTCTTCCACGCGCTGACCGAAGCCGCCAACCCGGACCTGGCCCACGCCCAGGCCACGGCACCGGTGACCATGACCGCCGACGCGGCCGAGTGTTCGTTCCAGTTCAACCCCACCGGCACGGCCAAGTTCACCAGTTCCTGTGACGTGGCCAAGCAGCTGCTGGCCTCCAGCTCGGTGAACTACGAGAACGTGGCAGGCGCCGCTGGCAGCACCGCTTTCGTCAAGGTTGGTGAAACGGTGATCCAGAGCTTCTCGCCCTCCAAGGTGAGCGAGGCCGACGTCCCCGTGGCCAAGGAAGCTGCCGCCAAGGCCAAGGATGCCGCCACGCAGAAGGTGGTTGACCTGAAGGCCGCCGGCGGCATGGGCAAGGAAGCCGAAACCAAGATCAAGGATGCCGAAAAGGCCATGAAGGAGGCTTCTGCCACCCTGGCGTCCTTTGACAAGGACGGCAAGGCTGCTGCGGCCAAGGTCATGGAAGGCCAGTTCAAGAAGGCCGTGGGCGCTGCGCTCAAGACCGCCGGCTACCCGACCAAGGCCGATCCGGCCAAGCTCAACAAGCCGGTGATCGTGGCCATCCTGACCTTGCTGGTGATCTACGTGACCATGGTGTACGGCCCGATCGCCGCCATGCTGGTGGAGATGTTCCCCACCCGCATCCGCTACACCTCGATGTCCTTGCCTTACCACATCGGCAATGGCTGGTTCGGCGGCCTGCTGCCCACCACGGCCTTTGCGATCGTGGCCCAGACAGGGAACATCTACAACGGGCTGTGGTACCCGATCATCGTGGCCGGCGCCACCTTCGTGATCGGCCTGCTGTTCGTGCGTGAAACCAAGGACGTGGACATCTACGCCGGGGACTGATCCCGCTGACCGCCAAGTGGCCCGCTCGCAACCCGCGGGCGGCCAGCAAAAAGCCCCGCCATGAGCAGGGCTTTTTTCGTTCGCCAGCGCGCTGGGGTCAGCTCACTTGAGCTTCAGGATCCATTGCACCAGCTGCCTGGCTTCGGCTTCGTTGACCTGCGTGTTGGCCGGCATGGGCACCTCGCCCCAGGAGCCCTTGCCGCCCTTGAGCACCTTCTCGACCAGCTTCGACTCGGCGCCCTTCTGGCCCGCGTATTTCTTGGCCACATCCTTGTAGGCCGGGCCCACCACCTTGTTGTCCACCTGGTGGCAAGCCAGGCAGGCCTTCTTCTGGGCCAACTCCAGGCTGGCCAGGGCGTGGGTGCTGGTGAGCAGGGTGGCGATCACGGCCAGGGCGGGCAGGCGAAAGGTCATGGGCATCCTCGGGGTTGCAACAAAGGGTCAGGCGGCTTGGTGGCCCGCCGCGGGTGGTTTATAAACGCGTGAGAACCGCGTCGCGGTTGACAGCAGGCGGCATTGTGTACCGCCCGAAGGATCTGACATGTGGTTGGTGGCAATTGGTGCGGTCATGCTGGTGATGAACCTGGCAGGCATCGGCCCGGTTGGCCAGTGGACATGGAAAGAGATGTGGTGGGCCATGCTCCTGCCTTTCGGCCTGGCTTCCCTGTGGTGGCTCTGGGCCGACCTGTCGGGCTGGACGCAACGCAAGGCCATGGCCCGGCACGAAGCCAAGCGCCAGGCGCGTCGTGAACGCAACGCACAGGCCCTGGGCCTCAAGCTGGACGACAGCAAGCGCCGCGCCCGCTGAAGGGTCGCGGACCAAGCCCAGCCCATTTGCAGGGCCCGCGGGCTAAAATCGGCGTCTTTCGTCTGAACAGGCTCCGGAGTCCGCCGCCATGCCCCAATACCGTTCCCGCACTTCCACCGCCGGCCGCAACATGGCTGGCGCGCGCGCCCTGTGGCGTGCCACCGGCATGAAGGATGGCGATTTCGAAAAGCCCATCATCGCGATCTCCAACAGCTTCACACAGTTCGTGCCTGGCCACGTCCACCTCAAGGACCTGGGCCAGCTGGTCGCCCGTGAAATCGAAGCCGCAGGCGGTGTCGCCAAGGAATTCAACACCATCGCCGTGGACGACGGCATCGCCATGGGCCACGGCGGCATGCTGTACTCGCTGCCCTCGCGCGACCTGATCGCCGACAGCGTCGAGTACATGGTGAACGCCCACACGGCCGACGCGCTGGTCTGCATCTCCAACTGCGACAAGATCACCCCCGGCATGCTGATGGCCGCGCTGCGCCTGAACATCCCCGTGATCTTCGTCTCCGGTGGCCCGATGGAAGCCGGCAAGGCCAAGATCGAAGGCAAGGTCATTTCGCTCGACCTGGTCGATGCCATGGTCAAGGCGGCAGACAAGAACTGCTCCGACGAAGAAGTGGCCCAGATCGAGCGCTCGGCCTGCCCCACCTGCGGTTCGTGCTCGGGCATGTTCACCGCCAACTCGATGAACTGCCTGACCGAGGCCCTGGGCCTGTCCCTGCCGGGCAACGGCACGGTGCTGGCCACCCACGCCGACCGCGAGCAGCTCTTCCGCCGTGCTGGCCGCACCATCGTGAGCCTGGCCAAACGCCACTACGAGCAAGACGACTTCAGCGTGCTGCCGCGCAACATCGCCAGCTTCAAGGCCTTCGAGAACGCCGTGGCGCTGGACGTGGCCATGGGGGGCTCCACCAACACGGTGCTGCACCTGCTGGCCGCCGCCCACGAAGCCGAAGTGCCCTTCACCATGGCCGACATCGACCGCATGTCGCGCAAGGTGCCTTGCCTGAGCAAGGTGGCCCCGGCTGTGCCCGATGTGCACATCGAAGACGTGCACCGCGCCGGCGGCATCATGTCCATCCTGGGTGAGCTGGCCCGTGGTGGCCTGCTGCACACCGACGTGCCCACCGTGCACGCTCCCACCATGGCAGACGCCATCGCCCAGTGGGACATCGCGGTGACGCAGGATGAAGCCGTGCGCACCTTCTTCAAGGCCGCGCCCGGTGGCGTGCCCACGCAGGTGGCCTTCTCGCAGGACAGCCGCTGGAAGGCCCTGGACACCGACCGCGCCAAGGGCGTGATCCGCAGCACCGCCAATGCCTTCACCAAGGACGGCGGCCTGGCTGTGCTCTACGGCAACATCGCCGAAAAGGGCTGCATCGTCAAGACGGCTGGGGTGGATGAATCCATCTGGAAGTTCACCGGCAAGGCCCGCGTGTTCGAAAGCCAGGAAGACGCCGTGGAAGGCATCCTGGGTGAGGTGGTGCAGGCCGGCGACGTGGTCATCATCCGCTACGAAGGCCCCAAGGGTGGCCCCGGCATGCAGGAGATGCTCTACCCCACCTC
>CANBQJ010000341.1 GCA_947371645.1 Burkholderiales bacterium | reverse complement strand
CAGACAACCCTGGTTTTGACGTGGACTTTGTGGGTCCACACCTGGGCTCGACCAAACCGGTTCTCCGCAGTCGGTTCAGAGAACACTCGAACCGACCATATTAGCAGAAATATGGTCGGTCATGCTTACTCCTGTTGACTTTTTGCTGTTGCTTGTGCTTTACAGGCATCAAAGGTTCAACAGGCGCTCAGCGGCCGCTGCTGTCGCGGCTGAGTTCGTCCTGGGCGCGGCTGGCACGCTCCAGGCGGTCCGGGATGCCTGAGCGGCCATCGTCGATGGGGGCGGCAGAACCGCAAGCGCTCAGGGTGGCGCTGGCCATCACGGCCAGCACCAGGAGGACACGGGTGATGCGAGGCGTCAAGGTGTGCTCCTGTGGCGGGTCATTGCTTCATCTTGACGATGTCGGCGGCCAGTTCGTCCTGGCCTTGCTTGGCCTGCCACTTCTGCCAGGCGGCCTGGTCGTTCTTCATGCTGGTCTGGATGGCCTTCTGGGCGTTGGCCGCCGCGGTGGTGGCGTCCAGGCCAACGTAGACATAGAAGGTGCCCTTGGGGCTGGTGGCGCTGCGGAACACCTTGGAGCCGGTGATGTTCTCGGCCGTGATCTGCTTGGTCACGCTGGTGTTGGTGCGGTCGACGGTTTCCTTGCCGACGGCGCCCGTGGTCTCGGCGAACTGCTTGATCATGCCCGTGACGTAGGTGTTCATGTTCTGCGCCAGGCGCAAGCGGGCCGAGGCCGTGGCCTGGTCGCGCATGAAGGCCACGCCCGCACCGGACTTCTCGAAGGAGCCCATGGCGCCCACGGCCACGCCGTCCACCGGGGCATCACAGATCCACAGCGGCGCCGGGTCTTGCGGCGAATCGGGGTAGCCACATTCGGTGATGGCCTGGCTGGGCTTGCTGCCACAGCCGGCCAGGGTAGCGGCCAGGGCCAGGGTGGCGGTCACGAGCCAGGCGTTGCGCGAAGCTTGCATCGGGTGCGTCATGAGGTTCTCCTAGGTTTGAGGTGTTCAGAACTTGAGTTGATCGACCTTGTCGGCCAGTTTGTCCAGCACGGTCTTGGGCCGGTGCTTTTGCTTGACCAGGTCGCCGCGGTGCACTTTGGGTGCGTCGTCTTCGTCATCGAGGACGATCCAGGCGGACGCCTCTGCGAACTGCATGGGCGTCACGGTGCCTGTGCCCACCAGAATCTCTTCGTGCGCCGGCGCCGACTTCAACATGGCGTTGTCGTTGGGGCGCAGCGTGAAGAGCTCGACCCGGTCACCGGGCCTGAGGCCATCCACCTTGCCCATCGAGATCTGGAAGGCCGAGGTCTTGCGCTCGTTGTGGACGCGACGCTGCACGACATAGCCCTTGCTGGAAAACAGGTTGAGCAGCTCAGGGGTGGCGGCGCGGACGGCGTCTGCGGCGGCGTCGGCCAGGAGCGCGGCACCCGTGGTGGCGTTGGCCGCCTGGCGGGCGTCCGTGACGCTGGCCGAGCCCTGGGCGTTGACGGCACCGACCTGGCGCAACGAAGGCATCTCGTAGACACGCACAGCCACCGACACGTTGGCCGTGTGCTCATATCCGGCGGGGCTGGCCGCCAGCTTGGCCAGGAGGGTTGCGCCCACAGGCTGCGTCGCCGCGTGGTAAACGGCGGTGTAGGTGCTGTTCATGACCGCCGGCTTGATGGCGAACTTCGCCACCTTGGGGCCGGCATAGCTGCCGCCTGCCCCGGTGCTCAGGGCTTCGGCCTTGCGCAGGGATTCGTCCAGCGTGGGTGCCAGGGCGTCGTCCACGATTTCGATGTTGCGGCCGCTCAAGGTTTGCTCCACCGACTTGGTCAGCTGCTTGCCCAATTGAGCCTGACGGGCCAGCGCGCTGCTGCCGTCCACGCCCTCGACCACCACCACCTTGGTGTTCTCACGCTCTTCGTTGATGAGGGGCATGACTTCGGCATCGGCCAGGGGCGCAGACACGAAGGCTGCGGCGTCTTTGGCGGTGGGCGCTGACGCGCAAGCGGTCAAGGCCAGCGCGACCACCGCAGCAGATGCGGCCTGCCAGGTGCGTCCCGTCGAGGGCAAGGTGTTGGACATGGGCTCAGACTCCGTGGGTTTGTAGGAAGAGGTCGATGCGGAACCGTGGGCGACCGCAAGCTGGACAGACTCAATGCTGGCTGGCCTGAACGGACACCGGCTGGATGCCGAAGGCACCCAGCAAGCCCACCGCTTTCAGCTCCTGCTGCAGCTTCATCACCGCCTGTTGCCGCGCACCGCGGGCGTCGGTGCGCGAAGCACCGGTCATCAGGTGTTCTTTGGCAGACAGCACCGTGCCACGCGTGGCCTTGAGGGTCAACTTGACGGACAGCTTGGTCAGCGCGTCCTTGCCAAACTGGCTGTCTTGCTGGGCCGCAGAAACCTCGACCGTGCCCTGCGACGCAGAGGCCTGGTCGGTCAGCTTGAGCCCTTGCTCGGTCAGCATGCCTGTGACCACGCCCTTGAGGTCGGCATCGGCTGCGGTCGATTGCACGGTGAGCACCAGGCGAGAAGCCGCGGCATCGGCGTCGGCCAGGCGCTGTTGCAACTCGCTTTGGCGGGCCGTGTCCTCGCGGCTCAGGTCCTGGGGCTTGAAGAGCAGGTAGAGCCCTTGCTGGGCGGCCATCAGCGGCCGCGCACGTTGCAGGGCGATGTAGCGCTCCAGGGGACTGGCTCCCGCGCCATTCCCCGCAAGCAACTGGGTGGTCAGCAGGTTCATGCGGACGATGCGGTCTCGCGTGTCGGCGAGAAAGGCCTGGCGATCGACCTTGACCAGGGCGTAGACGCCAGAGGGCGCGGGACTGGACTGCACGAGGGTGTACTGGCGGAATTCCGTCTTCTGGATTTCCGACATCAGAGAGCTGGAGGCCGAGCTGTCCACGCGGCCATTGGCTTCGCTGATCTGGCTGCGCACCGAGCCCGACACGCTGACCCGCAGCTTGCTGGCCACATCGCGCAAGGCCAGGCGGGTGGCCGTGCCCACGTCCAGGCCTTCGCCCACGCCGTACATGGCCTCATCGCTGTCACCCGGGGGGCTGATCATCCAGGCGGGCACTTCGGGCGGCGTGGGAGCCGACTTCATCGTGATGCATGCCGGCAACGCCAGCACGGCCACACCCAACATGAAACCACTCAATGTCCGCACTGCCGATTGAGGCAACAGGCTGCGGGCCCACAACAAGGCAATTGCCCTCATCCAACACTCCACATTTTTTTTGATTGTTTGGGCTCACGCTGCACGGCAGGCGGGACCTTGGATGGTGAACATACCATGTGAAGATTTCGCGTCTGGCGATGTCCGTGCGTTCCACTTCATCAATTGTGTGGACGAAAAAAAACCGCCTCGGTGTGAGGCGGTTTTTGCACGGCCAGCCACCCGAAGGTGGCCTGACGAACTCAAGCGAATTACTTGATTTCGGCGGTGGCGCCAGCTTCGACCAGCTTCTTCAGAGCGGCTTCGGCGTCGGCCTTGGCCACGGCTTCCTTGACGTTCTTCGGAGCGCCGTCGACCAGGTCCTTGGCTTCCTTCAGGCCCAGGCCCGTCAGTTCGCGC
>CANBQJ010000340.1 GCA_947371645.1 Burkholderiales bacterium | reverse complement strand
GAGTTGACGCCCAGCAGCAGGCCGGCGGCTTGCACCTCTGCGGTGAAATCCAGCATGCGCTGGTAGACCTGCTCGCCGGCCTCGCGGCCGCGTTCGGCGCGTTGGCCCAGGGGTTCGACGATGAGCAGCATGTGGGGCATGGCGGTGGCAGGGGCAAGGGTGAGGTGCCGCCATTGTCGGGCCGGGTTGTTGGCCTCAGCCATCCCTTGAATATGGTCAGCGATGACCTGGCGTGGGGCAGCGTTGGGGCTTGGATCTGCAGGCGTGAGGTTCAGCGCCTCAGCGTTGCCCTTCAGAGGGGCATGCATGACTGGCCGAGCCTCAGCGATGACATGTTTTGCGACAACGTTGCTGAACATTTCAGCAACGTTGAGTGGCGGATGGACATGCTTGGCTGTGGCTGGGTCAGGCTTGCCCCTTTCTGGGGCATGGGTGGTGTCGGGATGGTCGGGCTTGGGGTGTTTTGCTTGAATGGTGCAGCTTTGGGTGTCAGCGGAGGCGCTGGCAAGGTCATCGACGACACGATTGGCCTCTGGGGTCAGGGTGCGGCGCTGGACCTTGCGCCGCAGGATGTCATGACTTTGGCTGAAAGCGCCGTGCATGAGGTGTTTGGGGTGGCTGGTGACCTTTCGGCAGCAGCCCATTCAGATGTCTGCTTCGTCTTGGTCTGCGCTGTACCGTGCCTCAGCTTCCTTGGCGACAAAGCGTGATTGCGCCAACCCCGGGGACTGGTTCAGCCAAGCCGCAGCCTCTTTCGAGATCTGGGTGGCTGATTCCTTGCGGGGGCGGCACTTGCTTGCCCAACTGCGTCCTGGGTGCAAGACATCCCATTTGGGCGCCAGGCCGTTGTAACGACCAGCACCCGGATCGTGGTTACCAAATCCATCCAGCAGCAGGTTCCACAATGGCGAAAAGTGGGAGATCAAGAGCGATTCTCCCAGCGGAATCCAGATGTCATCGACGACCAGGTAACGACACGAGAAATCGCTCAACGACAGATTTTCAGTGGCGTTGATGCTCTCCGCATGCTCCGTGAGCCGCTTGTGCAGTGAGCGCGCGGGTTTGAGTTTGCCCACGTCGATGGTGGTGCTGCCTCCTTTGCGGCCACCAGCGGGAATGGCTTTGCCCACGTAAATGGGCACTGTTGGGCCTTGGCGTTGGTTGATGGCCGCCATCGCCTGGTACGCGTCGAATGGGCCGGTGTAGTACAGGGCGTAGATGCCCGCACCCAGAAATGGGTGCAGGTCAGTCATTGGCATGGCCGGCTGCGCCAGCATCGCGTCTGCGACGCTCTTTCCCAGGTTCACTTTTTCGAGTGGGTTGTACGGGGTGGGCTGAATCATGCTGCGGCGGCCTCGAACAACCCGCGCTGTGCAAACTTTCGATGATCTGCGGACAACAGCTGGAGCGCCACACTGGCCGCCATTTGCTGGCCCAAGGTCACGGGCACCGCATTGCCCAGTTGCCGCATGGCTTCGCCCCAAGCCCCATGCAACTCGTAGCTGTCTGGGAAGGCTTGCAATCGGGCCGACTCGCGGATGCTGAAATACCGGACGGAGCCATCCAGCCTGACGAGCATGTTTTCCCCGCCCGGCACCCCGTGACCGCCTGCCTTGAGTGTTTTGGCGGGCAAGTCCATGGGACTTCCGGTGTGGCCGGGATAAATGCGCGCGCCAGCTTGAAGGCGGTGGTTGAGGTCCAGTCCTCGGCCGTCTTCTTTTGGCTCGGGCAGCCCCACCAAGGCGTCACGCACGGTGCGCCACGCAGCTTTGGTCGGCAAGATGCCCAGCCCCTTCATGCCGGTCACCAGGCCGGCATGCTTGGCTGGCAGTGTGGGGCGATGCTTGCTGGCAATCTTGTGGCGATCCCAATAGGTACCGTCCACATGCTGGTCATACAACAATGCATCAAGCGAATGCGACTCTGCAGGAAAGGACCAGCGGGCGTCCACATCGCTGCGGAAACCGACGATGAACACGCGCTCTCGCTTCTGTGCGACCCCATAGTTTGCTGCGTTGACCAAGCGAACAAACAGGCGATAGCTGAGCCCGCTTCCAGAGTTCTTCCTGGAGGTCTTGAACTCCTGCAGCCTCTTTTGATGATCGCACCAGGACTCGTCGGCCTTCTTGGCGATCTCAGGGAACTCAAGCTGAAGTTGGATATAAGAAAAGTACGACGAGAAGCTCGCACGCGTCAGGCCTTTGACGTTCTCAAATATGAACGCTCGGGGGCGCAGTTTGCGCACGACGGACACCGCCGCAGGAAACATGTCGCGTGCATCGAGGTTGGCCTGGTGCTTGCCACCCATGGAGAAGGGCTGACAGGGCGGCCCGCCAGCCACCAAGTCCAGCCCGTCCAGTGCAGCGGTGTCGACACCGTCAATCCAGTGTCGAACATCCCCTTCATACAAAGGCCATTCGGCCACCAAAGGATGCCCGCGCGCCTGGTTCTGGCGGATGGAGTCACATGCCCAGCGGTCCCACTCCACCACGCCTTGGCTCTTGAACCCGGCCAAGCTGACGCCCATGGCCAATCCGCCAGCGCCTGCGAACAGCTCTACAGAGGTGAGGGACATGTTGGTGCACTGTATTTATTGACAGTGTTCGAGTGTAGCAAACACATCTCGCCATGGTGATGGCCCCGGCCGACGAGACACGCTCAGGCCATGGTGAGGTGGCGGCTCAAAAAAACGCCTGAATCCCCGTCTGCGCCCTGCCCAGGATCAAGGCATGCACGTCATGCGTGCCCTCGTAGGTGTTCACCACCTCCAGGTTCACCAGGTGCCGCGCCACCCCGTATTCATCGCTGATGCCGTTGCCGCCCATCATGTCGCGCGCCAGCCGGGCCACGTCCAGCGCCTTGCCGCAGTTGTTGCGCTTCATGATCGATGTGATCTCCACCGCGGCCTTGCCTTCGTCCTTCAGCCGCCCCAGGCGCAGGCTGCCTTGAAGCCCTAAGGCGATCTCGGTCTGCATGTCGGCCAGCTTCTTCTGGATCAGCTGGTTGGCGGCCAGCGGGCGGCCAAACTGCTTGCGGTCCAGCACGTATTGCCGCGCGCGGAACCAGCAGTCTTCGGCCGCGCCCATCGCGCCCCATGAGATGCCGTAGCGCGCGCTGTTCAGGCAGGTGAAGGGGCCTTTGAGGCCGCGCACGTCGGGGAAGGCGTTCTCTTCTGGGCAGAACACGTCGTCCATCACGATCTCGCCGGTGATGCTGGCGCGCAGGCCCACCTTGCCGTGGATGGCGGGGGCGCTCAGGCCCTTCCAGCCTTTCTCCAGGACGAAGCCGCGGATCTCGTCCTTGCCTTCTGCATTGGCGCACTGGGCCCACACCACGAACACATCGGCAATGGGCGCGTTGCTGATCCACATCTTGCTGCCGCGCAGGGTGTAGCCGCCGTCCACCTTGGTGGCGCGCGTCAGCATGCCGGCCGGGTCGGAGCCGTGGTCGGGCTCGGTCAGGCCAAAGCAGCCGATGTACTCGCCGGTGGCCAACTTGGGCAGGTACTTGCGTTTGGTGGCCTCGTTGCCAAAGGCGTTGATGGGCACCATCACCAGTGAAGACTG
>CANBQJ010000339.1 GCA_947371645.1 Burkholderiales bacterium | reverse complement strand
CCATCGTCCCTTCGGCCAAAATCTTGCCCTGGTGCATCACCGTCACCTTGCTGGCGATCTGCGCCACGAAGGCCATGTCGTGTTCGATCACGATCATCGAGCGGTTCTTGCAGATGCGCTTGAGCAGGTCGGCGGTGAGCTCGCGCTCCCGGGCGCTCATGCCGGCAATGGGCTCGTCCAGCATCAGCAGCTCAGGCTCTTGCATCAGCAGCATGCCGATCTCCAGCCACTGCTTCTGACCGTGGCTCAGCAGGCCGGCTTCGGTGTCCAGCTTGTCTGCCAGGCCTATCTCCTCGGCCACCACTTGCACGCGGGCTTTGACCTCGTCTGTGCACTTGAATGCCAGCGCGCCCAGCACCGAGCGCCCTTGCGGGAAGGACACCTCCAGGTTCTGGAAGACGCTGAGGTTTTCGTAGATGGAGGGCGTCTGGAACTTGCGGCCCACGCCCGAGCGCACGATCTTGTGCTCGGCCATCTTGGTCAGCTCCTGGTCCTTGAACTTGATGCTGCCCGTGCTGGCCTTGGTCTTGCCGCAGATCAGGTCCAGCAGGGTGGTCTTGCCGGCGCCGTTGGGGCCGATGATCACGCGCAGCTCGTTCTTGTCCACGTAGAGGTTGAGGGCGTCGATGGCCTTGAAGCCGTCAAAGGACACAGACAGGTCTTCGACGTACAGCACGAATTCTTTGGTGCTCATGGCGGGCTCCGTTTGCTTCGGTGTGTGGGGTCAGGCTTGCTGGCTGCTCAGGCCGCCAGGCATGGTGTTGGTGGGTTTGCCACCAGGCGGCACCTCGGGGTAGACGGCATGGGCCTCCTTGATGCGCGCGGCCTGGGCCTTGCGGGTGGCCTGGCGCTGGCGCCACCAGGGCATCAGTTTTTGCTCGACCAGGCCGGCCAGCCCGTCGGGGAAGGCCATGGTCACGCCGATGAACAGCGCCGACATCAGGAAGAGCCACAGATCAGGCGCGGCCTCGGAGAAGTAGGTCTTGCCGTAGTTCACGATGAGCGCACCATAGATGCTGCCCACCAGGCTCATGCGGCCACCCACGGCGGCGAAGATCACCATCTCGATGGAGGGCACGATGCCCACGAAGGACGGCGACATGAAGCCCACCTGCAGCGTGAACATGGCGCCACCGATGGCCGACAGCATGCCCGCCAGGCAGAAGGCAAACACCTTGAACATGGCCACGTCGTAGCCCGAGAAGCGCACGCGGTCTTCCTTGTCACGCATGGCCAGCAGCAGGGTGCCCAGCTTCGATTTCTGCACCCAGCGGCACAGGAAGACGCTGGCCAGCAGCAGGGCCACACAGACGTAGTACAGGGTCATGCGGGCGCTGTCGGTGCGGATGTCCCAGCCCATCAGGGTCTTCAGGTCGGTGATGCCGTTCACACCACCGGTGAAGCCTTGCTGGCCGATGATCAGCACGGTCAGGATCAGCGCCACGGCCTGCGTGATGATGGCGAAGTACACGCCACCCACGCGCCGCTTGAACATGGCGTAGCTGACGATGAAGGCCAGCAGCACGGGCACCACCAGCACGGCGATCAGGGCAAAGGGCAGGCTCTTGAAGGGCACCCACCAGAAGGGCAGGGCGGTGATCTGGTTCCAGTCCATGAAGTCGGGGATGCCCGGGGTGGACTGGATCTTGGTGCTGATCGGGTCAGATGCTTCCAGCTTGAGGAACATGGCCATCATGTAGCCACCCAGGCCGAAGAACACGCCCTGGCCCAGGCTGAGGATGCCGGCATGGCCCCACAGCATCACCAGGCCCAGCGCCACGAAGGCGTAGGTCAGGTACTTGCCCACCATGTTGAGGCGGAAGGGCTCCAGCACGAGGGGGAAGACCACCAGCAGCAGGATGGCCAGCAGCGCGAGGCTGCCCAGCTTCTGCTGTGCGATCCAGGCTTGCACTTTGCTCATGAATTCACTCCTGAAAGACGGGGATGGGGCGCGTGTTGTGAGGTGTGGATCAACGACGGACCTTGGAGGCAAACAGCCCTTGTGGACGCAGCATCAAGATGGTCACGACCACCAGCAAGGTCAGGACCTTGGCGTTGGAGCCGGTCATGAAGAACTCGCTGATCGATTGCGTCTGGGCGATGCCGAAGGCCGAGACCACGGTGCCCAGCAGGCTGCCGGCGCCACCGAAGGTCACCACCAGGAAGGAGTCGACGATGTAGAGCGAGCCGCTGGTGGGGCCTGTGGAGCCGATCGTGGTGAAGGCCGCACCGGCCACACCGGCGATGCCGCAACCGATGGCGAAGGTCAGGCGGTCGGTCTTCTTGGTGTTGATGCCAATGGCGTTGGCCATCACGCGGTTGCTCACGGTGGCGCGCACACGCAGGCCCCAGCGCGCCTTGTACAGGGCGATCAGCAGCAAGCCGGTGACCAGCAAAGTGAGCGCCATCACGAACATGCCGTTGATGGGGATGTCCAGGCCTTCCTTGGGCGCCCATGAACCCATCAGCCACTCAGGCAGGGTGGGGCTCACTTCTTTGGGGCCGAAGGTGGAGCGGAAGATCTGCTGCATCCCCAGGCTCAGGCCCCAGGTGGCCAGCAGGGTGTCCAGCGGGCGTTTGTAGAGGTGGCGGATCAGGGCCCATTCGGTGGCCCAGCCCACGATGAAAGCAAAGATGAAGGCAAATAGGATGGCCACGGGGAAGTAGGCCTGCACCAGGTTGGGGGCGTACTTCTCGGTGAGCGTGGAGCCCAGGTACACGGTGTAGGCGCCGATCGTCATGAATTCGCCGTGGGCCATGTTGATCACGCCCATCTGGCCAAAGATCACGGCCAGGCCCAGGCCCATCAGAAGCAGCACAGAGAACAGGCTCAAGCCTGCAAAGCCTTGCATCAGGCCAATGTTGAGCATTTCTGGAAAGGTCATCGCATCACCCCGTTACGCGTCCACGCATCGAAAAAACCTGCGAAGCACCGCACATACCGTCACGGTGGCCTCGCAGGAGAAGCAGGCGGTTCAGGCCGCCCGCGCGCTCACCAAAATGAACCACCCAGCGGCCGATGGCCGCAGGGAGTGGGTTACTGATAGCCCTTGGGGAAGGGGTTGGGTTCGATCAGCTCTTTCGACTCGGACACGACCTTGAAGGTGCCGTCAGGCTGCCCTTGGGCAATGCGCGACTTGCTCCACAGGTGGTGGTTCTCGTGCAGCTTGACGTAGCCCTCAGGCGCGGTCTTGAGCTCGATGCCAGGCGATGCGGCCACCACCTTGTCCACGTCGAAGCTGCCGGCCTTTTCCACCGCAGCCTTCCACAGCCAGGGGCCGAGGTAGCCGGCCTGGGTCACGTCGCCAATCACGGCCTTGGGGCCATAGGCCTTCTTGAAGGCGGCCACGAAGCCCTTGTTGTTGGCGTTGTCCAGGCTCTGGAAGTACTTCATCGAGCTGTAGAAGCCGGCGAAGTTCTCGCCACCCACGCCCAGCATTTCGTCTTCCGTCACCGACAGGGTCAGCAGGAACTGCTTGGCACCGGTGATGCCGGCGGCCTTGAGCTGCTTGTAGAAGGCCACGTTGGAGCCACCCACCACGGCCGCGAAGATGCAGTCGGGCTTGGC
>CANBQJ010000338.1 GCA_947371645.1 Burkholderiales bacterium | reverse complement strand
GTATTCGCTCTATGCTCGCCCCATGAAATGGATCCGCAAGCACATCCTGGGCACGCACGCCCCCGCCGGTCTTGAGCTGGCCCGTCAACTCGAAGCCGAGAAGCTCGCCCAACAGCGGGGCGAGGCCTCCTGAGCATGGGGCTCGGGACCCGACTCGGACACCAACTCCTCAAACAGCTCGTTGCCCCCGGGCAACGCCGTTTCGAGCGCCACCTGGGCGAACTGGAAACCATCCAGCGCGCCCGTCTGGCCCGTTGGCTGGCCGCTGCCGCGCGCTCTCCTGAAGGCCAGAAACGGGGCATCCGCCCTGACTGGTCGTGGGAGACGTTTGCCCGCCAGCTGCCCTTGTCCACCTACAAGGATTACGCCCAGACCATCACCGAGCAACGAGCGCGCCAGCAGCCCCTGCTGATCGACTCCGCCGTGATGCGCTACCAGCCGACCAGCGGCTCGACGTCTGCGGTGAAATGGGTGCCCTACACCCAGATGTTCCTGGATGAACTGGACGAGGTGATCACCGCCTGGGTGGGCGACCTGTATCGCCAGTTCCCCAAGCAGGCGCAGGGCACGCACTACTGGTCGCTGTCCTGGATCCCCACAGAGCTGCGCGGCCAGGCCACAGGCGACCTCAACGACGACATGAAGCTGCTGTCGTTCGGCAAGCGGGCGCTGGCCCACCTGACGCAGGCCGCCCCGCAGGACATCGCGCTGGCAGAGACGTCGGACGATTCGCTGTTCGCCACCGTGGCCTACCTGGCGGCCGATGCCAACCTGGGCTTCATGTCCGTGTGGAGCCCGACCTTTGGCCTGGGCCTGTTGGAGCAGATGTCTGCCTGGCGCGCAGAGCTGGCCGAGTGCCTGAAGCGCGGCAACTGGGGCGCACGCACCGCCCGCATGGCCGGCCTGCGCTGCCCCAGGTCAGACCGCGCGGCCTCATTGCTGGCGCGCTGGAACGGCCAGCTGCACCACACCTTCTTCGAACAACTGTGGCCGCAACTGGCCGTGGTCAGCGCCTGGGACACGGCGGCGGCCACGCCCTGGGCGGCCAAGCTCAAGGCCCTGCTACCGCACGCCGGCTTCCAGGGCAAGGGCCTGTGGGCCACCGAAGGCGTGGTGACCTTCCCCTTCCAGGGCCGTTACCCGCTGGCCTACACCAGCCACTTCTACGAATTTGCCGACGCCAACGATGGCCAGATCGTCGCGCCTTGGGCATTGCGCACGGGGCAAGAGGTCATCCCCATCATGACCACCGGCAGCGGCTTTGCGCGCTACCAGATGAGCGACGTGCTGCGCGTGGAAGCGCCCCTGGGCCAGGTGCCTTGTTTCACCTTCCTGGGCCGCAACGACGGCGTCGACCTGGTGGGCGAGAAGACCAGCGCCACCACCGCCCAGCAGGTGCAAGACAGCCTGAGCCTGCAAGGCGCCATGCCCGTGACCTTGCTCGCGCTGGACGAGGCACGGCACCGCACACCCGGCTATGTGCTGCTGGTGGAGTGCGACACCGCCCTGCCCGCCGCCCAGCGCACGGCGCTGGAGCACGACCTGGGCGCCCAGGTGGAACGCGCGCTGCAGGCCAACTTCCACTACAAGCTGGCACGCGAGCTGGGCCAGCTGCAGCCGGCCGCCTGCGTGGCCCTGCCCGACATGCGCGCCGTGTACCTGGACCAGTGCCGTGAACACGGCATGATCGAGGGCAACATCAAGATCGAGCCCCTGAGGCACTGGCGCGGCCAGGTGCCCGCCGTGCTGCGACAGGTGCTGGACGCCTGAGCGCCCAGCCCTCTCGTCCACGTCCACAGATCTTTCCCGCTGACCTTCCCGCTGTACCTGACGGACACCGACCATGGCCATCACCATCCGACTCGGCACCCCCGCCGACAACCCCAAGATCCAGGACCTGGTGACCAAGATCACCATGCCCGGCCCGGCCCAGATGTGCTTCCAGCGCGCGCCGGATTTCTTCACCGGCGCCCAGGTGATCGGCGACGAGTTCGTGCTGACGGTGGCCGATGACGACGAGCGCCCCGACGTGCTGGCCGGCCTGACGGTCATCTCTGGCCGCGAGCTCTACATCAGTGGCAAGCCGCGCCGCGTGTACTACTCGGGCGACACGCGCGTGGACCCTTACTACCGCCGCCGCGGCATCGCCTCGGACATGTTCATCGAGCAGAAGAAGCACCGCTCGGAGACCGACCTGCTGCAAGGCATCGTGCTCAAGGAGAACACGGCCCCGTTGGACGCGGCCGCCAAGGCGGCAGACGGCGTGCTGTTCCGCTACTGGATCAGCCACACCATCGAGACCAGCTTCATCTTCGTGCGCAAGATCACGCCGCGCATCCCCGCCGGCGTGACCATCCGCGCCGCCACCGCCGCCGACGCACCGGCCATGCAGGCCTTCTTTGACCGCGAAGCCCCGCGCCGCAACGGCTACCCGCTGTACGACTTCAGCAAGCTGATGGCCGGTGACCCGTACTACGCCGGGCTGCGCATCAGCGACTACGCGCTGGCGCTGCGCGATGGCCAGGTCATCGGCATGCTGGCGGGCTGGAACCAGAAGGCTTACAAGCAGACGCGCGTGGTCGGCTTCAAGCCCATCATCAAGGTGCTGCGCCCGCTCTACAACCTGTACGTGGGCCTGGCCGGTGGCTTCAAGCTGCCCCCGATCGGTGGCGTGCTGAACTACCTGACGCTCTACGGCACCCTGGTCGCCAAGGACGACACCGCAGTGCATCAGGGCCTGATCGACTGGATCATGGCCAACCCCGGCCTAAAGTACGACGCGCTGGCCACGGGCATCACGCAGGGCGACCCCCTGTGCGAAACACCGCGCGGCTACAAGCGCCAGAAGCTGATCTCCAGCCACTTCTGGCTGAGCTATGGCGACGACCCGCGCCCGGGCATCGACGACCGGCCGCTGTATGTGGAGCTGGGCCGGCTGTGATGTTCTGCTGACGTCAGGCCGGCGGTTTCGGCAGGGTTTCGGGTAGGCTTTGTCCAGGCCCACTCGACAGGAACGCACGCGATGAGCACGCCAGGCTTCTATACCGATCCTCAAGACGTCGGCCACCACATCCACGGCGTGGTGCACACACCCGCCAGCGCCCGGCGCAGCCCCGTCTGCAACCCGGTGACCGGCCAGATCACGCGACAGGTGCTGCTGGCCGATCCAGCTGACGTGAGCGAGGCGGTGGCGGCGGCCCAAGCGGCCTTCCCCGCCTGGGCCGACACCCCGCCGCTGATCCGATCGCGGGTGATGCACCGCTTCCTGGCCCTGCTCAACGCCCACCGCGATGAGCTGGCCGCCATGGTCACCAGCGAGCATGGCAAGGTGTTCACCGATGCGCAGGGCGAAGTGACCCGCGGCATCGAGATCGTCGAGTTCGCCTGCGGCATCACCCAACTGCTCAAGGGCGACCACACCGAGCAGGTGTCCACCGGCATCGACAACTGGACGATGCGCCAGCCCCTGGGCGTGGTGGCCGGCATCACGCCCTTCAACTTCCCCGTGATGGTGCCGTGCTGGATGTTCCCGGTGGCCATTGCCGCGGGCAACACCTTCGTGCTCAAGCCCAGCCCCAC
>CANBQJ010000337.1 GCA_947371645.1 Burkholderiales bacterium | reverse complement strand
CGCCTCAATGTGTGGCCGTGTGCCCTGTTGACGGTTGCATCGTCAGCGCCTGAGCCAAAAAGGACGCCCCACATGTTGCCCAACTGGACCGTGTCTGCCGCCGCCGAGAAATTCATTCGGCGCATGGTGACCTTCTCTGGCCTGCCCTCTACAGCAGGCTTCCGACTCACCGTGACGCCGGGCGGATGCTCTGGCTACAACGCAGAATTCACCGTGGAGGCTGAACCCGCTGCGGGCGATGAGGTCGCCCAGGTGAACGGCATCAAGGTGTTCATGCCGGCCGATACCTGCACGCTGCTCGATGGCGTGCAGGTGGACTTTGCCGACACGCCCACCAAGTCGGGGCTGACCTTCGTGAACCCGAGCGCGGCGCCTTGTGCCTGCAGCAGCAGCGGTGACGCTGCGCCTGCGGCACCCGCGGTGTCGCGCATCGAGATCGGTTCGATCAAGTCCATGGGCTCGCCCCGCACCCCTCACACCCACTGAGGACAGGGCCACAAGATGTCCACGACCCCACAGCACACATCGTCAACCGGGGCCACCTGGCGGACGAACGACGCTGCGCCAGGCGTGGACTTCGACCTGGCCGTGCTGGGCCGTGGCTTGCCACCCCAGGCGGAAGCGTGGATACAGCAAGCCGGAGAGCTGGGGCCACACGACACGCAGGCAGAAAGCCTGTTGCTGCGTGCGTGTGAACTGGCCCCAGCCCACCCGGCAACCCTGATCGCGCTCTACCGCTACCATTTTTATGGCCACCGCCTGGCGCAAGCCCTGGCGGTGGCTCAAGAAGCACTGGTCATGGCGCGCACGGCCTTGCAGCCGCCTGTGCACGAAGACCCAGGCGCCCTGCCGCTCATCAGCGACGACGACGCCCGCTTTGACGCTGCTGCGCGCTTTTACCTGTTCACCCTCAAGGGCTATGCCTACCTGCACCTGCGACTGGGGCACATCGAGGCAGGACGCCTGGCCCTGAGCACCCTCAAGCAGCTCGACCCTCACGACAGGCTGGGCGGCGCCGTGCTGCTGACGGTGCTGACCCGGGCAGAGCGGGTGGCCGCAGGCCTGGACGAGGAAGACACCGACAGCGATGAACTGGCGCGCCAGCAAGGCCGCAAGCCTCACCGCGGATGGAGCACCTCGCCATGAACACCACCACTGCCGTCCGTGCACCCGCAGGCGACATCGACGCCCGTGCATGGCAGGGTGAGCCGCTTGATTGCAGCAGCTGCCCCCACCAGGACCTGCTGGCCACCCAGGGCTGTGAGCCAGGCCACGCCTGCATGCAAGACGGCTATGCCCGGCGCATCGACCGCTTCTTTCGCTGGCACAAGGACCTGGCCGCACAGCACCTGAAGCACCCGTACTTTGAAGTGCGCGCCATCGCAGCCCGATACACCGAGCTGTTCCACCTGCCGGCCCTGATGCACGACACCGACGAAACCGTGCGCCTGCAAGTGGCCCTGCGCCTGCCCCAGCGCCTGCTGCAGCAGATGAAGCAGGACCCGCACCGCGAGGTGCGCATCCGCGTGGCCCAGCGCCTGGACACCGACCAGCTGCCCGCCATGATCCAGGACCCGGACTACGGCGTGCGCCAGTGGGTGGCCCGCCGGCTCAGCACACCGCTGCTGCCCTTGCTGTCCACCGACAAGGAAGCTGTCGTGCGCCAGGAAGTGGCGCAACGCATCGACATGCCTGCGCTGCTGCGCATGGCCGAAGACCGCGACCCGGTGGTGCGCCGCACCGTGGCCCAACGCCTGCCCGTTGGCCTGCTGCCATGCCTGGCCAATGACGAAGACCTGCTGGTGCGTTGGGAAGTCATTCAGCGTGCCACCGCCACCCTGCTGCCGCAACTCCGCCACGACCCGGACCCGATGCTGGCCCAGGCCGCCCAGGAACGACTGCAAGCCTTGCAACAGCCTTCACGCGAACAGGAGCCTCACCATGGGTGACATCAACCGAGACGACGACGTCATCGAAGTGGCCGAGCCACCTCGCTTCTCCTTTGGCGAACGCGTGGTGGCCCGCTCGATCATCCGCAACGACGGCACCTTCAATGGCAAGGACATCGGCGAGGTGCTGGTGAAGAAGGGTGACGTGGGCTACATCGTCTCCATCGGCACCTTCCTGCAGCAGTTCTACATCTACGCCGTCGAGTTCACGGACTACGGCTACCGCGTGGGCATGCGTGCCAAAGAGCTGATGACCCTCGACAAGCTGCCAGAAGAGGTGCTCGCCCAACTGGGTGACCGCGCCGAAGACCTGCGACAACTGCGCTGAACCGACTCACCACATCACACACCGGGCCACCACCATGATGATCGAACACCGCGAACCCGCCTACCAATGGGGCCAGCAGGTCCTGGCGCTGGTCGACATGCTCAACGACGGCACCTACCCCGACAAGCCGGATGACGCCGTGCTGGTGGCCCAGGGCGCCGAAGGCGAAATCGTGCAGGTGGGCCACCACGAAGAGGCCAACCAGCCGGTCTACATGGTGGAGTTCGATGGCCTGGTGGTCGGCTGCCTGGAAGAAGAAATCATGCTGCGCCAGGAGCTCGAAGCCATGGTCTTGCAAGCCCGCAACGAGACCCCCCCGACGCTGCAGTCTCAGGCTTCGCCTTCCTGAAGCCTCCGCCCTACTTTGCTCACCACGCCCCGGAGTCGCACCATGTGCCCAGCCCACGCTTGCGCCCCCACCGCAGCCAGTGCCAGCATCCACGACATGGACCGCGTGCGCATCGAACGGGCCCTCAAGCAGCGCGTGCGCTACAAGTACGTGCAGCCCAGCATCACGGCGGCGGACGATGGTGGCTGGCTGATCAGCAGCCCTTGCTGCTCACGCAATGTGGACCCGCAAGGCGGCGTCATCCCCATTGCATGGCTGGAACCACACGAAGGCATCTGGACGCTCTACACCCGAGACCACGTGCACGAGCGCTGGCTGGTGCATGACGAGTCTCGCCACCTGCCCGAGTTGCTCGAAGAGGTCTGCGTGGACACCCAACGTGTCTTCTGGCCCTGAGCCTTGTGCCGCAGAGCCCTTGAGCCCACCCCCACCTGCCAGGCCCACACCATGAGCACCGCCATCTACCTGGACCACAACGCGACAACGGCCCCCTTGCCTGTGGTCGTGGAAGCCGTCGCCCAGGCACTCCTGCAGCACTGGGCCAACCCCTCGTCTCAGCATGAACTGGGGCAAGGTGCCCGACAGGCCTTGATGCAGGCCCGTGCCACCGTGGCCCGCCTGTTCAACTGCAAGCCCGCCGAAGTGGTGTTCACGAGTGGCGCCACCGAGGCCTATGCCATTGCCTTGCGCGGCGCCCAGGGCTTCAACGGCCGCTGGACAACGGTGATGTCTGCGGGCGAACACAGCAGCGCCATGAAGCTGGGCCGTCACCTCGACCCCGTACAGCAAAGCCATGGCGGCGCCGTGCGGTGCATTGGCCTGCTGCCTGATGGCAGCCTGGACATGGAACAGGCCCGCGCTTTGATCACCGATGAGGTGAGCCTGGTGTCCGTCATGGCCGCCAACAACGAAACCGGCGTGCTCATGCCCCTGGGCGAACTGGCCCGACTGGCCCACGCCCAAGG
>CANBQJ010000336.1 GCA_947371645.1 Burkholderiales bacterium | reverse complement strand
CGCACATGGGGTGAATCCACCAGGTCGATGCGGCGCGGGTCCACCACGATGAGCTGGGCACCTTGGCGCAGGCGCTTTTTCATGCGCGAGGCGAACACGGGGTGCGCGTCCGTGGGGTTGGCGCCGATCACCAGGATCACGTCGGCGTGCTCCACCGACTTGAAGGTCTGGGTGCCCGCCGAGGTGCCGAAGGTCTGACCCAGGCCATAGCCCGTGGGCGAGTGGCAGACGCGGGCGCAGGTGTCCACGTTGTTGGTGCCAAAGGCGGCGCGCACCAGCTTTTGCACCAGGTAGGCCTCTTCGTTGGTGCAGCGTGAAGAGGTGATGCCGCCCACCGCGTCGGTGCCGTGCTCGGCCTGGATGCGCTTGAAGCGCGCGGCGGCAAACGAGATCGCCTCGTCCCAGCTGACCTCGCGCCAGGGGTCGGTGATGTGCTCGCGCACCATGGGTGTGGTGATGCGGTCGGCGTGGGTGGCGTAGCCCCAGGCGAAGCGGCCCTTCACGCAGGAATGCCCTTCATTGGCCTGGCCATCCTTCCAGGGCACCATGCGCACCACGGTGTTGCCCTTCATCTCGGCCTTGAAGCCGCAGCCCACGCCGCAGTAGGCGCAGGTGGTGATGATGCTGTGCTCGGGTTGGCCGTGCACGGTGATGCTCTTCTCTTGCAAGGTGGCCGTGGGGCAGGCCTGCACGCAGGCACCGCAGGAGACGCAATCGCTGTCCATGAAGGCCTCGCCTTGCCCTGCCGTCACGCGGCTCTCGAAGCCACGGCCCGAGATCGTCAACGCGAAGGTGCCCTGCGTCTCTTCACAAGCCCGCACGCAGCGGTTGCAGACGATGCACTTGGCCGGGTCGTAGCTGAAATAGGGGTTCGATTCGTCCGTGCTGCTGTCGCCATGGTGGGCACCTGTGACGCCCGCAACCTCCTGCCCAGACGTACCGTAGCGCACGTTGCGCAGGCCCACCACGCCGGCCATGTCCTGCAGTTCGCAGTCGCCGTTGGCGCTGCAGGTGAGGCAGTCCAGCGGGTGGTCGCTGATGTAGAGCTCCATCACGCCTCGGCGCAGGTTTTGCAGCTTGGGGCTTTGCGTGTGCACCATCATGCCGGCCTCGGCGGGCGTGGTGCACGAAGCGGGGTAGCCTTTGCGCCCCTCGATCTCGACCAGGCACAAGCGGCAAGAGCCGAAAGGCTCCAGGCTGTCGGTGGCGCAGAGCTTGGGCACATGGATGCCCGCTTGCACGGCAGCACGCATCAGCGAGGTGCCTTGGGGCACGTTCACAGCAAAGCCGTCGATGTGCAGGCTCACCGTCTCGGAAGAGGTGCTGGCCGGCGTGCCGTGGTCGACGTCGGTGTGGCAGCGGCAGTTTCCAGAACAAGACATGGTGGGGCTCCTGCAGGCTCAATGGGCCTGGATGGATAGGTCTGTCGCCGGGGCAGCGGGTGCCGCATCGGGGCTCAGGCCAAAATCCTGCGGGTAATGGTTCAAGGCCGACAGCACCGGGTAAGGCGTCATGCCACCCATGGCGCAGAGGCTGCCGTGCAGCATGGTGTCGCACAGCTCGCGCAAGAGGTGCACCTGCTGCGCGCGGGCGGCCACCGCCGTCACCGGGCTGCCGGTGATGCGGTCGATGACTTCCGCGCCACGCGTGGACCCGATGCGGCAGGGCGTGCACTTGCCGCAGCTCTCAAGGGCACAGAACTGCATGGCGTAGCGGGCCAGGTGGGCCAGGTTGGCCGTGTCGTCGTGCGCCACGATGCCGCCGTGGCCCACCACGGCGCCCATGGCCGCATAAGCCTCGTAGTCCAGCGGCACATCCCATTGGCTTTCAGGCACATAGGCGCCCAGCGGCCCGCCCACTTGCACCGCCTTGATGGGGCGGCCGCTGCGGCTGCCCCCGCCAAAGTCAAACAGCAGTTCACGCAGGCTCAGGCCAAAGGCCTTTTCCACCAGGCCGGCGTGCTTCAGGTTGCCGGCCAACTGGAAAGGCAAGGTGCCTTTGGAGCGGCCCATGCCGAAGTCGCGGTAGAAGGCCGCGCCCTTGGCCAGGATGAGGGGCACGCTGGCCAGGGTGATGACGTTGTTGATCACCGTGGGCTGGCCAAACAGGCCCGAGATGGCAGGCAGTGGTGGCTTGGCACGCACCACGCCGCGCTTGCCCTCGATGCTCTCCAGCATGGCGGTCTCTTCACCGCACACGTAAGAGCCGGCCGCCTTGCGCACATGCAAGGTGAAGGCCTGCGACGTGCCGCAGATGCGGTCGCCAATGAAGCCGGCCTCGGTGGCCCGCCGCACCGCCTCGGTGAAGGTGGCCACCGCATGCGGGTACTCGGAGCGGATGTAGACGTAGCCCTGCGTGGCGCCCACCGCCAGCGCGGCGATGGCCATGCCTTCGATCAGCATGTAGGGATCGCCTTCCAGGGTCATGCGGTCTGAGTAGGTGCCGGAGTCACCTTCGTCGGCATTGCACACGACGTACTTCTGCCCCCCGGCGGCGTGTGCCACCGTGCGCCACTTGATGCCAGCGGGGAAGGCCGCGCCACCGCGACCGCGCAGGCCGCTGTCCAGCACCGTCTG
Organism: Burkholderiales bacterium; assembly: GCA_947371645.1. The sequence continues at coordinate 1,038 of CANBQJ010000336.1, read as the reverse complement.
CACAATGCCCTCGGGCGGCAAGGCTGCGGCCGCGCGCAGCCCGGCCCAGCCGCCATGGGCTTCGTAGTCGGCCAGGGACAGCGGATCCGTCACCCCCATGCGGGCAAAGGTCAGCCGCTCCTGTTTGGCTAAGAAGGGGATGGCCTCGGTCAGGCCTTGACACAGGGGATGGGCCGCACCTTGCAGCAGGCCAGCATCCAGCAGGGCGGGCACATCGGCCGCGTCCACCGGGCCATACGCCACGCGGCCGGCAGGCGTGGCCACCTCCACCAGCGGCTCCAGCCAGAACAGGCCACGCGAGCCGTTGCGAACCAACTCGATCTCCATGCCACGTTGGGCGCAGGCCTGGGCAAGCGCCAGGGCGACCTCGTCGGCACCCACGGCCAAGGCGGCGGAGTCTCGGGGCACATAGACCTTGACCTTGTCGGCGCTCATGCCTGCTCCTCGGCTTGCTGGTTCAGCACGTTCACCAGCCGGTGCAGCTTGGCGACGTCCACCCGGCCATGCAGGCGTTCGTCAATCTGGATGGCCGGCGACGATGCACACAGCCCCAGGCAATACACCGGCTCCAGCGTCACCAGGCCATCGGCGCGGGTCTCGTGGGCCGCGCAGCCCAGCGCCCGTTCTGCGGCGCGCATCAGGGCTTCGCCCCCGCAGGCCTGGCAGGCTTCGGCCTGGCACACCTGCACCACATGGCGGCCAGGTGGCTGGCTGCGGAAGTGGTGATAGAAGGTGATCACGCCATGCACTTCGGCGCGCGACAGGTTCATGGCCTGGGCGATGACCGGCACCGCTTCGGCAGGGATGTGGCCCAGTGCATCCTGTACCGCGTGCAGCAGGGGCAGCAGCCCGCCCGGCTCATGGCGATGGGCCTCGATGGCACGGGCCACCTCGGTGCTGCTGCGGTTTGACGGGGTCTGGTCCATCGCGATCACCTTGTCGACTCAGGGGGGCGCCGTGCCGACGCTCAGTTGAAGAACTTGGCCACGCTCAGGCCCGTGCGGTAGACGCCCCAGGCCAGCGGGATGCCCACCGCAG
>CANBQJ010000335.1 GCA_947371645.1 Burkholderiales bacterium | reverse complement strand
GGTGCAGGCCTTCCAGGCTTGGCAGCGCAAGGCCATCGATGCCCGTGCCGCCGAGATCAAATCGCTCAACGGCACCAGCGCCACCTTGCTCGTGTCCTTGGGGGCCCTGATGCTGCTGCTGGGCGGCCTGTGTGCCTGGTTCATCACGCGCAGCATCACCCGGCCATTGAACGAGGCGGTGCATGCCGCAGCCCGGGTGGCCGCCGGCGACCTGAGCGTCCCGCTGCACGTGCACGCCAGGGATGAGACCGGCCTGCTCTTGCAGGCGCTCAAGGACATGCAGACCCAACTGGGCAGCGTGGTGGCCGACGTGCGTTGCAATGCCGAGAGCGTGGCGACCGCCAGCACCCAGATCGCGCAAGGCAACCTCAACCTCAGCCAGCGCACCGAACAGCAGGCCGCGGCCTTGCAGCAGACCGCCGCCACGATGGACGAGCTCAGCGCCACCGTGCGCAACAACGCCGACAACGCGCGCCAGGCCAACCAGCTGGCCAGCGGGGCCTCTTCGGTGGCGGCCCGTGGTGGACAGGTGGTGGGCCAGGTGGTGGACACCATGCAGGCCATCAACCAGAGCTCCAAGAAGATCTCGGACATCATCGCCGTCATCGATGGCATCGCCTTCCAGACCAACATCCTGGCGCTGAACGCCGCAGTGGAAGCGGCGCGTGCCGGTGAGCAGGGCAGGGGCTTTGCCGTGGTGGCGTCCGAAGTGCGCAGCCTGGCTCAGCGCAGCGCCGAGGCAGCCAAGGAGATCAAGAGCCTGATCACCCGCAGCGTCGAACAGGTCGAGCAAGGCAGCACGCTGGTGGACCAGGCGGGGCAGACCATGAGCGAGATCGTGAACGCGATCGCCCGCGTCAACGACATCGTCGCCGAGATCAGCGAGGCCAGCACGGAGCAAAGCAATGGCGTCAGCCAGGTGGGCCAGGCCGTGTCCCAGATGGACCAGGCCACGCAACAGAACGCCGCGCTGGTGGAAGAAAGCGCGGCCGCCGCCGAAGGGCTCAAGGGCCAGGCCCAGCAGCTGGTGCAGGCCGTGGCCGTGTTCAAGCTGGCTGCGCGCTGATTCAGGTCGGGTGCGGGCCCATGGCCCAGGGCGGGCCTGGCCAGCCTCAGTCTGCGGGCGCAGGCCGCACCAGCAAGACCGGCAGCTTCGTCTTCTTGGTGATGTCGTTGCGCGTCTCGCCGTTGCGCGCGTTGACGGCCCAGCCGTGCAGGAAGGACATGTGGTTGGCGTTCTCCGACGTGAGGCCCCGCATGATGTTGCCGTAGCTGTAGGTGTTGACCGAGCCGGTGTCGACGGAGGCCGAGGCGCTCCAGTACCAGTCGGGGTCGACGTCGCGGAAGGTGTCCAGGTGGGGCGCCGGGTGCCGGGGCCCACTGTCTGCTGAAAACAAGCGATGCAGTTCGGCAGCGCGCGGCAAGCGCCAGCCTTCGCCTTGCGTGTTCCTGGCCGCAGCGTGTTTCAAGGCTTCGGGCTGCGTCATGAGCTGAGGCGTGCCTTCGCACCGGCGGGCGTGCCACGTCATGCCTTCGGGGCAACGTGACCACCACACACCGTGTTGGGGGTCGACCAGGTGCTGGCCGTCTGCAGACGCCTGCAAGGGGCCATCCACAGCCGGGGCGGACTGCGCGGACGGCGAACACCAGGCATGGGTGCAGGCACCTGCCAGGGCAAGGGTGAGGGCGGGTGCAAGGGCTGGGCACTTCCTGCTGCGCATGGGGTTTCCTTTTGGCGCTGAGCGCCCGTCAAGCACACACGGGCTTGTCTTCGTTGTCGGCAGATCAGGCCCGGACCTGAGCGGCCTGCACGACAAGGCGGCGGGCGGCGCCGACCATAATGCGGCCATGCGGCCCCTGAGCTTGTCCACATGGATGCCCTGATCGCGGCGGCTGCGCGTGCGCTGGCGGCGGGTGACGCGCTGGGCGCGCTCAAGCGTGTGGCCTTGCGCGAAGACCCGCCGGCGCTGGCACTGCGCGGCATCGCCATGGCGCAGTTGGGCGAGCACCCGCGCGCCCGTGAGCTGTTGCGGCGCGCGGCACAGGGCTTTGGTGAACACGAGGCCCTGGCGCGCGCCCGTTGCGTGGTGGCCGAGGCCGAAGTGGCGCTGGCCATGCGTGACCTCGGCGGGGCGCGGCAAGCCGCACTGGCGCTGGCCACCGCCACGGCCACGCTGGTGGCAGGGGGCGATGTGGCCAACGCACAGCAGGCGCGCTTGATCTCGGCGCGGCGGCTCTTGTTGCTGGGCCGCATCGAGGAGGCGCAAGGCATGCTGGCCGGGTTGATCGGGCAGGGCCTGCCCCCTGCACTGGCCGCGGTCGCCGACCTGACCCGGGCTGAAGCGTCCCTGCGCCGGCTGTCCATGGGTGCGGCACACCTGGCGCTGGCCCGCGCCCACGAGGCGGCCGCACGCGCCGGCGTGCCTGCCTTGCTGGGCGAGGTGGCCGAGGCCCGTGCCGCGCTGCTGCGCCCGGCGGCCCGGCAACGCACAGCCCGCGGCGATAGGGTATTGAGGCTGGAAGAGGTGGCGGCGCTGATGGCCTCTGATGCGCTGGTGCTGGACGCCTGCCGACACGGCTGGCGTGCCGGAGAGGACTGGCGGCCCCTGGCGAGCAGGCCGGTCTTGTTCGCCCTGGCGCAAGCGCTGGCCCTGGCCTGGCCGGGCGACGTGGACCGCCTGGCCCTGATCGCCCGGACCTTCCGCACCCGCCACCCTGACGAGACGCACCGGGCGCGCCTGCGGGTGGAGATGAGCCGCTTGCGTGCCGTGGTGGCAGGCCTGGCGGACATCGAAGCGACGCCACGGGGCTTTGCCTTGAAGCCTCGTGACCAGCGTGCCGTGGTCGTGCTGGCCCCGCCTTTTGAAGGCGACGAGGCCTCGCTGCTGGCCTTGCTGGCCGACGGCGCCGCCTGGTCGACATCGGCACTGGCCCTGGCCCTGGGTGCCAGCCAGCGCACCGTTCAGCGGGCACTCGTGGGCTTGCAGGCCAGCGGGCAGGTGCGCGCCATCGGGCAGGCGCGCGCACGCCGCTGGCTGTCGGCGCCGCTGGCGGGATTCACGACAAGCTTGTTACTCCCCGCTGGGCTCTCGCCTGGGTAGAGTGACCTCCAGGCGCCGAAACCTGGCGCACCACCAGGAGATCACCATGAGCACATTGACCGCACCACAACCCACCCTGCCCACTGCCGCGGCCGCCGACGTCGTGCGCGAGTACGGCCCCTTTGCCGGGGCAGAACGCATCCATGGCATCACCCACGATGGCCACCAGGTGTGGGCCGCCACCGGCACCCAGCTGCTCGCCATCGACCCCGACAGCGGCCAGACCCTGCGACGGCTGGAGTGCACCAGCGACGCGGGCACGGCTTTCGATGGCCAGCACCTCTACCAGATCGCCGAATCGCGCATCGACAAGATTGACCCGGCCTCCGGGGAGGTGCTGGCGTCCATCCCGGCGCCGGGGCAGGGTGGTGACTCCGGCCTCACCTGGGCGGAGGGCAGCCTGTGGGTGGGCCAGTACCGCGACCGCAAGATCCACCAGATCGACCCGCAGACGGGCAAGGTCTTGCGCACCATCGAGTCCAACCGCTTCGTCACCGGCGTGACCTGGGTCGACGG
>CANBQJ010000334.1 GCA_947371645.1 Burkholderiales bacterium | reverse complement strand
CGGTAGGCCTCGGGGATCTCGGGCAGGTGCGACACCACCTGCGCGTCCAGCGTGAAGATGGTGATCATGGGCAGGTCATGGCGCAGGCCGACCTGGTAGTCGTTGGTGTCATGCGCCGGGGTGACCTTGACGACGCCGGTGCCGAAGTCCTTGTCGACGTGCTCGTCGGCGATCACGGGCACCAGGCGGCTGGTGATGGGCAGCTTGACCAGCTTGCCGATCAGGTGGGCGTAGCGCTCGTCTTCGGGGTGCACCATCACGGCGGTGTCGCCCAGCATGGTCTCGGGGCGGGTGGTGGCCACGACCAGGGTCTCGTCCGAGCCCTCGATGGGGTAACGGATGTGCCACATCGAGCCGTCTTCTTCTTCGCTCTCGACTTCGAGGTCGGACACGGCGGACTTGAGGACAGGGTCCCAGCTGACCAGGCGCTTGCCGCGGTAGATCAGGCCTTCTTCATGCAGGCGAACGAAGGTCTCCACCACCACCTTGGACAGCTTATCGTCCATGGTGAAGTACTCGTGCTCCCAGCTGACCGAGTCGCCCATGCGGCGCATTTGCTGGGTGATGGTGGAGCCGCTTTGCTCCTTCCATTCCCACACGCGGGCCACGAAGTTCTTGCGGCCCAGGTCGTGGCGGGTCTTTTCGCCCTCCACGCCCTTTTCCTGCAGCTGGCGCTCCACCACGATCTGTGTGGCGATGCCGGCGTGGTCGGTGCCGGGGATCCACAGGGTGTTGTGGCCCTGCATGCGGTGGTAACGCGTCAACGAGTCCATGATGGTCTGGTTGAAGGCGTGGCCCATGTGCAGGGTGCCGGTCACATTGGGCGGCGGCAGCTGGACGCAAAAAGAGGGCTTGGCCGCGTCCAGCGTGGGTTTGTACAGGCCGCGTTGCTCCCACTGCGGGCCGTACAGGGCCTCGATGGGGCCGGGTTCGAAGGATTTGGCGAGTTCGGTCATGGGTCGGGGTGCCGTTCGGGCTGCCACTGGGCAAAACGTGATTTTAGATTCCCCGCCAGCTCCTGACCGGGACTGATTCAGATCAAGAACTTGACAAAGGGCAGCCTTGGGCCAGGGCATGGGGCCGGTGGGGGCTTGGCGCTGCCATGCGCGCGCACTAGGATCAAGGTGTCCCGTCTGGTGGACGACGCGAGGAGGATGCGCCATGTATGAACACCTGTTGGTGCCGATCGACGGCAGCGCCTTGTCTGACAAGGCGATCGAGCACAGCCTCGGTCTGGCCAAGATGCTGGGCGCGCGCATATTGGGCTTCACCGCAGAGCCCCCGTTGCCCGTGCTGGTGGTAGAGCAGGGCGCCGTGGCCTATGACGCCGCCACGTTCGAGGCCCACCATGAGCGCTGCGAGCGGCACGCCCGCGAGATGCTGGACGCCTTTGCGGCCCGCGCGCACAAGGCCGGGGTGTCGTTCGAGGGGCAGTTCGTGATCACCGATGACGTGCAGCAGTCCATCGTGGACATGGCCGAGAAGCACGAATGCGACCTCATCGTGATGGCCACGCATGGCCGCCACGGCCTGGATGCGCTGATCCACGGCTCGCTGGCCAAGAGCGTGCTGGCCCACAGCCAGAAGCCCTTGTTGATCCTGCATTGACATCGCCCGGGGGCGGGGCCGCAGCCTCAGCCCTGCGTTGCGGGCAGCAAGAAGAACCAGGTGCCCAGCACCATCAGGCCCAGGGCTGCGGCCATCACACCCAGGCGCAACCAGGGCGTGGGCGTGTGGCGCCCAGTCGCCGAAGGCACGGCCAGCTTGAACCAGTCGTCCCAGTCTTGTGGCTGCACGGCACACAGGGCGCTGCCATCGGGCAGTCGCGCCATGCGGCGCCTGGCCGGGCCCATTTGATGCCGCCAATCGATCTGCGCCAAGGGCACCTGCCGGAGCAGGCTCTGGCCGGCAATCTGCAACATCGGGCCTTCGGTCCAGATGCGCACACGCTGCACGGTGGACTGGCGCACATCGACCAGGTCGACCCGCAGCCAGCGGGCCTGGCGGCGTTGAGCTGAAGCCAGCCTCGACGCGACGGCCCCGCTGTTGTCATCAGTGGAGGAGGCGGGTCCTGCTGCCCAAAACGACGGCAACGGCGGCGCCCCCGGGTCGACCCCGGTGCGATCAATGGAGCTGACCATGTGGTTTCTTCTTCCCTGAAAATCATGTGGTGCACCCCCTGGGGTGCTTCCGCCCGTTTCTTTGTCGGGTCGGTGTGTGTCGGCGCCTACAATTTTGCGATGAACGCGTCGACACCGAACACCCCTATCTTCCCGCAGGGGGCATTGCACGGCAACTCCCCCATGTTGACGGGGCTCAACCCCGAACAGCTGGCGGCCGTGACGGCCCCACCGGGCCCCTGCCTGATCCTGGCAGGCGCCGGGTCGGGCAAGACGCGGGTGCTGACCACCCGCATCGCCTGGCTGCTGCAGACGGGCCAGGTGTCGCCGGGCGGCATCATGGCCGTGACCTTCACCAACAAGGCCGCCAAGGAAATGCAGACGCGCCTGTCGGCCATGCTGCCGGTGAACACCCGCACCATGTGGATCGGCACCTTCCACGGCCTGTGCAACCGCTTCCTGCGGGCCCACGCCAAGCTGGCCGGGCTGCCGGCGGCCTTCCAGATCCTGGACACGTCTGATCAACTGTCTGCCGTCAAGCGGGTGATCAAGGGCCTGAAGTTCGACGAAGAGCGCTGCGTGCCCAAGCAGACCAGCTGGTTCATCTCCCACGCCAAGGAAGAAGGCCAGCGCCCCAAGGACATCCAGCCCCGCGACGAGGTGGGCCGCATGCAGCTGGCCGTCTACCAGGCCTATGAAGACCAGTGCACCCGTGAAGGCGTGGTCGATTTCGCCGAGCTGATGCTGCGCACCTACGAGCTCATGCGCGACCACCCCGAGGTGCGCGAGCACTACCAGCGCCGCTTCAAGCACATCCTGGTGGATGAGTTTCAAGACACGAACCGCCTGCAGTACCTGTGGCTCAAGGCGTTCGCCGGCCAGCCGGGTGTGACCGGCAACAGCGTGTTCGCCGTGGGCGATGACGACCAGAGCATCTACGCTTTCCGTGGCGCGCAGGTGGGCAACATGGCCGACTTCGAGCGCGAGTTCCGCGTGCCGCAGGTCATCAAGCTCGAGCAGAACTACCGCAGCTTTGGCCACATCCTGGACGCGGCCAACACGCTGATCTCTCAGAACACCCGCCGCCTGGGCAAGAACCTGCGCACCGATGCCGGCCTGGGCGAACCCATCCGCGTCAATGAGGCCACCAGTGACTTCGCCGAAGCCCAGTGGGTGGTGGAGGAGTCGCAGCAGTTCAGGCGCCAGGGCCAGCCCCTGCACGAGGTGGCGGTGCTCTACCGCAGCAATGCCCAGTCGCGGGTGATCGAGTCGGCACTGTTCAACGCCGGCCTGCCTTACAAGGTCTATGGCGGCCTGCGCTTCTTCGAGCGTGCCGAGGTGAAGCACGCCCTGGCCTACCTGCGCCTGATCGAGAACCCCAACGACGACACCAGTTTCCTGCGGGTGGTGAACTTCCCCGCCCGGGGCATTGGCGCGCGCAGCGTGGAACTGCTGCAGGACGCGGCCCGCACGTCCGGGCGCAGCCTGGGCCAGAGCGTGACGGCGGTG
>CANBQJ010000333.1 GCA_947371645.1 Burkholderiales bacterium | reverse complement strand
GCCCAGCGCGACCTGCATGCCCTGGACGTGCTGCGTTCGCGCGGCGCCCGGCTGCGCCAGCTGCTGGGCCGCCTGGAGGACACCGAAATGGCCCTGGGCAGCGACGTGATGAGCGCATCTTTGGAGGGCTATGCCCTGCTGAAGGTGCTGGGCAAGGGTTCGGGCCTGGATGAACTGCGCAAGGGCATGTCCGCCCGCTTCAACCGCAGCAAGGCCGGCGCGAAGGGCTCCGCCGCCTGACGTTGGAGCGTGCCCCGCAACCTGAAAAGCCCGGTTTGCCGGGCTTTTTGCTTGGCTGCAAGGCGATGGGGTTTGCGCTTGGGCTGGCGAACCTTGTGCCTGGGGAAGAAGGCCTTGCGCCCTGGCGTGTGCCACCTGGCGTGCAAGCCAATCAGCCTTGCGATTGTCCGAAATTGCCTTGCGGGCAAGGCAATTCGGGCGGTGGGCCGGGCACATGGGCCTTGCGGCCCGAGCAAAACAAGCCAGCGCCTAGGCTTTGCCATTGGCGCGCCCCACCCACGCAGGCGAATGCCCTGCATCCAGGGCCGCGCCAGCCGCTGGTAACCTCTTCACACACCGAATTGAAGTAAGGGAAAAGAACATGAGCGACGCGCGTCAGGCCCAACGGGAGACCGATCTTGATCGGGCTGCTGCCGGCCGATGGCCGCACCGTGGCTTCACTGGCGCTGGCTTGATGCCTGTCCATCACAACAGCAATGCATGAAAACGCGAGACTCGGCATGTCATCTGAATCCCCAAGCTTCTTGAACACCCACACCGATTACTTCTTGCTGTGGATCGTGGTCATCTCCGGCGTGGCCATCGGCAACCTGGTCTCGAACTTCATCACCGCCAGCTACCTGGAGGCCAAGGCTGAGCAGACCGCAGCCCAGATCAAGTCTGAAGTTCATCAGCAGGCCACGCAGACGCAGCGCGAGTCATTGGCGCAGCAAGCACGTGATGCATCGGCACTGGAAGTTCAGCAGGCACAACAGCTGGAACAGCTGCGGGCCGAGCGTCGTCAAGACAGCCATGGCCAGCAGCTGAGCCGGGCCTGCGCAGAGTGGACACGCGCCAACGCGTCCATGAACAGCTACACCACGCAGTCCGAGATGAACAAGCATTGCGGCCGGCTGAATCGCTATCTCGACTCGGGCATGGTGGAGATGCCGTAGCCCAAGGCTGTCGCCTCACGGTCACAGCCGGCGTGCACACTGCCGCACCCCAACGCACGCACCCCATCGCCCATGGACGCCAAAGACCAACAGACCCTGCTGCTGGCCTACCTCAAAGAGAACTGCGATCAGGCCCGCCACCACGAGGTCCAGCGTGAGCGGGTCACCGCCATCGTGGCTTCCACCACCGGCCTGATCATGGGCTTGTTCGGCTTCTCCTCGTCCTGGAGCCACCCCTCCAGCGTGCACCTGGCCATCCCCTTCTTTCTGATCATCCTGGGGGCCTGGGGCTACCTGGCGGCCTGGAAGCACCACGAACGCGCCAGGCTGCATGTGCAGCGCATCCGCGCCTTGCGCAGCAAACTCTCCGAGCTCAGCGGCATCGACCTGAACGCCATCAACGCCGATGCCTACGAGGCCCACCTGGCCCGGTTTGGCCAGTCGGCGTTGTACGAGGCGCGCACCCACCTGATCTGGAAGGCCTTCCCCCTCATCGTGTCGCTCATTGGCGTGGCGGTGGCCATCAACATCCTGCTGCAGTTCCGCTAGGTCCACCATGGCATCCATCTGCTTGGTCCGCCCGCATCTGCAGCGCCATGGCGCGTGCAACCGGTCGGCGCAGGCCTTCGCACTGCCGCCCACATCGTTCCTGAACAGGCCAGTTGCCCGCCGTTGACGGCTTGCAGGGCCTCGGTTAGCCTGCCGCCGTGCCCATCCGAGCGCACGCCTCAATCAACAAAGGGAAGCCCTATGAACACGTCCATGAAAGCCATTTTCGTCACCGCGATCGCCATGGCGGCGAACGCCGCGACGGCATCGACCCTGGCCAACACCGCCACGGTTTTCCTCTCTGCCGACCCGGGCAGCTATGTCGGTGGGGGGCTGGGTGCACCCAACGTGACCTGGGTGCACGGGGTGGACGGCATCTTCAGCGCCGGGCCCAACTATTCTGACTACAAGACCGGCGTCAACATCGCCTACCACGGCACCGACTATTGGGACTTCCAGTTCTCTGCGCCGTCATACGACCCTGTCACCAACACCAACGTTGGCCAGCTCCTGCAGATCGGCACGTACACGGGTGCACAAAGGTTTCCCTTCAATTCGCCGACCAAGCCTGGCATCAGCATCAGCGGCGCGGGCCGTGGCAACAACACCCAAACGGGATGGTTCAATGTGCTCGACATTGCCTACGACGACGCCGGCAACGTGAGCACCTTTGCGGTGGACTTCAAGCAGTTCGATGAAGCCGGCGCCGAAGGCCTTTACGGCTCGCTTCGCTACAACTCGGCGATCGCCATCCACGCGGTGCCAGAGGCTGGCAGCTTCGGGATGATGCTGCTGGGTCTGGCCATGGGTGCAGGCGCGCTGCGCCGCCGCGCTGGTTGACCGCCACCCTCGCTGGTTCAAATGCGGATCCTTCTACATCAAAGGTGTGAAGACCTTGGGTCTTGACCTGCAGACCCACCTGGTCTGGTGTGCTGGCCCCAGCCCTGAGGCATCCGGCGCACACCGTCCCCACGGTTGACCAAGGTCACCTCTCAGGCTTCGACCTAGGGGGCGGGGGCTGGCTTGCCTGCGCGCGCGCTCCTACAGTCTGCGCTGACACGGTGGGCAGGCGCCAAGAGGTGCACCCGGGCGCCTGCCCGCCCTGTCGCCCCCCCACAGGAGACCGCCGTGAGTGAAATCTCTTACCCCGTGCCCGCCATCATCCAGGGCAGCAGAAACACCTGCTGGCTGGCTTGCTTTCGGATGCTGGCCCGCTACCAGTTGGATGTGGGCCGTCAGCTCAATGCAGCCGCTTGCAGCCTGATGAGCCCCGACGTCGTGGCGCGCTTCGAGAGCCTGGACCGGCCCCTCAACCCGGATGCCTTCGAGCGCGTGGCCCGGTCCTTCGGGCTCTCGGCCGTGCACGTGCCCGGCCTCACCGCTGAGCTGTTGGCCACGGACATGGTCGACCCCGGCGCGGCCTATGCGGTGCTCAGCAGCCGCGGCCCGTTCACGATGGGCGTGCGCTGCCACGGCTACGGCCACGCGCTGGTGGTCTGCAGCGCCACCGACGACGCCGATCCCGACATCGGCTACATCGACCCAGCCGATGGCTCCTGGGCGCAGCAGCGCTTGAGCCACTGGCGGCGGGCCTATCCGCCGGATGGCGGCGCCTTGTTCGTGTTTTGATGGTCACGGCGTGTGGACGCCGTGGGCACACCAGAAGGAAGAAGCTCAGTGGCTGATCATCCAGGGCCGCTTGCTCGGGAAGCCCTTGGCCCCATCGGGCGTCCGCACCGTGGTCGCCTTCTTGGATGTCGAGCAGCAGCCGCAGCCTGCCGGGTGCTTGAGGCGGCCGTAGCTGCCCCCCTCCAATGACTTGGATGAACGCGGCTCGTGCCGCGCCCGCTCGTTGGTGTCCATGGCGTGCCGCGTCTCGCTGCTCACGCAGGCCAGGTTCGGGGC
>CANBQJ010000332.1 GCA_947371645.1 Burkholderiales bacterium | reverse complement strand
CGCGGCATCGTCTTCCAGGAGCACCGCCTCTTCCCCTGGCTCACGGTGGCGCAGAACGTGGCTCTGGGCCTGCTCAATGCGCCGGGCACCCAGGCCGCCAAAGACAAGAGCGTGCGTGAGCACATTCACCTGGTGGGGCTCAAAGGCTTCGAGCAGGCCTACCCCCATCAGCTCTCGGGCGGCATGTCGCAACGGGTCGCCATTGCGCGCGCGCTGGTCAACCGGCCCGAGGTGCTGCTGCTGGACGAGCCCTTCGGCGCGCTCGACGCCCTCACCCGCACCCGCTTGCAGCAAGAGCTGCAGCGCATCTGGCAGGCCGAGGGCATCACCGCCATCCTCGTCACCCACGACGTCGAAGAAGCGGTGTACCTCGGTGACCGCGTGGTGGTGATGCAGCCGCGCCCGGGCCGCATCCGCCGCATCGTGGACGTGCCCCTGAGCCGCCCGCGTGACCGCGCCAGCGCCGATTTCGTGGCCATCAAGGACGACGTGTTGAGCGAGTTCAACCACGAGATCAACCACGCCTCGGTGGCCGAGCGCCTGGCGCGCTCTGCAGACCCGCTGGTGGCGTGATCACGCAGCACTGGCCTGGCGAACGCCCAGGCACGCGCCGCTCCGAAGCCCCGCCACACAAGCGGGGCTTCTTGCATATGCAATTGCTCATTTGTTCGTTGTCCGCATGAAGGCTGCTGCCTAGCATTCACTCACCCCTCACGGGACAACACAGACCCAACAACCAGTACAGAAGTCACATGACCATCAAGCACCTGTTTGCCGCCCTGCCCCTGGCCGCCGCCCTCTCGTTGTCGGCCCTGACTGCCCAAGCCCAACAGGCCCCGGCCGCGCCCGCTGCCGCAGCCCCAGCTGCATCGGCAGCTGCCTACGTGGCCCCGCCCTGGACGTACAAAACCAAGCAGCTCAGCCGCAACGACGTGGACAAGCTGGTGGGCAACCCCAAGAAGCTGCTGGTGATCGACGTGCGTCGCCCCGATGAAATCAGCAAGTACGGCACCCTGCCCGTCTACCTCAACGTCCAGATCAACGACCTGCCCGATGCGCTGGATTACATCCCCCGTGACCGCGTGATCGTGACCGTGTCCAACCGCGCCCACCGCGCTGGCGCTGCGGGCGACCTGCTCACATCCAAGGGCTTCAAGGTGGCGGGTGCACTGGGTTCCGAAGACTACCGCGAAGCCGGCGGCACCATCTTCAAGATCCCGGTTCCGGCACCCCGCACGCCAGCCCCTGCCGCCTCGGCCGCATCGAACTGAGATGAGCGCATCCGCACACACCGTTCGGGTCTGGGATGCGCCGCTGCGCATCTTCCACTGGGGGCTGGTGGCATCTGTCACCACCGCCATCGCCAGCGGCCTCAAGGGCGGCGACTGGATGGAACTTCATGGCAAGGCCGGCATCGCCATCGCGGGGCTGCTGGCCTTCAGGCTGGTGTGGGGCGTGGTGGGCTCGGAGACGGCCCGCTTCACCTCCTTCGTGCGCGGCCCATCGGCCATCGCCGCCTACCTGCGCGGCCGTTGGCAGGGGCTGGGTCACAACCCGCTGGGCGCCTTGTCGGTGCTGGCCATCCTCGCCTTGCTGAGCGCTCAGGTGGTGACCGGCCTGTTCGGCAATGACGAGATCGCCTTCTCCGGCCCGCTGTCCGCCTGGGTCAGCGAAGACACGTCCATCTGGATGACCGGCAAGCATCGCCTGTTGGTCTATGGCGTCTACGCCATCCTGGCCTTGCACATCCTGGCCATCCTGGGCTACCGGGTGTTCAAGAAGGAATCCCTGGTGCCGCCCATGGTGACGGGCGAAAAGGCCGTGGTCGAAGCCGTGATGCCTCCCAGGGCCGCGCCGGGGTGGGCCTTGCCCATCGCCCTGTTCCTGGGCACGGGCGTCGCCACGCTGGCCGCAGGCCTGTGGTGGCGCTGAAGGCAGCGCCTCACACAAACCGCATAAGCAATTCCGCATTCATTCGTTTCTCAAACAAGCCGCGATTCCTAGGATTGCGACATCGTTCACTTCACCTCGAACACACAATGACCACGCTGTTTTCCACGCGCCGCACCGTTTCCACCCTCGCCCTGGCCGCCATCACGGCCGTGACAGGTGTGGCCTCCTTGTTGCCCGCTGTCGCCCAGGCCAAGGACATCACCTTGCTCAACGTGTCGTACGACCCGACCCGCGAGTTCTATGCCGACTACAACAAGGTCTTCGCCAGCTACTGGAAGGCCAAGACGGGTGATGACGTCAGCGTCAAGGCCTCACACGGTGGTTCGGGCAAGCAAGCCCGCTCGGTGATCGACGGCCTGGAAGCCGACGTCGTGACCCTGGCCCTGGCCTACGACATCGACGCCATCGCCGACAAGGGCCTGCTCGCCACCGACTGGCAGAAGAAGTACAAAGCCAACGCCACGCCTTACACCTCCACCATCGTGTTCCTGGTGCGCAAGGGCAACCCCAAGGCCATCAAGACCTGGGACGACGTCGTCAAGCCCGGCAACGCCGTGATCACCGCCAACCCCAAGACCTCAGGCGGCGCACGCTGGGCCTACCTGGCCGCCTATGGCTATGCCCTGAAGAAGAACAACAACGACGACGCCAAGGCCCGCGCCTTCGTGGGCAAGCTGTTCGAACACGTGCCGGTGTTGGACTCGGGGGCCCGTGGCGCCACCGTGTCCTTCTCCGAGCGTGGCCTGGGTGACGTGCTCCTGACCTGGGAAAGCGAAGTCGGCCTGATCAAGAAGGAATTCGGCGAAGACAAGTTCGATGTGGTCTACCCCGCCACCAGCATCCTGGCCGAGCCACCCGTGGCCGTGGTCGACAAGGTGGTGGACAAGCGTGGCACGCGTGACGTGGCCCAGGCTTACCTGTAATACCTGTACTCGCCCGCCGGTCAGGATCTGATCGGCAAGTACTACTACCGCCCCATCGACCCGAAGGCCGCAGCCAAATACGCCAAACAGTTCCCGAAGCTGAACCTGTTCACCATCGACGACACCTTTGGTGGCTGGACCAAGGCACAGAAGACGCACTTTGCCGATGGCGGTGTCTTCGACCAGATCTACACCAAGAAGTAATCTTCAAGGGGTTCCCAAGCAGTGGGGGTGCCCTGCCTTTGGCAAGGGCACATGTTGACAGGCCTTGGCAAGCGATTGCCAAGGCCTTTTTTGCATCAAATCAGGCGTGGGCCAAAGCGGCGTCGAGGTCCGCGATCAGGTCATCGATGTGCTCGATGCCCACCGACAAGCGCACCGTGTCTTCGGCCACACCGGTCTTGGCCAGCTCTTCTGGCGAGAGTTGGCGGTGCGTGGTGGAAGCCGGGTGCGTGGCCAGCGAGCGCACATCACCGATGTTGACCAGGCGTGTGAACAGCTGCAGGCCATCGAGGAAGCGCGCGCCCCCTTCTCTGCCGCCAGGAACACCAAAGGTCAGCAGCCCCGAGGCCTGGCCAGACAGGTACTTCTGCACCAGCTCGTGCTCGGGGTGGTCCGGCAGGCCGGCGTAGTTCACCCACTTCACGCGCGGGTGTTGCTTCAGGTGCTGAGCCACCTTGAGCGTGTTCTGGCTGATGCGGTCCATGCGCAGGCCCAGGGTCTCGATGCCCTGCAGGATCAGGAAGGCATTGAAAGGCGACAGCGCCGCACCCGTGTT
>CANBQJ010000331.1 GCA_947371645.1 Burkholderiales bacterium | reverse complement strand
CCGGGCGGGTGCACGGGCCTGGGTGGTCAAGGCCAGGTCCAGGCCGTAGTCGTCCACCGACAAGGTCAGGGGGTAGTTGGTGCGCTCCAGGCTGGCCAGCACCTGCACGCCCGTCAGGTCGCGCAGGCCCTGCTGCTCCTGGGCGCTGTGGCGGTGGTTGAGGACGGCGGTGAACAGGGGCTCGCCCGCAGGCAGGCCGCTGCAGGCCTTGGCCTGGGACAAGGCGCAGTGCTCGTGCGCCATCAGGCGCAGCAGCTCGGCCTGGGTGGCGCGCACCAGTTCGTGCACGCTGGGCAGGTGCAGATCGACACGCAGGGGCAAGGTGTTGACGTACAGGCCCATGGCCTGGCCGGCGGCCTGTTGCATGCGGCCGGACATCACGGTGCCCAGCACCACCGGTGCGTGGGGCCCGCGCGGGCTGGTGTCTGCGCCATCCATCACCAGGGCCCAGGCCACGTGCACCAGGGCGGCCAGCGACACGCCCATCTGGCGCGCCTGGGTGCGCAAGGACACGGCCAGTTCGGCACGCAAGGCCAGGCGATCTTCCGCCAGGTCGCGGCCATCGCCATGCACGTCCGCCAGGCCAAAGGGCAGGCAGGCCTGGGTGACGTCGCCCAGGCGCGCTCTGAAGTAGGCCTGTGCCGCGTCGCTCTGGCCAGGGGCACGGCACTGCGCCACCAGAGCTCGGTAGGCCGGCGCTGGCCCCATGGGCACCTGGCCCAGCATGTGGCCGCTCACCTCCTGCAGCACCAGTTCCAGGGTGACGTGGTCGCAGACCAGGTGGTGCACGCACAACAACATCAGGCGGGGGACGTCGCTGTCATCGGCGCCACCGTGAGCGCCTCCGTGGTCGTGCTCGGGGGCGGCCAGCAGGCGGATCAGGGGCGGGGCAGCCAGGTCGATCTGGACGAGGCCTTGCGCCATGGCCCGGCGCATGCGGTCGGCCATCGGCACGCCGTCCTCGGCAGGCGTGGGCGCCGGCATGGGTTCGACGACCAGGGTGGCGCTGCGCCACACCACTTGCACGGGCTCAGGCACGTCCTGCCAGCGCAAGCCCGTGCGCAACACGTCATGGCGGTCGACCACGGCCTGCAAGGCGGCCACGAAGGCCTGCTGCACGCGCACCGAATCGAAGCGCATCAGCAAGGGCAGCACATAGGGGTCGGCGGCCTCGGGCTGCATCAGGCGGTGGTAGAGCATGCCTTGCTGCACCGGCATCAGCGGGTAGGCGTCCTGCAAGACGCTGGCCCCGCCAGGGATGCTGCGGACCAAGGCATCGAGCTGGGCCTGTGACCAGCCCAGCAAGGGCAGCATCTCGGGCAGCAGGCGCTCACAGCCTGCAGGGATGGCGGGCAGCGTGCGCGGTGCCGTGCCCTGCCCTGCGGCGCTGTCTGTCGCGGCAGCCTGGGGGCGCAAGGCCAGGGCCAGATCGGCCAGGTCGCGGGCACCCAGCACGCTGCGCACGTCCACCAGCCAGCCATGCCGCTGCAGGCGGTCCACCATCTGCACCACCATCAGCGAATGGCCGCCCAGGGTGAAGAAGTGGTCGTGGCGGCCCACGCTGGCCAGGCCCAGCAGCTCGCCCCAGACGGCGGCCAGCATGCGCTCGGCTTCGCCCTGCGGCATCGCATCGGCGCCTGAAGCGGCGCCGGCCACATCGGCCTGGGGCCTGGGCAGGCGGGCCACGTCCAGCTTGCCATTGGGCGTCAGGGGCAGCGCGGCCACGGCCAGGCATTGCGCGGGCACCATGTGCTCGGGCAGGCGCTGGCGCAAGGCTGGTCGCAATGCTGAAGCGTCCAACGGCGGCCCGTCGGCCACGGCGGTGACATAGGCCAGCAGGCGTTGCTGCACGCCCTGGCCGTCCAGCAGCACGGCAGCTTCGCGCACGCCAGGCAGGGCCAGCAAGGCGGCCTGGATTTCACCCAGCTCGATGCGCATGCCGCGCAGCTTCACCTGGTGGTCGTTGCGGCCCAGGTAGTCGATGGCCCCGTCTTCGCGCCAGCGGCCCAGGTCGCCAGTTCGGTACAGGCGCGAGCCAGGCGTGCCGGGCTGCAACGGGTTGGGCACGAAGCGTTCGGCCGTCTGCTGCGGGTTGTTCAGGTAGCCCAGGGCCAGGCCCACACCGCCGATGTACAGCTCGCCCACGACCCCGATGGCCACAGGCGATCGCCGCGCGTCCAGGATGTAGACCTGGCTGTGCGGCAGGGGCTGGCCGATGGGCACGACACCGGTGTCGGCCGGGTCGCACACATGGCTGGTGGCGCAGACCGTGGCCTCGGTGGGGCCGTAGAGATTGACCAGCTGGCGGCCCACAACCGGGTCGGACCAGGTGGCGGCCAGGTTAGGCGGGCAGGCTTCGCCGCCCACGCACACGGTGCGCAGGGCCGGCAGGTCTTGCGGCCCGGGCAACATGCTCAGGCCCACCGGGGGCAAGAGGGTGTGGCTGATGCGCTCGCTGCGCAGGGTCTCGTGCAGGGCGGGCCCGGGCAGCAGGTGTTCGCGGCGGGCCAGCACCAGGCAGGCGCCCGCTCCCCAGGCCAGCAGGCATTCCCAGATGCTGGCGTCGAAGCTGATCGAGCCGAACTGCAGCACGCGGCTGTCGGGCCCTGCATTCAGGGGCAGCTGCTGCACGCGCGCCAGGTTGAACAGGCCGGCATGGGCCACGCGCACACCCTTGGGCGTCCCCGTGGAGCCAGAGGTGTAGATCACATAGGCCGCGTCCTCGGGCTGCAAGCCCCAGGCTTGCGCATCGGAAGCGGCGGCCAGCGCACCCATGCCGCCCAGCTCCTGCTCTGGGCACTGGAGTTCTTGCTGTGTGGCGGCCTGCCAGTCGGGCGCGTCCACGGCCCAGACCTGGGCACCCGGGGCGAGGGCCTGCAGGCCCAGGTCCTGTGCGGTGTGGGTGAGGGTAAGCACGCCGGGTGCGGCGCTGTCCTTGAGCAGGTGGG
Organism: Burkholderiales bacterium; assembly: GCA_947371645.1. The sequence continues at coordinate 717 of CANBQJ010000331.1, read as the reverse complement.
CCAGGCGGGCGGGTGGGTAGGCCGGGTCCAGCGGCACGTAGGTGGCCCCGGCCTTGAGGATGGCCAGCAGGCCCACGATGAGTTCTGGCCCGCGCCCCATGCACAGGCCGACCAGGCTGCCGCGCCGCACGCCATGCGCATGCAGCACGCGGGCCCAGCGCTGGGCCTGGGCATTGAACTGCGCATAGCTCAGCACCTGGCCTTCAAAGGCCAGAGCCGGCGCATCGGGTCGAAGCCGGGCGACGGCTTCAACCAGCTCGGGCACGCGGCCCAGGGGAGCCGCGCCCGGGTTCGGGTTGAAGCGCTGGGTCACCCGCTGCAGTTCGGCAGCCGGCAGGATCTGCAAGCTGACGGCGGGGGCGTCCAGACCCTGGGCCAGGGCACGGAGCACGGCGTCCAGCGCGGAGGAGAACAAGGCCAGGCAGCGCTCGGGTGAGGCGCCTGAGGCCACCTGGGCACGCAGGTGGTGGCGGCCCTCGATGGCGTCCACCGAGACCACCACCGGGTAGTTGCTGCGCTCTTGTGCGGCCAGCACGTGCATGCCCGGGGCCAGCTCGCCGCCGTCCAGGGCATCGGCCTGCTGCTGGTGGCGCACATTGAGCACCGAGGTGAACAGGGGCACGCCAGCAGGCAGGCCGGAGCAGCGCTGGGCCAGGGCCAGGGGCGCGTGGTCATGCGCCAGGCTGGCGACCAGCAGCGCTTGCGTGTGCTGCAGCA
>CANBQJ010000330.1 GCA_947371645.1 Burkholderiales bacterium | reverse complement strand
GATTCGGCCTGGGCCACCTCCAGGCGGCAGTTCTCCAGGGCCGCGTACTTGCTGCCAGGTCGGCGTTCATTGCGGATCTGGCTCAAGCGCACCGGGTCGATGGTCAAGCCGAAGCACTTCTTCTTGTAAGGCTTGAGCATCGAGGGCAGGAAGCCCCGGTCAAAGTCTTCGGGGATCAGCGGCACGTTGGCCGCTTTCACGCCGTGTTGCATGGCCAGGTAGAGAGAGGTGGGTGTCTTGCCGCAGCGGCTCACGCCCACCAGCACCACGTCGGCGGTGTCCAAGCTGCGGGAAGACTGGCCGTCGTCATGCTCGAGCGCGAAATTGATGGCCGAGATGCGCTCGTTGTACTCGCGGTCTTCGCTGGCGTCGTTGAAGCGGCCCACGCGGTGGTTGGACCGCATGTTCAGCTCCTCTTCCAGAGGCTCCACGAAGGTCTTCATCACGTCGAAGACCTTGGCCTCACAGCCCAACAAGATGTCCAGCACCTCGTCATTCGCCAATGTGGTGAACACGATCGGGCGCTTGCCTTCGCGCACACCCGCTGTGTTGATTTCTCGCACCACCTGATAGGCCTTGTCGACGGTATCGATGAAAGGCCTGCGGATGTGGCGCGGCTTGATCGCGAACTGCGCCAGGACCGAATTGCCCATGGTCTCGGCGGTGATGCCGGTGCCATCGGACACAAAAAACACGCTGCGGTCGGACATGTGATGAAGAGGCTGTGCGCCTGCGGGTCAAGGCCAGCGCACATTGTCACCCCAAGTCACGGCACCTGGCCGCAGCGTTTCATGCCGGTGTCACAGCACCGTCAGCGTCACGGCGATGTTGCCGCGCGTGGCGTTGGAGTACGGGCACACCTGGTGCGCTGCAGCGACCAGGGCTTCGGCGTCGGCGCGAGGCATGTCGGGCAAGGAGATGTTGAGGCGCACCGCGATGCCAAAGGCATTGGGGATGGGGCCGATGTCGACCTCGGCATCGATCTTGGTGCCGGCGGGCAGAAGCTTTTTCTGCTGGCTGGCCACGAAGCCCATGGCCCCGATGAAGCAGGCGGAATAGCCGGCGGCGAACAACTGCTCGGGGTTGGTGCCCTCGCCCTTGCCACCCATGGCCTTCGGGACCGACAGCTTCAGGTCCAACTGGCCATCGGGCGTGGTGGAACGGCCATCGCGGCCGCCGGTGGACGTGGCGTGGGCGGTGTAGACGATTTTTTCAAGGGCTTGCATGGTGAGCTCCGGTGGGGGGATGAGAAGGCGCTGGGAAGCGCCCGATGAGTTACACAATTAAATTGTGCGCAATCAATTGCCAAACTGTAGTCAATTTGACTGCCGCACCCAAGGTGTCGGCCCCATCCCCCTGAAGACTCCAGGGTTTAGCCCGTCGCCAGGCCCAAACGCCTGCTGAGCTCGGCCAGCGTGGCCCTCAACGCCGCCAGCTCCGCATCGGGCAGACCCAGTGCACAGCGCATGGCCTGCGGCACCACCCCCGCCCGCCCCTTCAAGGCACGACCAGCTTCGGTGATGCCCACGCGCACCCGGCGTTCGTCTTGCGCATCGCGAGCGCGCTTCACCAGCCCCTTGGTCTCCATCCGCCGCAGCAAGGGCGTCAGCGTGCCGGAATCCAGCCCCAGGCGTTCGCCCAGGGCATTGACCGTCCAGCCCTCCGCCTCCCACAGCAGCAACATCACCAGGTATTGGGGGTAGGTCAGGCCCAGGCTGTCCAGCACCGGCTTGTAGACCCTCACCATCGCGTGGGTGCTGCTGTAGAGCAAAAAGCACAGTTGCGCATCGAGGGACAGCGGGTTGACATCGCCCGCCAAGGACGGGGCAACCGGCGCCGCTGCGGTGGCGCGTGACTTCTTTGGTGAAACTGGGCTCATTCCCACATCCTAATGGCGCACAGCATGCCCCGCACCACCCTGCTCGCCCCCTAAAATGGCCGCCAACGCCCGACTTGCTGCAGCGCCACAAAAAAACAACTCCAAGCGCGCTCCAGTGCAGGGCCCCGAATTTTTCACCATCTGGAGCTTCCATGTCTGAACTGTTTGCGCCGACCGATCTGGTCGTGCCGTTTGAGATGCTGCGCATGACGGACGTCGAGTCCGTCGGCGGCAAGAACGCCTCGCTGGGCGAGATGATCTCCCAGCTGCCCAACGGCGTGCGCGTGCCCACGGGCTTCGCCACCACGGCCCATGCCTTCCGTGAGTTCCTCAAGCACGATGGCCTCACGCTGCGCATCAGCCAGCGCCTGGCCACGCTGGACACCGAAGATGTGCGCGCCCTGGCCGCCGCCGGCGCCGAGATCCGTGGCTGGGTGGAAGCCCAGCCTTTCCCGGCTGACCTGGAAGCCGCCATCCGCGCCGCCTTCATCAAGCTGGCCGGTGACAATCCGGCGGCTTCGTTTGCGGTGCGTTCGTCTGCCACGGCAGAAGACCTGCCCGACGCCTCGTTTGCGGGCCAGCAGGAGACCTTCCTGAACGTGGTCGGCATCGACGACGTGCTGCACAAGATGAAGGAAGTGTTCGCCTCGCTCTACAACGACCGCGCCATCTCCTACCGCGTGCACAAGGGCTTTGCGCACGATGTGGTGGCCCTGTCGGCCGGCGTGCAGCGCATGGTGCGCTCTGACCTGGGCGCCGCCGGCGTGATGTTCACCATCGACACCGAATCAGGCTTCCAGGACGTGGTCTTCATCACCTCCAGCTACGGCCTGGGCGAGACGGTGGTGCAAGGCGCCGTCAACCCCGACGAGTTCTATGTGCACAAGCCGGCACTCAAGGCCGGCAAGCAAGCCGTGATCCGCCGCAACCTGGGCTCCAAGCTGATCAAGATGGAGTTCGCCACACCTGAAGAAAAAGCGGCTTCGGGCAAGCTGGTGCGCACCGTGGACACCACCGTCGAGGCGCGCAACCGCTACAGCCTGACCAACGAAGACGTCACCGAGCTGGCGCGCTACGCCGTGATCATCGAAGAACACTACGGCCGACCGATGGACATCGAGTGGGGCAAGGACGGCACCGACGGCCACCTCTACATCCTGCAGGCCCGCCCTGAGACGGTGAAGAGCCAGCAGCAAGGCAAGGCCGAGCAGCGCTACAAGCTCAAGGGCACCGGCACCGTGCTGGCTGAAGGCCGCGCCATTGGCCAGAAGATCGGCACCGGCCCCGTGCGCATCGTGCACAACATTTCCGAGATGGACACCGTCCAGCCCGGCGACGTGCTGGTCACCGACATGACCGACCCCAACTGGGAGCCGGTGATGAAGCGCGCCAGCGCCATCGTGACCAACCGCGGGGGCCGCACCTGCCACGCGGCCATCATCGCCCGCGAGCTGGGCATCCCGGCCGTGGTCGGTTGCGGCAACGCCACCGAGCGCCTGAGCGACGGCACCCTGGTGACCGTGGCCTGCTCCGAAGGTGACACCGGCTACATCTACGAAGGCCTGCTCGAGACCGAAATCACCGAGGTGACCCGTGGCGAGATGCCCCACATCGGCCTCAAGGTGATGATGAACGTGGGCAACCCGCAGCTGGCCTTCGACTTCTGCCAGATGCCCAACAGCGGCGTGGGCCTGGCCCGCCTTGAGTTCATCATCAACAACAACATCGGTGTGCACCCCAAGGCGATCCTGGACTACCCCAACATCGACAACGACCTGAAAAAGGC
>CANBQJ010000329.1 GCA_947371645.1 Burkholderiales bacterium | reverse complement strand
ATCGACGAGCGCACCAAGGCGATCTTCGTCGAGTCTCTGGGCAACCCCTCAGGCAACATCACCGACATCGCACGGATCGCCGAGATCGCGCACCGACACGGCGTGCCCTTGATCGTGGACAACACCGTGCCCACGCCCTACCTGAGCCGTCCCTTCGAGCATGGGGCCGACATCGTGGTGCACTCGCTGACCAAGTACCTGGGCGGCCACGGCACCTCGGTGGGTGGCGCCATCGTCGATTCGGGCAAGTTTCCGTGGGCGCAGCACAAGGCACGTTTCAAGCGACTCAACGAGCCAGACGTCAGCTACCACGGTGTGGTCTACACCGAGGCCTTGGGGGCTGCGGCCTACATTGGCCGTGCACGCGTCGTGCCGCTGCGCAACACGGGTGCGGCACTGTCGCCCTTCAATGCCTTCCTGATCTTGCAGGGCATCGAGACCCTGGGCCTGCGCATGGACCGCATCAGCCAGAACACGCTCAAGGTGGCGCAGCACCTGAAGCAACACCCGCGCGTGAAGTGGGTGAACTACGCCGGGCTGCCGGACCACCCCGAGCACGAGCTGGTGCAGAAGTACCTGTCTGGTCAGGCCTCGGGGCTGCTGACCTTTGGTGTGCCTGGCGGCAGAGAAGGGGGCGCGCGCTTCCTCGATGGCCTGGAGCTGTTCACACGCCTGGTCAACATCGGCGATGTGCGCTCGCTGGCCACTCACCCGGCGTCCACCACGCACCGCCAGCTCTCGCCTGAAGAGCTGGCCAAGACCGGTGTGGCCGAAGACACGGTGCGCTTGTCGGTGGGCATCGAGCACATCGATGACCTGATCGCAGACCTCGACGCTGCTTTGGCTCAGGCCTGATTTCGAAGGGCACCGTTGATGTAAAAAAGGCCTTGGCAATCGCTTGCCAAGGCCTGTCAAGATGTGCCCTCGCCAGATCAGGCAGGGCACCCCCACTGCTTGAGAACCCTTTGGATCACTTCTTCAGATAGATCTGGTCGAACACACCGCCATCAGCAAAGTGCGTCTTCTGGGCCTTGGTCCAGCCACCAAAGGTGTCTTCGATGGTGAACAGGTTGATTTTCGGGAATTGCTTGGCGTACTTGGCTGCAGCCTTCGGGTCGATCGGGCGGTAGTAGTACTTGGCGATCAGGTCCTGAGCTGTGGGCGTGTAGAGGTAGTCGAGGTAGGCCGTGGCCACGTCACGGGTGCCACGCTTGTCCACCACTTTGTCGACCACGGCGACGGGCGGCTCGGCCAGGATGCTCACTGGCGGGTAGATGGCTTCGAACTTGTCTTCGCCGAATTCCTTCTTGATCAGGGCGATTTCGTTTTCCCAGGTCAGCAGCACGTCGCCCAGGCCACGCTCGGAGAAGGACACCGTGGCACCGCGTGCGCCCGAGTCCAGCACGGGCACGTGCTCAAACAGCTTCTTGACGAAATCTCGGGCCTTGGCATCGTCGCCATTGAATTTCTTCAGGGCGTGGCCATAGGCTGCCAGGTAAGCCCAGCGTGCGCCGCCGGAGGTCTTGGGATTGGCGGTGATCACGGCGTTGCCGGGCTTGATCACGTCGTCCCAGGTCTTGATGTTCTTGGGGTTGCCCTTGCGGACCAGGAACACGATGGTGGACGAATAGGGCGTGCTGTTGGCCTTGAACTTCTTTTGCCAGTCGGTGGCCAGCAGGCCCTTGTCGGCGATGGCATCGATGTCATAGGCCAGCGCCAAGGTCACGACGTCGCCTTCCAGGCCGTCGATCACGGAGCGGGCCTGCTTGCCGGAACCGCCATGAGAAGCCTTGACGGTCACGTCGTCACCGGTCTTGGCCTTCCAGTAGCTGGCGAACAGCTTGTTGTAGTCGGCGTAGAACTCACGGGTCGGGTCGTACGACACGTTGAGCAGGGTGATGTCTTTGGCCTGGGCGACCGCAGGCACCAAAGAGGCCACACCCGTCAGTGCCGTGATGGCAGCCAGCGTCAGGGTGGAAAACGTGCGGCGTGTAGAAAACAGCGTGTTCATGTGGGTGTGATGTTGGGTGAACGATGTCGAAATCCTAAGGATTGCGACTTGCTTGAGAAACGAATGAATGCAGAATTGCTTATGAGGTTTGCGCACGTTGCTGCGCTCAGCGCCACCAGACGCCAGCGGCCAGCGTGGCTGCGCCGGCCCCCAGGAACAGCGCAATGGGCAAGGCCCACACGGGCGCGGCTCTGGGTGGCGCAACCGCCCCATCCACAGACTTGTTGCCTGTGACCATCGGCGGCACCAGGGCTTCTTTCTTGAAGACCTTGTAGCCCGCGATGGCCAGGATGTGCAGCGCCAGGATGGCGTAGACGCCGTACACCAGCAGGCGATGCTTGCCGGTGAGCCAGATCGAGGTGTCTTCACTGACCCACGCCGAGAGCGGTCCCGTGAACGCGATCTCGTCGTTGCCGAAGAGGCCGGTCACGACCTGGGCGGTCAGCAGCGTCAGGATGGCGATCACCGACAGCGCCCCCAAGGGGTTGTGGCCCAAACCCTGCCATTGGCCTTTCAGGTAGGCCTGGATCGCACCAGGGCCTCGCACGAAGGACGTGAAGCGGGCCGTCTCCGAGCCCACCAGGCCCCACACCAGCCTGAAGGCCAGCAGGCCCGCAATCGCGATGCCTGCCTTGCCGTGAAGTTCCATCCATTCGCCCCCCTTGAGGCCGGTGGCGATGGTGGTGGTGACGGATGCCACCAGCCCCCAGTGGAAGATCCGCAGTGGCGCATCCCAAACCCGGACGGTGTGTTCGCTTGCGCTCATCTCAGTTGGATGCAGGAGCAGCGGCAGGCGCTGGCGTGCGTGGTGCGGGAACCGGGATCTTGAAGATGGTGCCGCCGGCTTCGCGGTAGTCCTCGGAGCCCAGCGCGCCAGCCACCTTGAAGCCCTTGGACGTGAGCAGGTCACCCGCAGCGCCAGCGCGATGGGCGCGGTTGGACACGGTCACGATCACGCGGTCGCGGGGGATGTAATCCAGCGCGTCGGGCAGGTCATTGATCTGGACGTTGAGGTAGACGGGCAGCGTGCCGTACTTGCTGATTTCATCGGGGCGACGCACGTCGATCACCAGCAGCTTCTTGGGGTTGCCCACCAGCTTGTCCACGTCGTTGCGGCTGAGCTGCTTGGTTTTGTACGTCCAGGGCGGTGCGACGTAGGCGCTGGCAGCCGACGCCGCAGGAGCGGCGGCAGCGGGTACGGCCGGGGTCTGCTGGGCTTGGGCAGTCAGGGCCGACAGCGAGAGGGCGGCGGCCAGGGGCAGGGCGGCAAACAGGTGCTTGATGGTCATGTGACTTCTGTGCTGGTTGTTGGTTCTGTGGTGTCCCGTGAGGGGCATGTGAATGCTAGGCAGCCGCCTTCATGCAGACAACGAACAAAAGAGCACTTGCTTATGCAAGAGGCCCAGGCGTGAACTTGCGCCGATGGCCAGCGGTCCTTCCTGATCACGCCACCAGCGGGTCCGCAGAGCGCGCCAGCCGCTCGGCCACCGAGGCGTGGTTGATCTCATGGTTGAACTCGCTGAGCACGTCGTCCTTGATGGCCACGAAGTCGGGGCTGACGCGGTCTCGGGGGCGGCCCAGCGGCACGTCGACGATGCGGCGGATGCGACCGGGACGCGGCTGCATGACCACCACGCGGTCGCCCAGGTACACCGC
>CANBQJ010000328.1 GCA_947371645.1 Burkholderiales bacterium | reverse complement strand
GGCCGGGGCCGTGCACTTTCACCTCTTTCAGTGCGGGGCTGCCGGCTGAATCCCCTGGGCGCACCGGGCGCTGCTGGTTACACTCGCCCCAACCCTTTGTGAACCCTCTGGAGTCCCGCGTTGAGCGCATCTCAGCCCCTGACCGCCGTATACCCCGGCACCTTTGACCCCATGACCCTGGGGCATGCCGACCTGATGCGCCGCGCCAGTCGCCTGTTCGGGCGCTTGATCCTGGCGGTGGCGGCCGGGCACCACAAGAAGACGATGTTCTCGCTGGAAGAGCGCCTGGCCATGGCCCAGGAGTTGGCCCGCCAGCATGGCAACGTGGAAGTCATCGCGTTCTCCGGCCTGCTGAGCGACTTCGTGGTCAAGCACGGTGGCAAGGTGGTGGTGCGTGGGCTGCGCGCGGTGAGCGACTTCGAATACGAGTTCCAGATGGCGGGCATGAACCGCCACCTGATGCCCGATGTGGAAACCGTCTTCCTCACGCCATCAGACCAGTACCAGTTCGTGTCGGGCACCTTCGTGCGCGAAATCGCGATGCTGGGTGGCGATGTGTCCAAATTCGTGGCACCCAGCGTGCTGGCGCGCCTGGACGAGCGCGTCTCGCGCGTTGCGCCCTGAGGTCGGCACATGGCCCTGACCATCACCAGCGAATGCATCAATTGCGATGTGTGCGAGCCCGAGTGCCCCAACCAGGCGATCTCGATGGGCGAGACCATCTACGTCATCGACCCGGCCAAGTGCACCGAGTGCGTGGGGCACTTTGATGAGCCCCAATGCGTGCAGGTCTGCCCGGTGGAGTGCATCCCCGTGAACCCGGACTTCGTCGAGACCCGCGAGCAGCTGTTGGGCAAGTACTTCAAGCTGCAGGCCGCAGCGCCTGGCGCCGAAGCTGCCAAGCAGGCCTGAAGCCGGTCTCGGCCCTCAGGTGGCCGGTTTGACTTTGGGCGTGCGTGACGTGAAGCACTTGGGCGGCCGGCAGCGCTGCAGCGGCACGGGCGCATGAGCGGATGGGCTGGCGTCGCTGGCCTTGGCGGGCGGGTGCGGCCGGGGGCTCAGGCTGCCTGCGCCTTGCTCGGCGGCCACTTTTTCCTGGTGATGGCGCTGGCGCCCCATGCGGCGCAGCAAGGCCTCATCGCGTACTTGCACATCGATGGCGTGGCGCCGCTGGGCTGCGGTGCGGTGGTCTGCGAGCTCACCCAACTTGTCGCCGCCTGGGCAGGGCCATTGGCTGTAGCGGACCTGTCCACCTGCGTCCTTGCATCGGTAGGCGTGGCTCACTGGCGCAGAAGGGCTGGCCGCATCGTCTCCTGAGGCCGCGTGGCCTGGCACCGCACAGACCAAAGCCAACAGGCCCCATGACATCGCAAGCCAGGTGCGCCGCGGGCCAAGGGCCCACATGTTGAAGGTGGGGTGCATGCGCGGTCTCCCTGTTGTGGTGCGCAAAGTGTTGACAGCGCAAGGCCGTGCGTTGCGGCCCCGCGCGCTGGGGTCATTCGCCGGCCGGCCCTTTTGCTGCCTTCGGCTCGTCGGGTGCAGGCGGGGTGGGGCTGGCGGGCCTGGGTGGTGGCGCCGGGGGCTTGGGCCGTGGCGGTTGGGCGTGCACCGTGCGCACGGCCTGGGCCATGTCGCCGGCCAGCATGGCGTCGATGGCGTCCATGCCTTTGTTCATGCAACGCTCGATGGCCTCGCGCTCGCTGCTGGGCGGCTTGCGCAGCACATAGGCCGCGACCTCGTTCTTCACCCCGGGGTGGCCAATGCCCAGGCGCAAGCGCCAGTAGTCGCCCGAGCCCATCTGGGCCTGAATGTCCTTGAGGCCGTTGTGGCCACCATTGCCGCCGCCTTGTTTGAGCTTGATGTCACCCGGCGCGATGTCGAGCTCGTCGTGCACCACCAGGATTTCCGAGGGCTCGATCTTGAAGAAGCGCGCCAGCGGGGCCACGGACTTGCCCGACACGTTCATGTAGGTCATGGGCTGCAGCAGCCACACGGGGCCTTGCGGCAGGTTGGCGCGCGCGACCAGGCCGTGGTAGGCCCGGTCGGGTTGCAGCGACACCTTGAAGCGCCGCGCCAGCTGGTCAATGAACCAGAAGCCGGCGTTGTGGCGGGTGTCTTCGTATTCCGGCCCGGGGTTGCCCAGGCCCACAAACAATCGAATCATGATGAGAGCGGATTGTGAGGCGATGCAGCCAAAAAAAAGCCCCGCTTTGGCGGGGCTTGACGCGCAGGCGAGGTGCCCAGGATGAACCTGGGGCACCTTGACAAGCAGATCACTTCTTCTTTTTGCCCTTGGCGGGTTCGGCGGCTGCCACAGGCGCGGCAATCACTTCTTCCACCGGCTCGACCACGGTGGCCAGCACCGGGGCCTTGCGGCCGTGGGTCACCAGCTTGATGTGGCTGGCCAGGCCCAGGTCTTCCACCTGGTAGGACTTGCCCTTGACGGCATTGCTCAGGTCCACCGTCAGGAACTCGGGCAGCTGTTCAGCCAGGCACTCGATTTCCAGTTCGGTGGTCACATGGTTGATGATGCACTTGTCAATCTTGACAGCTTGCGACTCAGCCTCGTTGATGAAGTGCAGGGGCACCTTCTTGTGGATACGGGTGGTGGCGTCCACGCGCTGGAAGTCCACGTGCAGCACGAGCTGCTTGAACGGGTGCTTCTGGTAGTCGCGCAGCAGGACCTTTTGCACTTCGCCGCCCAGTTCCATCTCGAGGACGGAGGAGTGGAAGGCTTCCTTGCGCATGGCATGGTAGAGCGCGTTGTGGTCGAGTTCGACGTTTTGAGCAGGCTTGCCAGCACCGTAAACGATGCCGGGGGTCTTGCCACCGGTACGCAGGCGGCGGCTCGCTCCGGTCCCCTGCAGGTTGCGCTCGAAAGCGGTGAATTTCATGGAGTACTCCAAGTTGGTATAGCGCCCGCGACCAGGCGCTTGAAATGGCCGGCCCCGAATGAGGCCAGCCGGGACAGCCCGGATCAGAAGTTGTTGTTCTGTTCCGAGAAGAGGGACGTGACCGACTCGCCATCGGTGATGCGGCGAATGGTCTCGGCAAAGAGGAAGGCTGTGGACAGCTGGCGGATCTTGGGCGTGCCCTTGGCGCTGTCGCCCAGCGGAATCGTGTTGGTGATCACGACCTCATCGAGGTGCGAGGCCTTGATGCGCTCGATGGCCGGGCCGGAGAACACGGCGTGGGTGCAGTAGGCGTATACGCTCTTGGCGCCACGTTCCTTCAGCACTTCAGCGGCCTTCACCAGGGTGCCAGCGGTGTCGATCATGTCGTCCATGATCACGCAGTTGCGGCCGTCGATCTCACCGATGACGTGCATCACTTCGGACACATTGGCCTTGGGGCGACGCTTGTCGATGATGGCCAGGTCGCAACCCAGTTGCTTGGCCAGGGCGCGTGCGCGCACCACGCCGCCGACGTCCGGGCTCACCACCACGAGGTCTTCGTAGCGCTTGGCCTGCAGGTCGGACAACAGCACCGGCGAAGCGTAAATGTTGTCGACGGGGATGTTGAAGAAGCCCTGGATCTGGTCGGCGTGCAGGTCCATGGTCAGCAGGCGGTTGACGCCCACGGTTTCCAGCAGGTCGGCCACGACGCGGGCCGAGATGGGCACCCGGGTGGAGCGGGGGCGGCGGTCCTGGCGGGCGTAACCGAAGTAGGGCA
>CANBQJ010000327.1 GCA_947371645.1 Burkholderiales bacterium | reverse complement strand
GCTTGCCGCGCAGACGGAGAGCGACTTCGCTGGCCACTCGTCCGAGCACCTTATCGGTGGCGTCGATCACAAACCACTCGTGCTTCACTTCGGCCGGCTTGGCGCTGAAGGTCTTCATGAGAATTTCCTAATGGTGAACTGGTTGACTGCCGCCCTTGGCGCCACTTCTTGAATTGGTGGCCTCGCAAGCAACGGGCTGGGTCTGGCTTGTTCGCGCCTGCAAAGCTTGAAAGCCTTGCCAAACGGCGCGCCATGGATCAAACGGCCCACGCTGTCAAACAACCGCAGCCGTTTTTCACAACGGCCACGTACAGCGCTCCCGGCAACCATGTCGGGAACCCGAGAGTTTAGCCTGAAAGATGAGGTCAAAGCAAGGGCGGGCTCGCGTGGGGCTTTTCGTGACAAGGTTGACCTGCCGCAGGCTTTTCTTGGCGCGCCCCCTCCGACTGCATTGCGCCCTGCTTTCACAAGCCCTAAGCTCGCGGACATTGGTATTAACCCTAGACCCCATGGGTTCACCTGTTTCAGGCATGCTTCGCCTCGGACACCATCCAAACGGAAGCTCGCCGCCCAGCCACCCTGGACGGCCTTGCGCCCACCCAGCGCTCAGAAGGCGCCGCCATGACCCGTACGACACCGCACCACCCGCAACGCCCCCGCGACAAATTCGGATTGCCCGTCTCCCCGACTGGCGCCGACCAGCTGTCGCCGGCGCTTGCCCCCGGCCCCAAGCACCCCGAACACATCAGCGACGGCTGGGTGCCCATCCGCGACCTGCACGCCAGGCACCGGGCCCGCATTGTCGACCACCTGCTGCAGCTTGACGAGCGCGACCGCTACCTGCGCTTTGGCGCCACCACCTCGGCAGAACAGGTGCGCCGCTACGTGGCTTCCATTGATTTCCGCCGAGACGAGGTCTTTGGCGTGTTCAACCGCAAGCTGCAGCTGGTGGCCATGGCCCACCTCGCTGCCCTGCCCAGCCACACCCCAGGCGCGCGCCGCGCCATGGAGTTCGGTGTGTCGGTGCTGCCGGCCGGACGCGGCAAGGGCCTGGGCGGCCGCCTGTTCAAGCATGCCATGGTGCACGCCCGCAACCAGCACGCCAGCCACATGATGATCCACGCCCTCACCGAGAACGCGCCGATGTTGCGGATCGCGGCCAAGGCGGGTGCGGTGATCGAACGCGACGGGCGGGATGCCGAGGCCTGGCTGAAACTGCCCCCCGACACCGTGGGCTCGCACATCGACAGCTCGGTGCAGTCGATGGCGGCGGAAGCCCTGTACCGCGTGAAGTACCGGGTGCTGCACGTCAGCGCCTGGCTGCGGGGCATCACCGGGTCGGTCTGAGCCGGCGGGCGACCTGCGTTCGCCCCTCTTTCACCTGACGAAAGCCCCTCCCCTCCCGCAGGGGATTGTTTTCACGACATTTGTTCGTAATATCCCCGATGTGGCGTTGGCTGAAGAGGCCTAGGCAGTGTTCATCCACGCACAAAGGCCTCCGCAACGCACTTCACGCTTGGGGGGTTCATGGCTTCAGGGCCGTTGCATTGGGTGTTGCTGTTGGCGGCCTTGGGGCTGGGTGTGGTGCTGGGTGTCTGGTGGCAAACGCAGCGCCACAAGGCCCTTCGCCGCAACTGGCCGCGCACCTGGAACCTCACCGGACGGCCGGTGTTCACCGCCCACGAGCGCGCGCTCTACCGCGAGCTGCGCCTGGCCCTGCCCCAACACGTCATCTTGTCCAAAGTGGGCCTGCTGCGCTTTTGCCAGTCTGCCAGCGAGACCGATGCCCGCGCCTGGTATGAGCGGTTGCAGGCGCTGAACGTCTCGTTCGCCGTGTGCACGCCGCAAGGGCTGGTGGTGTCGGTGGTGGACGTGGCGCCGCACAACGAACGCAAGGGCAGCCGCAGTCAGAAGATGAAAGAAGCCGCGCTGCTGGCCTGCCGTGTGCGCTACGTGCGCTGCCTGCCGGGCCAGTGGCCACAACCCGGCCTGATGGCCGCCTGGGTGCTGGGGCAAAGCAATGCGCCGGGCGCCACGCCCGTGCTGGGCCACATTGAAGCGGCCGACCCCCTGCACGATGCCGGGCACGAACTGGCGCGCAAGCTCAAAGAACGCCGGGCAGAGCGGGCCGTCCGCTGGGCCGAGTCCAGCTTTTCGCAAGACTCCTTCTTTGCCCCCGACAGCCGGTTTGACGACGCCACCGCCGCAGGCGTCAACCTGGGGCACGACGACGAGCCGCCGCTGCGCTCAGCCCGGGCTTCGGGCTGAGCCGCAGAGACAGCCTGCCTGCTTCAAGCCATCACACCGCCGCCGTCACCAGCAGGGCATTGACGCGGCGCACATAGGCGGCCGGGTCTTCCAGCTGGCCACCTTCGGCCAACAGGGCCTGGTCGAACAGGATGTGGGCCAGCTCATCGAAGTGCTCGCTGGCTTCCAGCTTCTTCACCAGGGCGTGCTCGGGGTTGATCTCCAGCGTGGGCTTGGCCTCGGGCGCGGCCTGGCCGGCTTGCTTGAGCAGGCGCGCCAGGTGGCCCGAGACATCGCTGTCGCCCATCACCAGGCAGGCCGGTGAATCGACCAGGCGGGTGGTGACGCGGACATCGCTGGTGCGGTCTTGCAGCGCCGTTTGCAGGCGCTCCAGCAGGGGCTTGAACTGCTCGGCGGCTTCTTCCGATCTCTTCTTCTCGTCTTCGTCCTGCAGCTTGCCCAGGTCGACGGCGCCCTTGGCCACGCTCTGGATCGGCTTGCCGTCGAACTCGTGGACATGCGAGAGCAGCCATTCGTCGACGCGGTCGGTCAGCAGCAGCACCTCGATGCCCTTCTTCTTGAAGATCTCGAGCTGCGGGCTGTTCTTGGCGGCCACCAGCGAATCGGCGGTCACCACATAGATGGTGTCCTGGCCTTCCTTCATGCGGCCCACGTAATCGACAAAGGACACCGAAGGCGCGCCGCTGTCGTCGTGCGTGGAGGAGAAGCGCAGCAGCTTGCACAGGCGTTCGCGGTTGGCGAAGTCTTCGCCCACGCCTTCTTTGAGCACCTGGCCGAACTCCTTCCAGAAGCCGGCGTATTGATCGCGCTTGCTCTGGTCTTCGTTGTTGGCCAGGTCTTCCAGCATGGACAGCACGCGCTTGGTCACGCCGTCGCGGATGGCCTTCACGTCGCGGCTCTCTTGCAGGATCTCGCGGCTGACGTTGAGCGGCAGATCCGCCGAATCGACCACGCCCTTGACGAAGCGCAGGTAGCTGGGCAGCAGCGCTTCGGCATCGTCCATGATGAAGACGCGCTTCACGTAGAGCTTGAGGCCGCCGTGCTTGTCGCGGTTCCAGATGTCGTAGGGGGCCTTGGCGGGCAGGTAGAGCAGCTGGGTGTATTCGCTGCGGCCTTCGACGCGGTTGTGCGTGTGGGCCAGCGGGGCTTCGTTGTCGTGGCTGAGCTGCTTGTAGAACTCGGCGTACTGCTCATCCGAAATGTCGCTCTTGCTGCGCGTCCACAGGGCGGCGGCCTGGTTGATGGTTTCCCATTCGTCCTGGACGACGTACTCGCTTTTGTCTTTGTCCCACTCTTCCTTTTGCATCAGGATGGGCAGGGAGATGTGGTCGGAGTACTTGCCGATGATGCCGCGCACCGTCCAGCGGTTGAGGTACTCGTCTTCGCCTTCGCGCAGGTGCAGGATGATGTCGGTGCCACGGGCGGG
>CANBQJ010000326.1 GCA_947371645.1 Burkholderiales bacterium | reverse complement strand
CTGACGGCCAAGGACTTCAATGAGCGGCGCTTCCATCAGAAGGAACTCTTCTACCGTCTGCCCCTGCGGCCTTTCATCAAGTTCCTGCTCCTCTATGTGGGCAAGCGGGGCTTTCTGGATGGCACGGCCGGTTTGCGCTACGCGATCCTTCAGGCCATCTACGAGTACATGATCGTGCTCAAGGTCAAAGAGCTGACCGAGCGCCCGCCCGGCGCGCCAGAGCACGTCCAAGCGCGGTCTTGAACATGAGCTTGAAAGACTGGCTGCGCAGCAACCTGCTCGACGCCCTGGCCCAGCGGAATGATCGCTACTACTGGCGTCAGCCCAGCCAGCCGTGCAGGCCCCGTGACGGCGCGCGCCTTTGCCTGTGGCAGCCCGATGGCAAGCTGGGCGACTCCATCATCCACACCCAGCTGGTGGCTGGCTTGCTGCGCCAACGGCCCGACATGCGTGTGCTCATCGTGTGTGCCCCGTCGCTGGTCGAACTGTGGCAACGGCTGCCCGGCGTCCACCAGGTCATCGGCGCCCGCAGCTGGCGAGAAGCGGTGCGCGCCTTGGGCCCCCACCCTGAGCCCATCGATGTCTTCGTGTCGATGGAAGCCTTCCTGAGCCTGGACACCGCGCAGTTCATGCGGACGGCCAAGCCTGAGGTCTCGATCGGGCTGAATGTGGGCCGCTACCGCGCGTTCACCTATTCGGTGTCTGACCACACCTTCGATCACCCCCGTCGGCACGTCACCGACCGCTTGCGCGCGGTGTCGGAATTGCTGGGTCTGAGCTACCACGATGAGAGCGACCTGATCGAGCCCAGCGGCGGCGCCATCACGGCACGTGTGCGCCTGCCCGAGGCGATGCCTCACATCCTGTTGAACACCTACGGCGCTGGCGTCCAGAAGAAATTCTCCCCCGACGTCATCGCGTGGCTGATCCAGGAGGTTCGCACCTGTCGGCCCGATGCACGCATCCTCTTCAACGTGCCCACGACCGAGCGGCAAACCTTTGAGCAGGAACACCTCCGGCATCACCCCGAATCATTAGCCTTGGCCCCTGAAGGCACCAGCCTGTGGGAGCTGATCGCCCTGGTGTCGCAGTGCGAAGCGGTGATCACCCCGGACACGGGCGTGGGCCATGTGGCAGCAGCACTGCGCGTGCCCTTGGCCGTGTTTTTTGAAGATGCCCACTACACCCCTGTGGTGTGGGCCCCGAACACACCCCTGCTGCACAGTGTGGTGCCCAGCATGCCTGGCAACGTCAACCAGTTTGATCGGCGCACGGCACGCATGGCCCTGCAGGCCCTGCTCAGCGAGGACCGCAACACCGGGCAGGCCGCTGCCAATGCAAGATGAGCCACTTCGCCACGCGCGGCCTGCTTGGTTCGCCCCCCCAACACCTGCATGCGCTCGATGCCATCCGTGGCGTGGCGGCGCTGGTGGTCGTGTGTCTGCATGAATACGAGGGCTTTGCCGGCCTGCCCCACCCCTTCACGGGCCACCTGGCGGTCGATTTGTTCTTCCTCTTGAGCGGGCTGGTGATCGCCAGCGCCTATGACCGGCGGCTGGCCACCAACATGTCGGTGCTGTCTTTCGTTCAGACGCGGCTGATCAGGCTGTACCCGCTGTACCTGGTTGGCTTCCTGATCGGGCTGGTCAAAGTGCTGGTTCAGTTCAAGGTGGGCGTCAACCCACCGCCCACAGACGGGTTTGTCATGGGCACGTTGATGGAGGCGTTTTTGCTGCCCACGCCCATGACCATCGGCTGGCGATATGACACGCTCTTCTTCTTGAACCCCCCGGCGTGGTCGCTTTTCTTCGAGCTGCTGGTCAACATCCTGTTTGCTTTGTGTCACCGCTGGCTGACCAAGCCCGTGCTCACCACGCTGCTTCTCGTCTGTGGTGCTGCACTCGTCTTCGTCGTCGATCAGCAGGGCTCGCTCGTCGTGGGCAACTTCTGGCACTCGATCATCTGGTGCGCGCCGCGCGTGCTGTTCCCCTTCCTGCTGGGCGTGTGGATCCATCGGCATGCACCGCCTCTGCCCGCCTTGCCCAATGGGCTGACCTGGCTCTTGTGCGGGGCTGTCGTGGCCCTGCTATGGTGGCATCCCCTCGGGTATCGGCAGGCTTACGAGCTGGCACTGGTGATGGTGATCTTCCCCCTCATCGTCGCCTGTGGCGCGGCCATTCGCACGTCGAGCTGGACGACCACCTTCAGTGACCTGGCCGGGCGGCTGTCCTACGCCATCTACATCGTGCACCTGCCCCTGTGCATGCTGATCCTGGCCATCTGCCGCAAAGTCGCGCCCACATGGCCCGAGCAAGCCTGGTCCGGCCCTGTGACCATCGTTGGCGTCTCGCTCTTGTGCCTGCTGCTCGACCGCTTCTATGACGCCCCCGTCCGCGAGTGGCTGAAGCAGCGCGTGCTCCATCGCAGCCGGGTCCGTTCGACATGCCCGGCATGAACAGCCTGGCCGCCACCCCCCACCCCAGCAAGGTGGACGCCCTGTCGCTCAGGTGGTGGATGGCCTTCGCCGTGCTGGCCCTGCTGTTCGTGCGCGTGGCCTGGTCGTCATCCGGCTTCGACGACGAGATGGCCAACATGGAGCTCATCGAGCACCTGGGTACCTGGCCCACGGTGCTGCAGATGCAGCACGAGGACGTGCACCCCCCCTTGGGCTACCTGTTCAATGGCTTGCTGCATGCGGTGACAGGTGACTGGGCCTTCGTGCGCGTGGCCTCGGCCTTGCCCTACCTGGTCAGCCTGGCAGGCTTCATCCGATTCGTTCATCGGGAACGAGGCGAAGGCGCCGCCTGGCTGGCGCTGGGTGTGGCGGGCTTGTCACCAGCGGCCTTGATCTGGTGCACCAGCCTGCGCTGGTATGCCTATTTCATGCCCCTGCTGTGGTGGTCGCTCACCTTGCCTGCAGACCGCGCCGGTTGGTGGTACCGCATCAAGCCCGCCATGGCCTGGCTCATCATGGCGCACATCAGCTATGCGGCCTTGGTCATCGCCCCGGTCCTGGTGTTGTGGTGGGCCTTGAACGACCGCTCACCCTGGCCTGTCCAGCTTCGGCGTCATGGCGCGGCCTGGGCCCTGGCCATCCTGGCCTTCATCCCGCAAGCCTGGATCCTGTTGACGGTTCACGGCCCCCACAGTGCAGGTCAGACGGGTGGCTTGTTCAAATCGCTCATGGGTGTGGGCATCAGCCTGGCCTCCAACCAGGGCTTGTTCCCCATCAGCCTCGCCGGCGTGGCCTCGGCCCTGGCCTGGCTCGCGCTCTATGCCTTGCTTGGCCGAGATGCCTGGCGCCGCAGAGAGAACGTGCTGGCCCTGGTGTGCTTCGCCCTGGGGGTGGCCTGCTTTGTGGCTTCGGGATTGGGCGGCAAGTTCCGCAACCTGCTCCTGCTGCTGCCCTTTCAGGCTGCGGTGCTGGCCTGGGGGCATCGCGCGCTGGTCAACAGCCGTTTGGGCCAGGCGGCGGTGGCCTTGGTGCTGGTCGGCAATGTGGTGGGCCTGGTCAACGTGGCAGGCCATGCAGACACCACGAAGAACAGCTGGAACCTGCCCGTGCCCGACTACCTCCATCAGGTGGACAGCATGACCCAGGGCTGCGCCCAGTCACCCGCGCTCTACACCTTCGACCCGGTGCTGGCCCGGGCCACACGCCAGCGCCATCCCGACTGGCAGGTGGGCGACTACTTCGC
>CANBQJ010000325.1 GCA_947371645.1 Burkholderiales bacterium | reverse complement strand
TGGGCTGAAGGCTCAGCGCCCGTGCATCAGCGCAGGCTCAGCGCCTGCGCAGCAAGTGCACGAATTCTTCTCCGCCCTCAGCCGGCGCCGCACCTGGCCAGCCAGCCGGCTGGGTGCGCTGCTCGACCAGGTCGTTGCCGGTCTGGCGTGAGAAGGCCTGGAAGTCGCGCACGGAGCCGGGGTCGGTGGCCAGCACCTGCAGGATCTCGCCGCTGTGCATGTCCGACAGGGCCTTCTTGGCCTTGAGGATGGGCAGCGGGCATGTGAGGCCGCGGGCATCGAGTTCTTTGTGGATCTGCATGGTGGTGTGTGCCTTGGAGATCAAGCCGGGAAGACGCCTGTGGACAGGTAGCGGTCGCCCCGGTCGCAGACGATGAAGACGATGGTGGCGTCGCGCACGGTGCGCGACAGCTGCAGGGCGGCCCAGCAGGCGCCGGCCGCGGAGATGCCGCAAAACAGGCCTTCTTCACGGGCCAGGCGGCGGGCCAGCTCTTCGGCGTCCGCCTGGCTGACGTAAACGAGTTCATCGACACAGCTGGCGTCGTAGATCTTGGGCAGGTAAGCCTCGGGCCACTTGCGGATGCCGGGGATGCGGGAGCCTTCTTGCGGCTGTGCACCGACGATGCGCACCTCCGGGTTCTGTGCTTTCAGGTAGCGCGACACGCCGGTGATGGTGCCGGTGGTGCCCATGGCGCTCACGAAATGGGTGACGCGGCCTTGCGTGTCGGCCCAGATCTCGGGGCCGGTGGTGTCAAAGTGAACGGCGGGGTTGTTGGGGTTGGCGAACTGGTCAAGCACCCTGCCCTTGCCTTCTCGCACCATCTGGTCGGCCAGGTCGCGGGCGTATTCCATGCCGCCACTCTTGGGCGTGAGGATGAGCTCGGCGCCGAAGGCCTTCATGGTCTGGGCGCGCTCGATGGAGAGGTCTTCCGGCATGATCAGGACCATCCGGTAACCCTTGATGGCCGCCGCCATGGCCAGGGCGATGCCGGTGTTGCCCGAGGTGGCTTCAATGAGCGTGTCGCCGGGCTTGATCTCGCCGCGCTCTTCGGCCCGGCGGATCATGTTGATGGCGGGGCGGTCCTTGACGGAGCCGGCCGGGTTGTTGCCTTCCAGCTTGGCCAGGATGACGTTGCCGCGCTCGTCGGCGTCCGCACCGGGGATGCGTTGCAGGCGGACCAGCGGCGTCTTGCCGATGGCGTCTTCTAGTGTGGGGTAGGTCATGGCGGATGCTCAATCAGCGTGAAGCCGGCAGCGGGGAGACGCTGTGCACACCATTGTCGCAGGCCTGTACAAGCCGAGCGTCGCGCCATGGCATCTGTGGCCACGGGCTGGGTCTTGCTGGTGCCCCGGGCCAGACTCGAACTGGCACACCTTGCGGCGGGGGATTTTGAATCCCCTGCGTCTACCGATTTCGCCACCGGGGCTCCGGGGAGAAGGGTGCAGAGGATAGCACAGGCGCCCCCTGCCCCAGGCCCATGACGCATCGCCGGAACAACGGCAGTTTGCCGGCCACTTGTCCGAATGGCCAAGTTGTGGCCGCGCTTGTGTCGGCGTGGACACACCACCACACACGCGCGCTACACAAGCTTCCAAGAATGGCCCTCAGCTGCCCTTGGGCAGTTCGACCCCGCTCGGCGGGCTTGCGGCATGGTCATTGAAAGGATTCCTCCATGACGACCATCTCCAGTGGCATCTCGAATGCCAGTTCCTCTCAGTGGGGCGGCCCGCCGCCCCGGATGCAACGCGGTGGCGAAGGCGGGCAGAAGGGCCCATCGCTGGACGAGCTGTTCAGCAAGATCGACACGGACGGCAGCGGCAGCATCAGTGCCGACGAGCTGAAAGCGGCCTTGCAGCCGCCCGATGGGCAAGGCAGCTCGGGCACGGGCAGCAGCAGCACCGACAGCACCACGGGCTCGGCGTCCAGCAGCGGCAGTGACACCAGCGCCAACAGCCTGTCTGCGATGGGCATGAGCACGCAGGACTTCGCGTCGATGATGGGAGGGGGCATGCCACCGCCGCCACCGCCCGGCGGACCTGGTGGCGCTGGCGGCGGCATGCCCAGCCTGAGCAGCCTGGACAGCGACGACGACGGCAGCATCTCCAAAGCCGAGTTTGGGCTGAGCGACAGCAGCGCGGCCAGCGCCAGCGGCACTTCGGGCACCGCGTCGACGTCGTCCACGCAGGATCAGCAAGACCTGTTCAAGATGATCGACGGCGATGGCGATGGCAGCCTGAGCAAGAGCGAGGTCAACAGCTTCGAGAAGAAGTTGCGCGCCTTGTTCGAAGCCATGCAACAGATGGGTCAGCAGTCGGCGGGGGCGACGTCCGGTGCGGCCACGTCATCGACATCGACATCGACAGGATCGGCGTCCACCAGCGCCGTGAGCCTCACAGCCTGAAATCGACCTGAGCGGGGCGGCCTGGCAAGGCCAGGCGGGCGGTGGCAGGTGGGGTCAAGGCCACCACCTTGCCCCGTCTCACGACGGCCAGTCGCGTGGCGCGCAAGCGGATGGCCTCGATGGGGTCGGCCGCTTGCAGCAGCACGAAGTCCGCGTGGCAGCCCGGCGCCAGGCCGTAGCCGTCCAGCCCCAGGATCCGGGCAGGCGTGCTGGTGACCGCATCGAAGCACTGGCGCATGGCCGACTGGCCGGTCATCTGCGCCACGTGCAGGCCCATGTGGGCCACCTCCAGCATGTCGCCACTGCCCAGGCTGTACCAGGGGTCCATCACGCAGTCATGGCCAAAAGCCACCGGCACGCCAGCGGCCAGGAGTTCGGGCACGCGGGTCATGCCGCGGCGCTTGGGGTAGGTGTCGTGGCGGCCTTGCAGGGTGATGTTGATCAGCGGGTTGGCGATGGCGGCCACGCCGGCTTCTTTCATCAGGGGCAGGAGCTTGCTGACGTAGTAGTTGTCCATGCTGTGCATGGAGGTGAGGTGCGAACCGGCCACCCTGCCCTGCAGGCCCAGGCGCTGGGTGTGGAAGGCCAGGGTCTCGATGTGGCGGGAATGGGGGTCGTCGGATTCGTCGCAATGCATGTCGACGCGCAGGCCGCGCTCGGCGGCTTCTTCGCACAGCAGGCGCACCGACTCGGCGCCGTCGGCCATGGTCCGCTCGAAGTGCGGGATGCCGCCCACCACATCAACGCCCATGTCCAGGGCGCGCTTCAGCAAGGCCAGAGCACCGGGGCTGCGCAACACGCCATCTTGCGGGAAGGCCACCAGCTGCAAATCAAGGTACGGCTTGACCCGTTCGCGCACGTGCAGCAAGGCCTCGACGGCCAGCAGGCGAGGGTCGCAGGTGTCCACATGGGTGCGGATGGCCAGCAGGCCTTTGGCCACGGCCCAGTCGCAATAGGCCAGGGCGCGGTCCACCAGGGCATCTTGCGTGAGTTGGGGCTTGAGCTCGCCCCACAAGGCGATGCCTTCCAGCAAGGTGCCGGACTGGTTGACGCGCGGCAGGCCATAGCTGAGCGTGGCGTCCATGTGGAAGTGGGCGTCCACGAAGGGCGGCGTGACGAGCTGGCCTTGGGCGTCCAACTCTTGTGTGGCCTGGGCCGGCAGGGCTGGCTCCACGGCGGTGATGAGGCCGTCCTGCACGCCGATGTCGACGTTGGTGCGGCCATCGGGCAAGGTGCAGTGGCGAACGATGAGGTCGAGCATGGCTCCACCCTAGCAGGGTTCAGGCCATGGTGACA
>CANBQJ010000324.1 GCA_947371645.1 Burkholderiales bacterium | reverse complement strand
GCCACCATCAGGGACGTGGCGAAGCCGAGCGCGGCGACCACGGCCACCCCCGCCAACACGGCCCAGCGAGCCGACTGGTAGATGAGCAGACTGTCCTCGCTGGCATGCCGAGCGCCCTTGGCGTCGTAGTCGGTGATCTCATCGAGCGTACCGCTGTAACGTTGGTAGAGGTCCTTGGACGGGCCCTCGGCCCATGCGCGCACACCATCCACCTTGCCGGCCTGGGCCAGCACGGTCAGCTTGTAGTGCTCGTCCTTGTAGGCGTTCCAATCGGCCAGAAATTTGTCTTTGAGGGCCAACTCGGCGGGCTCGGTGACCAGTGGGGTGTACTGGGCCAATGACTTGTTGACGGCCTCAAAGCGGTCTTTGGCAGCCTGCTCGAACTGCACACGCTCTGCATCGCTGGTGGCGAGTGCGTACTGCAACTCGGCGATGCGGTAGTCTCCGACCGCATTGTTCATGTCACCGGCCAGTTTGGCCTTGACGCCCCACACGTTGGCGATCACCGAGGCGCTCTCCGAGACCAGCGACAAGCGGGACACCGCGAAGGCCCCCAACATGCCAATGAGCACGATCACGGCCGTGATCGACACCATGAGCTTGGCGCGCAGGCGCAGATCGGTGAACCATTGCATGGAGACCCCCGTCGTGGATGGACGAAGGCATTGTCTGGCCGCCAGCCCTCAGCACATGGGCCAAGTCAGCCCACAAAATCGGTCCATTTGTGCCCAATCGCTCACTCGGTGCCAAAGATGCGGTCACCCGCGTCGCCCAGGCCCGGCACGATGTAGCCGTGCTCGTTGAGGTGGCTGTCCAGCGCGGCCGTGATGATGGGCACGTCGGGGTGGTGCGTGAGCATGTTCTGCACGCCCTCGGGTGCGGCCAGCAGGCTGATGAGCTTGATGCTGGGGCAACCCGATTCCTTGATGCGGTCGATGGCCGCCACGGCCGAGTTGCCCGTGGCCAGCATGGGGTCGACGACGATGACCTGACGCTCTGCGATGTCCGAGGGCACCTTGAAGTAGTACTCCACGGGCTCCAGGGTCGTCGGGTCGCGGTAGAGGCCGATGTGGCCGACACGGGCCAGCGGCAGCAGCGCCAGCACGCCATCGAGCATGCCGTTGCCCGCCCGCAGGATGGAGACGATGCACACCTTCTTGCCGCTGATGACCGGCGACTGCATGGTGGCCACGGGCGTCTGGATGGTCTGCAACTCGGTGGGCAGGTCGCGCGTGGCTTCGAAGACCAGCATCTGGCTGACCTCGCGCAGCAGGTTGCGGAAGCTGTCGGTGTTGGTCTCTGCGGCACGCAGCCAGGTCAGCTTGTGCTGCACCAAAGGGTGCATGACCACGGTGAGGTTGGGGAAGTCTGCGCTCATGGGTGTCCTCCTGGGTCGGTTCAAAACACGGTGCCGTCGCTGTCGATGTGCACGGGGGGCACGCCGCCAGGGCGTTTGGCCAGGGCGATCTTGCGCCCTGCCGCCCAGCTGCCACCTTCCAGCACGCGGGCCAGCGGGAAGGCCTGGGCGCTGAGGCCCAGCTCACCACGCACGGCTTCGGCCAGGTGATCGAGTGCGGCCACGGTCAGCGCGCGCCACTCCACGATGGGCTCGGCATCGGCCGTCCAGCGGGTGGTGTGGAAGGCTCGATCGCGGGCCTGCAGCAGGCCCAGGTCCAGCAGCAGGCCACCGTTGCGGTACTCGGGCAGGCCGGTGAGCTCGTCCAGACCCACCACGGTCAGGCCGGCGTCCTCAAGAGGCTCCAGCAGGGAATAGCTCATCCACTGGCTGAGCTTGTGAAAGGGCAACCATCCCTGCGGCGCATCCGGGTGCGGCCAGCAATCGCCCAGGGGCGTGCCGTCAATCTGATGGCGGCTGGGCCAGATCTGCCCCAGGGTCTGCAGCAACACGGCCAGCACCTGCGAGGCCTGCACCTGGCCCGTCGGCGACTGCCTGATCAGCGTGTCGACCAGGTGTCCGGGCCGCAGCAAGCCAGGTGCGTCCGGCCGGCCAAACACATCGGGACGGGCCTTGAGGGCCAGCGCCAGTTGGCGCAGCAGGTTGGCGCGTCCGTCCAGGCCGACCAGCGGGTTGTCGTCGGCCACCTGGAAGGCCAGCCCCAGGTCGGCGGTGAGCACACGCTCCAGGCCCTGGGCATCGGCACGCAGGGGCTCGTGCGGGTCGGCAGACAAGGCACCGGAGACCCACCAGCGCAGGCTGGCCACGCCCAGGCCTTCAGAACGCACCAGGGTCTGCTGCGTGGGCGCGTCCTTGTAAGACCAGGCCGGGCCGGCGCCCGCATCCAGCAACACGCTGACGATGGCCAGGTCCACCCGGGCACGCGCGCGTTGCAGGCGGGCCGAAGGGGTGTCCAGCCCGTGTTCGTGCGCCACGGCGGCCCAGCGGTCCACGCCACCGGCTTCGAAGTGGCGCCAGCGGCTGTGGTAGGGCACCTTCAGGTCCGGGTAGCGCTCACGGATCACGCTGCTCACATAGGCCGAGACCAGCTCCATGCGCTCCGGGTGCCAGGTGAAATGCCGTGCCTGGCCTTCCTGGGCCAGGGCCATGATGGCCTGGCTGTGGCGGCGCACGGCCTGTGCGTTCAAGAGTTGAGCAGGGTCCACGGCCATGCCTCCAGGCTGGTCAGGCTCACCCGTCGATACAGCGGGGGGTATGGAGGGCGCCAAGCTCATTCCATCAACCCCCGGCCCTTGGCCTGGGCCAGTTCATCGGCGTCCGGTGTGTAGGCGGAGAAATAGCCGGCCGCCTTCTTGGCGTCCATCTCCACCTGGGCGTCGGCCGGGATCAGGCCTTCGGGAATGGGCACGCGCTCCACCACCTCGATGCCCTGGGCGACCAGCGCTTCGTGCTTCATGTTGCTCATCGATGCCCAGCGGTCGATGCGGGTGATGCCCAGCCAGTGGAAGACATCGGGCATGAGCTGCTGGAAGCGCATGTCCTGCACGCCGGCCACGCATTCGGTGCGCTCGAAGTAGGTCTCTGCGCGGTCGCCGCCAGTCTGCCGCTTGCGCGCGTTGTAGACCAGGAACTTGGTGACCTCGCCCAGAGCGCGGCCTTCCTTGCGGTTGTAGACCACCAGGCCCACGCCGCCTTGCTGGGCCATCTCGATGCACACCTCGATGCCATGCGCCAGGTAGGGCCGGCAGGTGCAGATGTCGGAGCCGAACACGTCGGAGCCATTGCACTCGTCGTGCAGGCGGCAGGCGATGCGGGTCTCGGTCTTGCCCAGCTTGCTCACATCGCCAAAGAAATACAGCGTCATGCCCCCGATGGGCGGCAGGAAGACCTTGAGGTCAGGCCGCGTGACCAGCTCGGGGAACATGCCCGCGGTCTGCTCGAACAGGCTGCGGCGCAAGGTGGTTTCCTTGACACCGAAACGTTCAGCCAGGCCAGGCAGGTACCAGACCGGGTCGATGGCGGCCTTGGTGACCTTCACGTCGCCATTGGCCTGCAGGATGTCGCCATCGGGCGTCAGGCGGCCGGCCGCGATGGCCG
The DNA here is from genome assembly GCA_947371645.1 of Burkholderiales bacterium. The sequence continues at coordinate 187 of CANBQJ010000324.1, read as the reverse complement.
CCACCAGCTCGGGCATGTTGATGTGGGCCTTGGTGATGGCGACGGTGGGGCGGATGTCCATGCCCGCCTCGATCTGCGCCTTGAACTCCTGGGCCACCAGGTGGCCCCACGGGTCCATGGACACGATCTTGTGCGGGTCGGCCCATTGCGGGTGTGGCCCGATGCCTTCGGCCGGCATGGTGTTGGT
>CANBQJ010000323.1 GCA_947371645.1 Burkholderiales bacterium | reverse complement strand
CGGACCCAATCAGGCCGGCGCTCGCGGTTCTGAGCTGCGGTGGTGGGGGTGCTCAGGTTCGCGCGCGGGGTTGGGGAGCCCCGTCGGAGGGGGTATTGGCCTCCGTGCTGCGCGCTTTGGGGCCGCTTGGTCAGTGAATCAAGGGGGCGTTGGTGTGGTCGAGGTGTGGCGGCTCTCGGCCAAGTGCAGACGCTCGCTGGCGTCTGCATTCAACTAACCACCTCTGGTTGTTGCCACGCGTTACCGCTCAGCCGTCCGCGAGCAACTTGCCGGCCTTGGCCCACGCCTCGCGCGGCACCTCGGTGATGACGATGTCCACGCTCTCCGGCGGACACTTCAGGATTTCCACCGTTACGCGCGTGGCTTCGCGCACGAACTCTCGCTTCTGTTCTGGTGTGCGGCCAGGATGCATTTCCAGTCGCAGTATGGGCATATCAATCTCCTCGGTTGGACCCGGCGACGTGCCGAGCGAGACGCTAGTCTCCGCGCCATCGCAAGCGGAATAAACGTGCAAGAATTTAGCTCACTCCAAACTCATAGGTTCTGAATGTTGGACAAGCTTGCTGGCATGGAGACGTTCCTGCGCGTGGTCGATGGCGGCAGTTTCGCGGCCGCTGCAGCCGCCGGCAACGTCTCGGCCACGATGGTCGCGAAGCAAATTCGTGCAATCGAAGACAGGCTTGGCGCGCGACTGCTCCATCGCACTACACGCCGCCACCAGTTGACAGAGGTCGGACAGCTCTACCTTGAACGCTGCCGCGCGGCGTTGGCAGGCGTGGCGCTGGCCGAGGCGAGTGCACTCGAGTTGCAGCAGGAGCCGCGCGGTGCACTGCGGTTGGTCGCTCCAGTTGGCTTCGGCAGCCGCTCACTTGCGCCGGCGCTCGTGCCCTATCTGGCCGCGCACCCGCAGGTCACAGTCGATCTAGCACTCGATGACCGCCCCGAAGAGCGAGTGCGTCAGGGCTTCGAGTTGGGAGTCGTGATCGGTGACCTGCGCGACGAAGGCCTGGTCGCCCGCTCGCTGCACTCCTACCGCCGCATCCTTGCCGCTGCACCTGAATATCTTTCGGCTTGTGGTACGCCACAACATCCGCGCGAATTGGTCGAGCACGCCTGCCTCGGCCTCAGTTACTGGCGGCATCATGATCGCTGGCATTTGGTCGGCCCCGACGGGGAGGATTGTGTCGTGTCGGTCACTGCTAGGTTCTCCGCCGACCACGGCGATGCGCTGCGCCACGCCGCGATCGCCGGCGCCGGTATCGTGCTGCAGCCGGAGGACGCACTTGCCGACGCGCTCGCCGCAGGCTGGCTGCGCCCGGTGCTCCCGGACTGGTCGTTCCGGCCCACGCCCATACATCTCGTCTACGCTCCTGACCGGCGACCGACAGCAAAGCTTCGTAGCGCCATCGACTTTCTCGTCGAACGCTTCGGAGCGAGGTTCTCGCCCGGCGTACATCTGCGGAATGAGCCTTGAAAGACGTGTGAACTTGGGCGTCCGCTTCGTTGCGTCGAGTTTGTGGTGTCGAGGGACTGCTACGGGTCGACTCCAGCCCCTCACCACTCACCCCACCCCAGCCCGCGCCCCGCGTGCGCGCCGCTCGGCCCCTCAAGCTCAAGTTCACATCACCGACGCATGCACCTGCTGCGGGTGCGCCAAGGTGTCCACCACCACCCGCAAGGCCTGCTCCACCTGCGCATGGCTGGACGGCCCACCCAAACACAGCCGCACCGCACGCGGCGGCGTGGTGTCGGTCGCAAAGGCCGTGCTGGCCACCGCCGCCACCCCGCGTGAACGCCAGAACGACGCCGCCTCATTGGGGCTCAGGCTGCTCGGCAGCGGCAACCACGCATGAAAGCAATCCGCCTGGCTCTGCACGCCCCAGTCGCCCAGGTACTGCTGCAACAAGGCCTGCCGCGTGTTGCTGTCGCGGCGGATGGCCTGCAGCATGGCCGTGGCCGTGCCATCGTTGATCCAGTGCGTGGCCAGGCTCGTCGTCAAAGGCGAAGCCATCACCGTGAGCGCCCGCATGGCACCCGCCAGACGCTGCGATGCGGCGGCCGTGGGCGCCTGCGCATACGCCACCCGCAGCCCCGCACCCAGGCACTTGGCAAAGCCGGTGATGTACCAGGTCAGGCCTGGGGCCAGCTCGGCCATCGTCGTGGGCCGCCGCTGCGGCAGCGCGCCATAGGCGTCGTCTTCGATGATGGGCACGCTGTAGCGCAAGGCCACATCGGCCAGGGCTTCGCGCCGCGCTGGTGTGGCCGTGGCCGTCGTGGGGTTGAGCATGGTGGGGTTGCAGTACAGCGCCTTGGGGTTCAGGTGCTTGCAGGCCTCCTCGAAGGCTTCGGGGCAAGGGCCATCTGCGTCCACAGGGATGGCGTGCAGCTTCACGCCCAGCTGCGTGGCCAGGGCCTTGATGCCCGGGTAGGTGAGGGACTCCACGCACAGCGTCTCGCCCGGGCGCACCAGCAGGCTCAAGAGCCCCGCCAGCAGGCCGTGCAGGCCCGGGCCCACCAGCACGCGGTCTGGCGTGGGTCGGGCCGTGGGGCCCAGCAAGGGCTGCAACCAGCGGCAGGCGGCATCGCGGTCGGCCCCCGTGCCGCCAAAGTCCTGGTAGCGCAGGTCGGCCATCATGCGGCCCGCCTGGCTGCCCACCTGCACCCAGCCTTCGCGCAGGCGCTCCAGCAGCGCGGCGTCTTGCGGCTCGGGCGGCAGGTTCATCGTCATCTCTGAAGCGCTGCCGCCACGCAGGGGCAAGGCGGGCGCAGCGCCGCGCACAAAGCTGCCCCGCCCGGGGCGCGCGTCGATCAGGCCGCGGCGCTGGGCCTCAGCCACGGCGCGGGCCACGGTGCTGTAGTTCAGGCCCAGGTCGGCCGCCAGCTCGCGCAAGGGCGGCAGGCGGTCGCCCGGGCTCAGGCGGCCGCTGTGCAGGTCTTCGGCCAGCAGCTCAGGGAAGAGCAGGTAAGCCGGCTGGCTGCTGTCGCGCAGGCGTTGGGCCCAGGGGGTGGTGAGTTTGTGCATGGGCGGTAGAGCGCATGAAGCGTGCCCATTCATCTGCCCTCCCAAGTCCGCATTGATCGCTTGATTGATCGCATCCGTGATGCACACAAGTGGGCCGCCGCTGCGCGATCGCAGTGCATGACGCTGATCAGTTTTCAACACCTTCACTGCGCTGGTGCGCATGCCCCGTTCGCGTTCAGGGGCTTGGCGTCCATGGCGGGCGCGGCACCCTGCGGTGACAGCGGCACCTCGCCCTCTGAAGCCCGGGCTTGATCGCATCTTGATTGCATGCGCGGTCCGGCTTTTGGCACAGCGCATGCACCCGTTCCCCTCAGCGCGCTGAACCTCTTTTCCCTTTCCCTGATTGCTTTCCTTGATTGCATTCGCCAACCCCAACCGGAGATCCACATGCCTGCTGTGACCAAAGCCCCCAACCAGATCGGTGAACACCTGGTGGACTATGAAGAGAAGGTCTTTGAAGACGTGAAGGCCGAGCCTGGCGAGAAGGCCCTGGTGACCTTCCACACCGTGGCCTTCGAGGGCTCCATCGGCTTCGTCAACCTGCTGCAGGCCACCCGCCTGCAACGCAAAGGCTTCGAGACCTCGATCCTGCTCTACGGCCCTGGCGTCACCCTGGGTGTGAAGCGCGGCTTCCCCAAGCTGGGCGACGAGGCCTTCCCCGGCCACCAGAACTTCAACAAGCAGATCGAGAAGTTCATCGCCGAAGGCGGCAAGGTCTA
>CANBQJ010000322.1 GCA_947371645.1 Burkholderiales bacterium | reverse complement strand
TTGTAAGGCGCGCCACCTGCGGCGAAGGCGTTACCCGGCAACAGGTTCATCACCATGGGCATGCCCACAGTCGTGATGGCGCCCAGCGCGCCCGAATGCTTGAGGAAGTTGCGACGAGAAATGTCTTTGGTCATGATGGAGGCCTCCTTAGCGTTGCGTCACGTATTCAGGGCTGATGGTGCAGAGCAACAACAGCGATGCGATGGCACGGTGGGCGGACGAGTTGCGGCTGCTGTCCACCCATTGCTCACCTTTCTCCCTCATGTCCTTGCAGGTTGTGCGCAAGTGCACCTTCAGGCCTTCTGACATCACGCCACCGAACAACTTGACGTTGACCTTGTCGATGACATTGTTCACACGCGTGTCCAGGGTGGTCACCAAGGTGTCCGTGATGAGCTTGAACTCTTCGGCGTAGTCGGGGAGCACATTCCAGCTGCGCCCGGGATCCGCGACCGGATTCGGGGCGCCGGTGGCAACGTAGCTGACGTAGTTACCCATGCCCTGGAAGGCACAGTCCTGCATGAAAAGCACATAGGCCGCCACCTCTGATTCGCCACAGATCTGCATCTCGGGCGTCACCTTGCCCAGCTTGCTCATCTCGGTGTTGGGCGCCAGATGGCCTGGACGGAAGAAGTTGAACACCGTTGGGGCCAGCAAAGGAGATTGGCCCAAGTAGAAGATCCGATCGTGGTCCGGCCCGGCGACACCGGGAGTAGGAGACACCAGCCATTGGCCCTTGTTTTGGGCGTCCACTGCCTTTTGGTTTTTGCACAAGGACGACACCTTGAACGCCCGCAGGAACTGCGTCACGCGCAGGATGGGCTCCTTGAGCTTGCCGTAGGCCGGGTCATTGCGCACGGTGGTGGTGTCGCGTGCTTCGGTGTCCACCAAGATGGCTTGAACCAGGACCTGGAGGTTCAGGCCTGAGTTCTTGAAGGCCTTGGCCACGCGACCCACATAGCCCTTGCTCGGGTTGCTGGTGACCAAGCGCTGGATCATCTGCTTGGCGATGAAAGGCGCGACGTTGGGGTGCGAGAACAAGATGTTCAGCGCGCCCTGGCGGTCAGCCACCGTGTTCGGCGTGGAGCTGATGTTCAACGTTGATTCAAGCAGCTTGATCTCGCCTGTCAGGTCGACAAGAGGGGACACCGTGGCGTCATACCGCTTGATCTTGTTGGCCACCAGGCGAGGGAACTGGCCATTGCTGGAGTGGTAGACATCAAAGGGCACCATCAACGAAGTCTGCAACGCCACGTTGTTCGCGTTGGGCGGCGCGATGCCACCAAAGTTGTTCGCCATGCCCCAGCCTGTGAACACATGCGACAACACCTCCACGTCATACGGCGTGTAGGTCGGCACAGGCCTGGGGGGAACGGTGGCGCTCAGCACCTCAGAGCCGTCCATGTTCAGCTTGGTCAAGCCAATGGTGAACAGCTGCATGATTTCGCGCGCGAAATTCTGGTCGGGAATGTGCGAAGCATCGGGCTTCTTGTTACCCAGGTGCGACAGGTACAGGCCCATTGCGGGGTGAGCCGACACCTTGGTCACCAGGTCTTTGTAGTTGCCAAAGGCGCCATCGACCAGCAGGTCGTAGTAGCTGGCGCACATGTAGGGCCACTCACCCAGGGTGCCCGTCTGCATGGAGATGACCAGGATCTCCGACAACGCAAAAGCCACGCGTTGGCGCAACTGGTCTGGTGCGGTGAGCGCGATTTCCCACCAGGCCGAATTGGCGTGGCGGCGGTCCAGGCCGGGGCTGTTGGTGACCGCCGCGTCCAGCGGGCCGATCTTGTCGACATCCTCGAAATTGCCCTTGGTCCGCGCCAGCATGCTGGTGGCCGGTTTGTTGAACTGCTCGGAGAGCCACGTGGCAAAGCCACCTGGCAGGTCCTTCAGGGTTGCAGCCTCCCCGGGCTTGGGCCCGAACGTGGCCTGCACCAGAAAGCGGTGTGCATCCAGTTCGGTCATGTTGGCGCTGAGCGCTGCGGCTTGCGCGTACAGGCTCTGCTCAGGGTCTGCGCTGGCAGTGGCTGGGTCGCTGCCCCCCCCACCGCCGCCGCAGGCGCTCAGGGCCGCTGCGGCCAGGGTTGTGGCGACGAGGGCCGGCGCGGGTGAGAGGGCCGTGCGTTGCGCGTCTTGCGCATCAACCACGGTGTCGATGACATCGATATGAGACATGTTCATGGCTCCAGAAAATGAGTGTAAGGAGATGCGGGACCAGGGCCCGCCCGCCCCATGCAGGGTGGGCGGGCGCGAAGGTCATCAGCTGTTGTAAGGAACCCAGTAGCTCTGCACTTTGGTCACATCCGCCGGCGCCAAGCTGGTCGGCACGGTGGCAGAGATGCCCGCCATGGCACTGACGAGGTTCTGCACCTGGGCCTGGTCGAGTTGCTGATTGGCCGCAGCACTACTCCCACTTGTGCGGATGAGGTCAATCTTGTGTGCCGCGTCTGTCTTCCAGCCAGTGACGGTGACCTGACTGCCGGTACCCAACAAAGACACCACCAGGTCATTGCCAGAGAACTGCAACCACACCTGGTCGGCCGTCGTACCCATCAGTTGAAGCGTGTCGATGCCATCCACTGCCGCACTGTTGTCGACCTTGCCGCGCCCGAAAGCCGTGTCGGCGTAGAAGCCATACACGTCGTTGCCACTGCCGCCGATGAGGCTGTCGTTGCCATTGCCGCCGAAGAGCAGGTCATCGCCGTCGCCGCCGTTCAAGGTGTCATTGCCATCAAGCCCCAGCAGCAGGTCGTTGCCGGCGCCGCCAGACAAGACGTTGTTGTAGTCGTTGCCATACAGCGAGTTGGCCTGTGCATTGCCGGTGCCTTGGAGATCACCCTCCCCAAAGAGGAACAGTGTCTCGACGTAGTCGGTCAAGGTGTAGTCGGCCGCAGTGCTGTAGACGACGTCTGTTCCCTGGCTGCCGAGTTCGGTCACCACATCTCCAGCAACGTCAACGTAGTAGATGTCGTCGCCTGTGCCACCGATCATCTGGTCGACGCCTGCACCACCGTCCAGGTCGTCATTGCCATCCTGGCCCAGCATCGAGTCACTGCCGTCACCACCAAGGAGGGTGTCGTGTCCGGCGCCGCCGTCCAGCATGTCGTTGCCGCCAAGGCCATCCAGAAGATCGTTGTCACCTTCGCCCTGGATGCTGTCGTTGAGGAAGCCACCGGCCACCGAGTCATCGCCATCACCCGAGGAGATGGCGTTGCCCCACTGGAAGGCGCCTTCGATGTAGTTGGCCTCGGTGTTGCCTTTCAGCGTGAGCACGCTGCCCACCGCCAGGTTGAGCAACCCACCCGCCTTCATCACCTCGACGCCCAGCGCCTGGGTGTAGTTGTTGACGTTGACGATCACCGTGTCGACCACGCCGACTTCCGCATCCTCTGTGATGACGTCACTGAGGCTGTCCACGTAGTAGGTGTCTGCGCCCAGGCCGCCACTCAGGGTGTCGACCCCTGAGCCACCGTCCAGGGTGTCGCTGCCGGCACCACCATCGATACTGTCGTTGCCAGCCTCGCCAAAGATGTCGTCGTTGAGATTGCCCCCGATGACCGTGTCATTTTCATAGCCGGCAAGGATCGAGTTGTCCAGGTTCAACGCGCCTTCAATGCGGTTGGCTTCCGCGTTGCCTCGCAGCAAGACGATGCCGCCAGCGGGGGTGAAGTTGCTGCCCGCCTTGAGCACTTCCACGCCATAGGCCTGCGTGTAGCCAGACACGTTGGTGATGATGGTGTCGATCA
>CANBQJ010000321.1 GCA_947371645.1 Burkholderiales bacterium | reverse complement strand
AGGGTGCATCCAGGCGCATGGCGCCTTGCTGGTCCTGCGCCTGTCCGACCTGCAGATTCTCCAGGCCAGCGAAAACACGCTGCAGCATCTGGGTGAAGAAGCTGCGTCATTGCTGGAAAAGTCCATCACCCGCGTGGTGGGTGCTGCGGGCGAGGCCCGCCTGCGCGAAATGCTGGCACGCGATCCACTGGACCGCGGCGCGGTCTATGCATTCACCCTGCCAGCGCGTGCTGGCGTGCCGGCCCTGGACGTCTGCCTTCACCGCAGCGGCGGTGTGGCGGTGCTGGAATTCGAAGCGACCGGGCGAGCCGCACACCCTGCTGACGCCGACTTTTTCATGCTCGTGAAAGCGGCCGTGGGCCGGCTTCAGGCCCCCGGCAGCGTGCGCGCCTTTTGCCAGCAGGTGACCGAGGAGGTGCGCGCCATCACGGGTCTGGACCGCGTGATGGCCTATCGCTTCCACGCCGATCACCACGGCGAAGTCATCGCCGAGAGCAAGCTCGACACGCTCGAGCCCTGGCTGGGGCTGCACTACCCGGCCGCTGACATTCCACAGCCCGCGCGCGATATCTTCAAGCGCATCTGGATTCGCCCGCTGCAAGACGCGGCCGGCCCGCTCGTGGAGTTGTTGCCGCTGGCAAACCCAGACACCGGCCTGCCGCTGGACATGACGCACTGCGCGTTGCGGGGTGCGTCGACCATGTATTGCGAATACCTGGCGAACATGGGTGTGGCCGCATCGCTGACGATGCCCATCCTGCGCGACGGCGAGCTCTGGGGCCTGATCGCTTGCCACCATTCCACGACCACCGAATTCAGGTACGAGGTGCGGGCAGCCTGCGAGCTGCTGGCCCAGGTGGCGTCTTTGACACTGAAGTCGGCCGAACAGGCCGAGCAACTGGCCTACCGCCTCCAGCTCGATGAGGTGCACCAGCAGTTGGTGCTCCGCTCTGCGCGCGAAGGCGACCTGCTGGCGCTGACCACGCAGCAGCCGTCGCTGCTGGACGCCATCGACGCTGGCGGCGCAGCGCTCTACCACCTGAACCGATGGTGGTGCGTCGGCAACGTGCCCGACACGCTTCAACTGGACCAGTTGGCAGCATGGTTGTACGAGCGGCCAGAATTCGCCTCGGCGACGCACCCGGTGTTCTCCACCGATGCACTTGGCAGCGTTTGCCCGGCTGCTGTCGGTCTGGAAGACGTGGCCAGCGGCCTGCTCGCCACCGTGTTCTCGCGCCAACGGCGCGGGCTGTTGGTGTGGTTTCGGCCGCAGACCATGCACACGGTGAAGTGGGCGGGCAACCCGAACGACAAGCCTCAGATCGCCGGCCCGCACGGCATGCGCTTGAGCCCGCGCGTGTCGTTCGAGACCTACATTGAATCGGTGCGAGGCCAGGCTCTACCCTGGTCGGACATCGAGGTCGATGCCGTGTTGCGCCTGCGCATGCTGGTGCTGGAGCTCGTCATCACTCGAGGCGAACGCCTGGCCGACCTGAACGCCGATCTGACGCGCAGCAACGAAGAGCTGGATGCCTTCGCGTATGTGGCATCGCACGATCTGAAGGAGCCCCTGCGGGGCATTCACCGCTACGCCCACCAGTTGCTTGAAAGCGCCGAAGCGAATGGCGTTGGCCAGGGCCAAAGCCGTCAGCGCACCGAAAGCCTGATGCGACTGACCGTGCGCATGGACAGCCTGCTTGATTCGCTGCTGCACTTCTCGCGCGTCGGCCGGATGGAGCTGGAATTTGAAGCTGCCGACCTCAACGTGGTGGTGGCGGACGCCATTGAGATCACTGGCGCTGTTCGCATCCACAGCGGCACCGACAGCCCCAGCCACATCGACATCCCACGCCCGCTGCCCGTGGTGCAGTGCGACCCGCTCCGCGTGTGCGAGGTCTACAGCAACCTGCTGTCCAACGCGCTGAAGTACAAGCACGGCGCTCAAGCCCACATCGAGGTGGGCTACATCGGCGCGGGCGAAACCACCGAGCGTCCCAACGCGCCCGCTGCCACCACCGGGCAAGACATCTTTTACGTGCGCGACCAAGGCATCGGCATCGACCCGCGTCACCACGAGCAGGTGTTCCGCTTGTTCAAGCGCATGCACGGGCGCGACGACTACGGCGGCGGGGTGGGTGCGGGCCTGACCATCGTGCAAAAGCTGGTGCAGCGCCACGGCGGGCGTGTCTGGATCGACTCGGCGCTTGACGTCGGCACCACGTTCTACTTCACGCTGCCCGGCACGCGGGTGGGGGCCAGTTGATGCGCCCGGGGCACATCCTGGTGGTGGAGGATTGCGACGACGATTTCGAGACCGTCCAGGATGCTGCCCGGCACTGCGGCGTGCTGCATCCCATCGTGCGCGCCGCCTCGGGAAGCGAATGCCTGCGTCTGTTGCACCAGTGGCGCCAGTTGCCAGACAGCCCGCGCAGCCGCGACACGCTGCCGCTGCTGGTGCTGCTCGACCTGAACACGCCAGGTGATGACGGTCGCGACGTGCTCCTCAAGGTGCGCAGCGATGACGCCCTCTGCATCTTGCCCGTGGTGGTGCTCAGCGCGTCGGCCAACCCGCGTGACCTTCAGTTTTGCTATGGCCATGGGGCCAACGCCTACCACGTCAAGCCGGTGGACCATGCGATGCACCTGAAGGTGCTGCGCGAGATCTTCGGCTACTGGCTCGGCAGCGCCGTGCTGCCAGCCTGAAAGCGACAAAGCCCAATGGACAAGGCACCCTGGCACATCCTGCTGATCGAAGACAACGCGGAGGACTGTGCCGACATGCGCCAGATGCTGCTGCGGGGCGGCACCCGGCGCTATCGGTTCAGCGAGGCCCGGCTCGGCGCTGAAGGCGTGCGCCAGGTGCTGACACAGGCGCACGGGCCGGTGGATTGCGTGCTGCTCGACTACGATCTGCCCGACATGAACGCGCTGGCCGTTCTGGCAGCCCTGTGCCAAGGCACCGACATGCCGCCCTGCCCGGTGGTGGTGATCACCGGCACCGCTGTCGAGGAGGGGCAGCCCCTCTTGAGCGCGGGTGCGCAAGACTTCATTGGCAAGCGCTGGACCAATGCCGACAGCCTGACCCGCTCGCTCGAGAACGCGGTGGACCGTTACGCCTTGCAGGCCGAGCGCGGCCGCGCAGACGAGGCGCTGCGCACGTCTGAAGAACGCTACCGGGCCTTGTTCAACTCCATCGATGCCGCTTATGCCGTGCTCGAGGTGCTGTTCGATGACAGCGGCGCCGCCACCGATGCACGTTACCTCCAGCTCAACCCGGCCTTTGCCCGCCACACCGGCCTGGTCGACGCCGAAGGCCGCACCTTGCATGAGATGGTGCCAGACATCGACGGCTTCTGGCTCGACACCTTCGGGCAGGTGGCCCTGACGGGCGTCCCGGTCCGCGAGGAGCGCCACGCCCCGGCGCTGGCGCGCTGGTTCGACATCTACGCCTTTCGCCTGGGCGGGGCGCAGGCGCACCAGGTGGCCGTGTTGTTCAGCGACACCACCGAGCGCAAGAACAACGAGCGTGCGCTCGTGGCGGCCAGGGCGACGGCCGACGCCGCCAGCCGCGCCAAGTCGGACTTCCTGCTGCACATGAGCCACGAGCTGCGTTCGCCCTTGAACTCGATCCTTGGCTTCACTCAGCTGATCGAAGGCGGCAAACCGCCGCCCACGCCTGACCAAAAAGACAGCGTCGAGCAGATCCTGCACGCTGGCTGGTACCTGCTGGGCCTGATCAACGAGATCCTCGACCTGTCGTCGATCGAGTCCGGCAAAACGGC
>CANBQJ010000320.1 GCA_947371645.1 Burkholderiales bacterium | reverse complement strand
CTCTCTGGCACCTATCGCTTCTGAGCCCCATGCTGCTGACCATCCCCGACCTCATCGACGCCCACACCGTGGCGCAGCTGCGCGCGCAACTGGCCAACGCCCAATGGGTGGACGGCGCCGAGACGGCGGGGGTGCAAGCCGCTCAAGCCAAACGCAACCAGCAGGTGGCCGAAGCCTGCCCCGCCTTGCCCGCCTTGCGTGAGCAGGTGATGCGGGCCCTGCAAGCGCATGGGCTCTTCCTGTCTGCAGCCCTGCCCTTGCGCCTGGCCCCGCCCCAGTTCAACCGCTACGCCGGCCAGGCCAACCACTATGGCTGGCATGCGGACAGCGCGGTGCGCCTCACGGCACAGGGCCATGTGCGCGCCGACGTCTCCGCCACCTTGTTCCTGTCAGACCCGGCCGACTACGACGGCGGCGAGCTCTGCATCGAAGACACCTTCGGCCGCCAGCAGGTCAAGCTGCCTGCAGGCAGCCTGGTGCTCTACCCCTCATCGTCCATCCATGCGGTCGCACCGGTGACCCGAGGTGAGCGCATCGCCTGCTTTTTGTTCATCCAGAGCCTGGTGCGCTCACCCGAGCAGCGCCGCCTGCTGTTCGACATGGACATGTCGCTGATGCAACTGCGGCAAGACCTGGGCGACACCGCTCCCGTGGTGCAGCTCACCGGCACTTATCACAACCTGCTGCGCCAATGGGCAGAGACATGAGCCCACCCCAAGCCTTGAACCTGCATGACCTCCGCCACCGCGCCCAGGCGCTGCTGCCCGCCGAGGTCTGGGCCCACGTTCAGCAGGGCGCGCACGACGCGCACCACCCCTGCCCATCGGTGTTCGATGAACACCCGCTGACGCCGCGCCCCTTGCGGCCACTGGCGCACGGCCACACCAGGCTCACGCTGTGGGGTCAGGCGCTGGACCACCCGCTGCTGCTTGCCCCCCTGGCCTATGCGCTGCTGTGCCACCCGGACGGTGACCAGGGCCTGGCCATGGCCGCGGCCGCACAGGGCGGCCAGTCGGTGGTCAGCAGCCTGGCCAGCCAGCCCCTTGGCGACATCGTTCAGGCCCACCGACAAGGCCTGGCCGACGACGCCGGTGTGGCCGGCCCCCAGGCACCGACCGCCCCCTGGTTCCAGCTCTACTGGCAAGGCAGCCGCCCGGCCACCTTGGCCCTGCTCCACAAAGCGTTGACCGCTGGCTGCCCCGTCGTCGTGTTCACGGTGGATGCACCCGTCAAGCCATCCAGCCTGTTGCTGCCAGCCGGGGTGAGCGCCGTCAACCTGCCCGCCACGGGGGTGGTGCCTGCCCCTGACACCGGCTCGGTCTTTTCACACTGGATGGCCCAGGCGCCCACCTGGGAAGACCTGCGCTGGCTGCGCGCCCAATGCCCCGTGCCGCTGCTGCTCAAAGGCGTGCTGCATGTGGACGACGCCCTGGCCGCCATCGCCCTGGGCTGCGATGGCCTGATCGTGTCCACCCATGGCGGGCGGGTCTTGCCTGGCTGCGTGTCGCCTTTGCAGGCCTTGAGACAAATCGCACCACGCGTGGCGGGCCGTGTGCCCTTGCTGCTGGACAGCGGCATCCGCAGCGGCCGCGATGCCTTCGTGGCCTTGCAGGCTGGCGCCAGCGCCGTGCTGGTGGGTCGCCCCTGCCTGTGGGGCCTGGCGGCGAATGGCGCACTGGGCGTGGCCCAGGCCCTTCGCATCCTGCGTGACGAGCTGGAGTTGACGATGGCCCTGATGGGCTGCGCCGCCTTGACCGACATCCAGGCTTGACGCCTCAGAACTTGTTCCGCTCGGCCGCGCTGAAGTTGCTCAGCTCACCTTCGGCAGCGGCCCGCGCACGCGCCCGGCGGATGATGCCGGCGCTCTTGCCCGGTGGCTGAGGCGCGCTCACGCACTTGGCCACGTCGGTGGCACCGCATTGCGGGCAGGCCACCACGGTGTCGCTGCGCACCAGCTTCTCGAACGCGTTCTGGCAATGGGGGCAGTGGTATTCGTAGATCGGCATGTCGTGTCCTGAAACGGTGAGGGCCACCTGAGCAAGACAGCGCAAAAACAATGCCGAACTGATTTGCTGGGAGACCCTCCCCAAGCGTCCAGACAAACCCGACAAACGTCACGCGGATTTGTCGCAAGCGCACCAGCCATTGGCCCTTTTGGCGTCAGGGGGACTTTGACCTGGCTCAAAGCAAATCAAGCACTTGGCTCTGAAGGGCACGACTTGGGCAGAGCTGGCATCCAGCTTGCAGAAGAGACCTTCGAGACGGCCGCCAAAGCCACTGCCCCAACAGACGCAGAGGCGGCCCAGCAACCGGAACCAGGAGCCCCGAATGTCGCAGCTGAACGTGCCCGCCAACCGCCCGGTATATCTGGACTACGCCGCCACCACCCCAGTGGACCCGCGCGTCGTGGCCAAGATGATCCCCTACCTGACGGAGCGCTTTGGCAACCCGGCCAGCCGCTCCCACGCCTATGGCTGGGCCGCAGAAGAAGCCGTCGAGCTGGCCCGCGAACAAGTTGCCCTGCTGATCGGTGCCGACCCCCGCGAAATCGTGTGGACCTCCGGTGCAACCGAGAGCAACAACCTGGCCATCAAGGGCGCCGCCCAGTTCAACAAGAGCAAAGGCAAGCACCTGGTCACCGTGGCCACCGAGCACAAGGCCGTGCTGGACACCATGCGTGAACTGGAACGCGAAGGCTTTGAAGTGACCGTGCTGGACGTCAAGGACACCGGCCTGATCGACGTCGCCGAGTTCGAAGCCGCCCTGCGCCCCGACACCGTGCTGGCCTCGGTCATGTACGTGAACAACGAGACCGGTGTCATCCAGGACATCCCCGCCCTGGGCGCCATCTGCCGCAAGAAGGGCGTGGTCTTCCATGTGGACGCTGCGCAGGCCACCGGCAAGATCGCCATCGACCTCAGCGAGTTGCCCATCGACCTGATGTCGATGTCGGCCCACAAGAGCTACGGCCCCAAGGGCATCGGCGCGCTGTACGTGCGCCGCAAGCCCCGCGTGCGCATCGAAGCCCAGATGCACGGTGGCGGCCACGAGCGCGGCATGCGCTCGGGGACCCTGCCCACCCACCAGATCGTCGGCATGGGCGAAGCCTTCCACATCGCGGCCAAGGAAATGGGCACCGAGCTGGAACGCATCCGCAGCCTGCGCGACCGCCTCTGGAAGGGCCTGGAGGCCATGGACCACGTCAGCATCAACGGTGACTTCGAGCGCCGCACGCCCAACCACCTCAACTGCAGCTTCAACTACGTCGAAGGCGAATCGCTGCTGATGGGCATGAAGGACATCGCCGTGTCTTCGGGCTCGGCCTGCACCTCGGCCAGCCTGGAGCCCAGCTATGTGCTGCGCGCCATGGGCCGCTCGGATGAGCTGGCCCACAGCTCAGTGCGCTTCACCATCGGCCGCTTCACCACGGTCGAAGAGATCGATTTCGCCATCGCCCGCGTCAGCGACGTGGTGGCCAAGCTGCGCGACATGAGCCCCCTGTGGGACATGGTCCAGGCCGGCATCGACCTCAACAGCATCCAGTGGGCCGAGCACTGAAGCACTGGCTTCTCGCTCGCCCCGGTTCCCCCCTACACCCCTCTGCTCACCAGACACCCCTCAGGAGTCCGCAACATGGCCTACAGCGACAAAGTGATTGATCACTACGAGAACCCGCGCAACGTGGGCTCCTTCGGTGCCGACGACGATGGCGTGGCCACCGGCATGGTGGGCGCCCCGGCTTGCGGCGACGTGATGAAGCTGCAGATCAAGGTCAACCCCAGGACCGGCGTCATTGAAGACGCCCGCTTCAA
>CANBQJ010000319.1 GCA_947371645.1 Burkholderiales bacterium | reverse complement strand
TCGGCAAAGTTGAACAGCCCGAAGAATGAGCCCGGTTGCGGGTTGACCACACGGCCGGTCAGGATGGCCCAGTGCAGGTAGTCATCCCCGAACAGGCCGAGGTTCATGGCCGGTGCGACCAGCAGCATGCCCACCAGGGCGGCCAGCGGAAGGCTCCAGCGGCCCGAGATCAATTTGCCCCACACATTGCCACCCACAAGCGGACTCCGATACAAAACGGGGCAGTTTACGCATCACGCCAGCGTGGGGGCATGCGGTCTTTCCTTGATCGCCCCGCATTCGGTGGGGTGTGGATGGCGGGCCGAGGGTGCCCATCCGGGGGGCGGCACGGGTAAGCCCCGCCGGGCGCGTTTGGCGCCGTCGGTGAAAATCCGCCCTTCCTGCCCGGGGTGAGCCTGGGGAGGGCGAAACCATTTCCACAGCGCGTCGTCGGGCATCGGCATGTTCAAGTTGCAGTCAACCCTGGTTGAAGACAAATGGGTGAAAGCGGGCACCTCTGGCCCGCGCCAGACCCTCACCGGGGTGGACATCCTCCACGGCCACATGGCGGTGCCGGCTTTGCTGGTCTACCCCCAGGGGCTGGATGTACCCAGGCTGGAGCAGGGCCTGCGAGATGCCCTGCACCGCTACCCCATCGTCAGCGGGCGCTTCCAGAAGGACGCGCAAGGCTTGCCCTATCTGGATGGCAGCGACAGCGGCGTGCAGTTCCGCGTGCTGCGCTGCAAGGGCCCCACGCCCGTGGGCGAACACCACCCCGCCATGGGCGGCATCCGCCAGTTCTACACCAATGTGATGCCCTGGCAGGTGGTGGGCAAGGACACGCCCACGCTGCAGATCAGCGTGCACCAATTTGAAGATGGCGGCGCCACGCTGCTGGTGCGCATCATCCACTCGCAGTTCGACGGCTCCAGCCTGTTTGGCTTCATGCTGGACTGGTCGCGTGCCTGCCTGGGGCAGCCCATGGTGGGCCAGACCTTCGACCGCGACCAGATGATCCGCATCGGCCAGGCGCAGGTGCCCACGCAAGGCCTGGCCACGCTGTACAAGCCCAGCCTGCCCGGCTTCATCGGCCTGATGGCCCGCCTGGGCTGGCGTGCGCTCACTGACATCCGCAAAGAGGTGTTCCGCATCCCGGCCAGCACGGTGGCGCAATGGCAGGCGCAGGCCAAGGCCGAGCAGCCTGAAGGCTCGGTGCCCAATGCCGCCCGCCTGGCCAGCGCCTTCGTGCTGCAGGCCATGTCGCCGCTGTGGCCCGGCCAGGCAGACCGCAGCATGGGCATGGTGCTGGACATGCGCTACGTGAAAGGCCTGGGCCTGTCGCGCGATTACTTCGGCAACGCCTTGTGCTACCCGGAGGCCCGCGTGAGCGAAGCCACCTTGCGCAGCGGCAGCGTGATCGACGCGGCCCGCGCGCTCTCGCCCGTGCGCGAGCAGATCACCGCCGAGCACGTCACCCGCGAGGTGGCGCTGCTGGAGCAGGCCCGGCAGCGCAAGGAGGTGACTCGCCTGGTGCTGGGTGCCGGTGCCCGCACGCTGGGCGCATCGCTGTTCCAGAACAACTGTTCGCAATTGCCGGTGTACGAGTTCGATTTCGGCACCGGCTGTCCGCGCTGGTACGAGACATTCCCCATGACCATCCGCATGCTCACGCTCACGCCCACGCCCGACAAGGATGGCGGCGTGGACCTGCACCTGTGCGCCACCCGCGCCGAGCTGCGCGCCGTCAAGCAGCGCCTGGCCGCCCAAGGCATCGCGCCGCACCCCTGTCAACTTGCCCGTCCCGCCTGATCTTTCTCACGCCATGTCCAAGCCGCGTCCCCAACTGGTCTCCAGCAAGCGCCTGCACGCGGGCGTCACCGCCGCCGCCCCCGACTACCTCAGCGGGCTGGACATCTTCCACGCCCACGCCGGCATCCCGCTCATCCTGTGCTTCAAGCAGGGGCTGGACCTGGAGCTGGCCGAACGCACCTTCAAGACGGTGCTGGCGGGCTACCCCAACCTGGCCGGCCGCTACAAGAAGGACAAGGACGGCCACGTCTACCTGGACAGCAACGACGCCGGCATGGACTGGAACGTCTACCGCTGCAAGGGCCCCATGCCCTACGGCCCCCACAAGCCGGTGGGCAAGGACATCCACCACTTCTACAAGATGTACATGCCCTGGAAGGTCGTGGACCACGACCAGCCGCTCATGCAGATCAACTTCCATGTGTTCGACGATGGTGGCGTGCTGTTTTGCGGCTTCCAGGCGCACTCGGCTGTGGACGGCTCCAGCTTCTGGGGAATGATGCAGGACTGGTCGAGGGCGTGCCGGGGTGAGGCCGTCAAGAGCCAGACCTTCAACCGCCAGGTGCTCATCGACCTGGGCAAGCCAGAGCCCGACCCCCAAGCCTACGACCTCATGGTGGCGCCGCCGTTCAGGCAATGGGCCGGCACCATGCTGCGCCTGGGCTGGCACGCGCTGTTCAGCCTCAAAAGCGAGACCTTTCAGATCCCGGCGGCCACCGTGAACCGCTGGCGCGAACAGGCCAAGGCCGAGCTGGCGCCCACGTCGGCGGGCGTGAGCAGCGTGGAGTTGGTCACCAGCTACCTGATGAAGGCGTTTTCGCCGGTGATGCCCAAGGGCGTGGCCCGCAGCGTGGGCATCGTGCTGGACCTGCGCTACAAGCGCCGCCTCAAGCTGCCCCGAGACTTCTTCGGCAATGCCCTGTGCTATGCCGAGGCCCGCTACACCGCCGAAGAGCTGGCCCAGGGCAGCCTGCCGCAGCTGGCCGAGAAGTGCCGCCCGGCCAACGAGCAGGTCAGCACCGAGGCCTTGCTCAAGATGCTGGCCCTGACCGAGACCTACCGCCTCAAAAAAGCCGTGTGGCGCCTGATCTTCAAGCCCACCATCGAGACGCTGAACGCCGGGCTCATCCTCAACAACTGCGTGCAGTTCCCCATGTACGAGGTGGACTTTGGCAGTGGCACGCCCAGCTGGTACGACATCACGCCCATGACCATCCGCATGGTGATGGTCACGCCCACACCGGCCAAAGATGGCGGCCTGACGCTGTACCTGACGGCGCGCAAGGCGGAGCTGGCGGCGCTCAAGGCGCAGATGCAGCGCGATGGGATCCCTGTGACGCTGGCCTGATCGGCGGCACCCCTGATTGCTGTGTTGACCTGGGTTGGGGCTCGTTTATGCTCTCAGGCAAATCAACATCAGGGGGCGCAGCGCGCCAGGATCATGAAGCTTTTTCGCATGATGACGCCGGCTGTGGCGTGCGGTGTGTTGGCGCTGTGGGCCAGTCAGGTTGCCGCGCAATCTGCGCACCTGGTCATGGCACAGACACCCGTGAATGGCGCGCCGGTCTACTGGGATGAGACCTTCCCGAGCGAGACGATCGGCGATTGGCTGAACAACGCAGCACCTGAGCTGTTCACATTGGGGCATCCCGATGGTGACGGCTGGCCGCAGCTCCTGCTGTCGGTGGACACACGCAGGCTGAACGCCCCGATCACGCTGGGCACCTATAACAATGCGCTGAGCCGAGGCAATGTGGCCGGCCAACCCGGCTTCTCGATTTACGTCGGCCAAGTCACGTCCGGGCAAGTGCAATGGGGCAGCTTCACCCTGTCCGAGCTGACACTGAGCGACACCGGCCAGGTGGCTGCGCTGGCGCTGAGTTTCGACATGAACGCTGGTGGCGTCGATGGCGTGGTGAAGGAGACCCTCAGGGGCAGCTTCAGCTTTTCGAACCCCGCAGCCATTCCCGAGCCTGGCAGTGCAACCTTGCTGGTGCTGGGTTTGTGCGGCTGGGCTGCGGTGGC
>CANBQJ010000318.1 GCA_947371645.1 Burkholderiales bacterium | reverse complement strand
CAAGGTCGTCAAGGTCGTCAAGGCCACCAAGAAGGCTTGACCACGTTGAGCCCGGTGACCACGCCGACGGTGGCGGTGCTGAACCGCGCTGCCGAGGCCATCTGGCTGGCGTCCTCGCCGCAGTGGCCCACGCTGAGCGTGGAAGTGCTGCCCACCGTGGGCTCCACCAATGCCGAGCTGATGGCACGAGGCCGTCGCGGCGACACCGCCCCCTGCGTGCTGATGGCCGCCCGGCAAACCGCCGGGCGCGGGCGACTGGGCCGCAGCTGGCTGTCCGAAGAGGGCCGCTGCCTGACCCTGTCGATCGGTGTGCCCCTGTCGCTGGACGCCACGCCGGGTGGCGGCAGCGCGCTGTCGCTGGTGGTGGGCGTGTGCGCGGCGCAAGCCATGCACGCGCTCATCGGTGCGAACACGGCGGGGCTGGGCCTCAAATGGCCCAATGACCTGCTGTGGCGGGGCCGCAAGCTGGGCGGCATCCTGATCGAAGCCACGCCGGCGCCTCAGCTGACGCCTGGCGAGCGCTGGGTGGTGATCGGCCTGGGGCTCAATGTCCTGCCGCCGCAAGAGGCGGTGGCCTGGCCGCAAGCGGCTTTGGCAGATGCTTTCGATGCGCATGAGCCAGCGCACCTGCCCGATGTGGGCGACCTGGCCCAGGCCGTGGTGCCCGTGCTGCTGGCAGCCTTGCCCACCTTCGTGCAGGCGGGTTTCTCACCCTGGCGCGAGGCCTTCGAGCGGCTGGACGTGCTGGCCGGCCAGGACGTGATTTTGAGCAGCCCCGCTTCGGCATGGCCGCAACAGGGCCAGACCGGCGTCGCCCAGGGCGTGGACGGCTCAGGCGCCCTGCTCGTGCATACTTCACAAGGGCTGGTGACGTGCACCAGCGGCGAGGTCAGCGTGCGCTCCACCGCCCTGCCTGACCTGCCCGGCCTGCCCACGGCACCGCCCTGAACTGCCCCCACACCCCTCCTGCCTCTTTACCGCCCTCACGCCCACACCCCCATGCTGCGCGCCCTGGTGCTTGTCTTGTTGCTGGTCAATGCCGCCTTCTGCGCCTGGACGCAGGGCTGGCTCAACAACGTGGTGGGCGTGCGCCCCGATGCCCAGCACGAGCCCCAGCGCCTGCAACTGCAGCAGCATGCGGACCAGGTGCAGGTGGTCTCACCGGCGGCTTCAGGCGCCACCCGCCTGCCTGCAGCGGCCAGCGCGCCTTCGGCCTCGGCCGCGTCTGACGCCGCATCGGCTGCGTCAACCCGCAGCAGCAGCAGCGATGCCGCCAGCGGCGAAGGTGCCAGTGCCGCGGCCAGCGCGGCCAGCATGGGCACCGGCCAGCTGAGCAGCAACGCAACGGGGCAGCCCCCAGGCAAGCCGCCCATCTGCGTGGAAGCCGGCCCCTTCCTGGCTGGCGAATGGCCCGCCGCCGAAGCCGAGGTCAAGCGGGTGCTGCCAGCAGGCCACTGGACCACGCAGGCGGTGGCCGTGCCCGGCCTGTGGCTGGTCTACATGGGCCCTTACAAGGATGGCGACCAGCTGGAGCGCAAGCAAGCCGAGCTGCGTCGCATCAAGGGCCTGAACTTTGAAGAAGTGCGCACGCCCAGCAACCTGGCCCAGGGCCTGTCGCTGGGGCGCTTCAACAGCGAAGAAGATGCCAAACAGGCTTTGACGCAAGTGGGCAACCGCGGTGTGCGCACGGCCCAGGTCGTCAAGGTGCGCTCACCGATGTCGGTGCAGATCCTGCGCGTGCCCGCCGCCGATGAAGGCCAGCAGGTCAAGCTGTCGGCGTTGAAGCTGCCACCGGGCAAGGCTTTCGTGGCCTGCCGAGGCTGAGCGATCGGCTGACGGGGCGCCATGAACACCGCGCCGCCAGCATCAGCAGGGCCAGCAAGGCCAGGTCATCGACCGCCCCGCCGCCGCCGGAACCACTGGGGCTCGCGGTGTTGACGCCGGTGCCGCGATCGGGTGTGAAGGTGCTCACCACCGTGTCGCTGCCTGGGATGCTGCCGCCGGTCGACGGTTGGCTCGTGTGGGTGATGGCTGCAGCCACCGCCAGGCCTGCATCCAGCACGCCACTGCCGCAGGTGCCCACGGTGCAGCTGCAGTGGCCCGTGCTGATGTTGTCGCAGGTCGGATAGCCCGAGACGGGCAAGAAGGGCTGCACCTGGTCGGTGATCATGGTCAGCAGTTCGCTGACGGTCAGGCGGGGCTCTGCGGCCAGCATCAGGGCGGCCACGGCGGCAGCCTGCGGCGCGGCGAAGCTGGTGCCCACGCGCAGGGGGCTCATCTTGAAAGACAGCGGCCCTTGCGTGCCGGTGTTGGTCAGCGTGCTGAAACCCGCGTCGTAGAGCAGGCCCTGGTTGGTGTCACCGCTGGCCACGGCCAGCCCGAAGTGCGGGGCGGCGCTGCCGATCTGGTTGGCATAGCCCGCCTTGAAGCCCTTGGTGTTGAGGCCCGTGACGGCCAGCACGCCGGCACAGCTGGCCGGGCGCGTGGGCGAGGTCAGGCCCAGGCCGGTTTTAGGGTCACCGTTGCCGGCAGAAGCCACCACCAGGGCACCCTTTTGCGCCAGGCTGGCCAGGGTCTGCTGGTACAGCCAGTCTTGTGAACCCACCTGGGTGTCGTTGCAAGCGCCGTCGGCGCCAAAGCTCAGGTTGATCACCCGGGCCGGGTGCGGGTTGGCCGCCGGCGAACCCTGGTAGCCCACGCCAGCGGACCACAACATGCCCTCGATGATGTCGCTCAGCGCTGCGCCACAGGTCCCGGCCACGCGCACGGGCAAGATCACCTGCCCGGGCAAGGGCGCCAGCGCACCCGCGCCATGGACGCCGTTGCCTGCGATGGCCGCCAGCACATAGCCGACGCCCAGGCCGTGCCACTCGCTGGTGTGCACGCTGCAGCCTTCGCCGCGGTTCTGCGCCGCCAGGGCGTCCAGGTCGGCCTGGGTCAACCAGTCGCCGGGGTCGGTCGGGTCGCTGTCCAGGCCATTGCCATCGCGGCTGTACAGGGCAGACGACACGAAGTCGTAGCCGGGCCACATGCGGCCATCCAGGTCGGCGGCAGGCAAGGTGCCCGAATCCAGCACGGCCACCGTCACCGGCGTGAGCGTGCGGCCCACCAACTGGCTCCAGGCTGCGGGGAAGTTGGCCAGGCCATAGCGGTCTGCCAGCCCGGCGCGAGGCTGCAACCAGGTCTGGCCGCCGTAGTCGGGGTCCAGGTTGGGGTTGACGGCCTGGCCCACATAGGCCGCCGCCTGCGGCTGGAGCACCTCGTCCACCACCACCCATTCCACATCCGGGTCGGCGCGCAAACGCTGGGCTTCCAGCTGGGCCTGGTCGCGCGACATGGGCGCATCGAAGCGCAAGGCCCGTGCCGCAAAGGCGGTGGCACGGTGGCCCAGGTGGCGCACACCACGGCGCTGCAAAGCTTGCGTGAGCCGCTGCTGCTGCGATTCGGCGCTGTCGGGTGGCGTCCGTGAGGCGGCAATGCGCACCACGGACTCTGCAACCTTTGGCGCCACCACGCTGCCGGCCGCAGCGCGCGTGGCGCCGGCATCGCGCAGCTTGACGATGAGGCCCACGGCCTGCGGCACCGACGGGCTCGTGCCGGCGCCAGAAACGGCAAAGCCTGGCGACTGCGCCCAGCTCACGCCAGACGCCACCACCAGGCCCACCGTGCAAGCCGCCATGCGCTGCATGGCATCGCGCCCCCAGGCAATCAGGCGATCAAGCGCAACTGCCTTGAGGCGCGCCGCCATCACTTGGCGATCACGCGTGCCATTTCCAGGCACTTGTTGGAGTAGCCCCACTCGTTGTCGTACCAGGACACGACCTTCACGAAGGTGCTGTCCAGGGCCAGACCGGCTTCGGCGTCGAACACCGAGGTGCAGACT
>CANBQJ010000317.1 GCA_947371645.1 Burkholderiales bacterium | reverse complement strand
TCCAGCCACTGGGGCAAGGTCCTGAAGGACAACTACCCCTGGAACCACCTGGACGAGATCAACCAGGTGCTCAACACCATCGGCAAGGGCGCACCGGATCCGGTCGCCTGGTACAAGTCTCAGGCCACCCGCCTGAAGCTGCTGGGCCTGTGATCCTGCGCTGACGTGTGCGTGCCGCCACGGCGGCCCACACAAATCTGGGGTAGATGGACGACTGTCCTCTACCCCTTTTGCGTTGAGCGATCCATAATCAGCGCGCGCCGGCCAGGCCTGAGCAGGTCTGAGCCCATGGTGCGGAGACAAGCACGAGAAGGACAAGACAACATGGTGACGCGTGGCAAGATGGCGGCGGGCGTAGCCGTGGCGGCCTTGGTGGGCGCCGCGGCATTTTGGGCCAACCAGCACGGCATGTCGCCGCCAGGTGCCGGCCCGCAGGGCAGTACCTGGGATCTGGTTCGTTCTGGCGTTGGCAGCACGGAAGGCGAAACCCCTGCGGCCGCGCCCACGTCAGCCACACTGACGCCCGAGCAAGTCCGCACGCGATTGTTCCGTGACGGTTCCCTGGCCGGCACCGAACCTTCCGGCGACTGGTGCATCACCGAGGCCAAGCTCAAGCCCTGCATCGGCCTGCGCCAGCGCTTCGAGTACTACATCCTGGGCATTGGCGAAGTCACCATCCAGGACCTGAAGGCACTGGTGGCCGATGAAGCCACCAAGGCCAATGGCCCCGAGGTCTCCGCCCAGATCATGGACATCTGGGACAAGTACTGGCAGCTGCGCACACACGACTACCGCAACCAGTTTGTCCAGAACGACCGCAGCACCTGGATGCCCGTCTTCGAAGAGCAGCGCACCGTGCGCCGCCAGATCCTGGGTGCGGACTGGGCTGAAGCCTTCTTCTCTGCCGACGAAAAGCACTTCCGCGAGTACTACGCCCAGCTCGAGTCCGGCCAGCCGCCACCGCCCGATCCGGGCGAAGCCGTGCCCCAGATGGGCCCCGGCAAAGACCCGGCCGCCGTGCGGGCCGAACGCGTGGCCCGCTACGGCGAGGCCGCCGCAGCCCGCCTCGACAAGGCCGACGAAGAATGGGCGGATTGGCAACGCCGCCTGGCGGGTGCCCGCACCGAGTGGGATCGACTGAAGGCCGCCGGCAACCTGTCGGACACCCAGCGCCGCCAGGACATGGACACCTACATCAAGGCCAATTTCAAGGACGACGAGCGCTTGCGCGTCGAGGCCTTGTTGCACCTCTGAACCAAACCCCGTTTGTTCGTTTGACCCCGGCCCCCGCTGGGTGGCCGTGCGTGCCTACAATGGTCCCATGATCGCCGTCGACGCCACCCTTTCCCGCCTCCAGACCGCACGCGACCTCCTGCTCGCGCCCTACGGCCTGGACGAATCCACACTGCTCAACGCGCTGAAGGTCATCACGGCCCACCGCGTCGACGACGCAGACCTCTACTTTCAGTACACGCGCAGTGAAGGCTGGAGCCTGGAAGAGGGCATCGTCAAGTCCGGCAGCTTCGGCATCGATCAGGGGGTGGGCGTGCGCGCCATCGCCGGCGAAAAGACGGCTTTCGCCTACTCCGACGACATCTCCGAAGCCGCCCTGCTGGACGCCGCCCGCACGGTGCGCACCATCGCTGCCGCCGGCCAGAGCCGCCGCGTCAAGGTGGGCGGCACCCACGTCGTGGGCAGCCGCACCCTTTACCCCGCAATCGACCCGATCGCTTCCTTGGACAGTGCCGCCAAGGTGGCCCTGCTCGAAGACATTGAAAAGCGCGCCCGCGCCAAGGACCCGCGCGTCAAGCAGGTCATGGCCGGCCTCGGCTGCGAATACGACGTCGTGATGATCGCCCGTGCCGACGGCACCCTGGCCGCCGACGTGCGCCCGCTCATTCGCCTGTCGCTCACCGTGTTCGCCGAACAAGGAGGCCGCCGTGAAGTCGGTTCGGCGGGCGGTGGTGGCCGCTACGACCTGGCCTACTTCACTTCCGCCATCACCGATCAGTACGTGGAACAGGCCGTTCATGCCGCGCTCGTCAACCTCGAAGCCCGCCCCGCGCCGGCCGGCGAGATGACCGTGGTGCTGGGCAATGGCTGGCCCGGCATCCTGCTGCATGAAGCCGTGGGCCACGGCCTGGAGGGTGACTTCAACCGCAAGGGCTCCAGCGTGTTCTCCGGCCGCGTGGGCCAGCGCGTCGCTGCCAAGGGCGTCACCGTGCTCGACGACGGCACGATCGCCGACCGCCGAGGCTCGCTCAACATCGACGACGAAGGCTGCCCCACCCAGCGCACCGTGCTGATCGAAGACGGCATCCTGCGCGGCTACATCCAGGACGCCACCAATGCGCGCCTGATGAAGACGTCGCCCACCGGCAATGGCCGGCGTGAAAGCTACGCCCACCTGCCCATGCCCCGCATGACCAACACCTACATGCTGGCCGGCGACAAGGACCCGCAAGAAATCATCGCCTCCATCGACCGGGGCCTCTACGCCGCCAACTTCGGTGGCGGCCAGGTGGACATCACTTCCGGCAAGTTCGTGTTCTCGGCCAGCGAGGCCTACTGGGTCGAAAACGGCAAGATCCAGTACCCCGTCAAGGGCGCGACCTTGATCGGCAACGGCCCCGAGGCCATGACCCGCGTCAGCATGATCGGCAACGACCTCAAGCTCGACAGCGGCGTCGGCACCTGCGGCAAGGAAGGCCAGAGCGTGCCCGTGGGCGTGGGCCAGCCCACCCTGCGCATCGACGGCCTGACCGTTGGCGGCACCGCCTGAGCCCCCAACCGCTCTTTTTGAGTATTTCTTCGCAAGTGCTTGACCCATCCGCAAAAGGTCAGGCATAATGCAAGGCTTCGCTGTTTAAGCGATCTGTCTTTGGCCCCGGCGCCTGCGGTGTGAGCGGCTTGATGCTTCTCAGTACTGCTCAGGCAAATGCCCGGGGTGTTCTCGAAGCAGCTCGTTTTTGCAGATCCGCCCGTTTACCGGGCCCAAGACTGACCGTTCGTTGTTGCGTAAGTGGCCTCACTGTGAGGTTCTGCAACTGATCGGGCCAAGTTGGGGTTTAACCATGATCCAAATGCAATCGCGACTTGACGTCGCTGACAACACTGGTGCTAAGAGCGTCATGTGCATCAAGGTGCTCGGTGGCTCTAAGCGTCGTTACGCCGGCATCGGCGACATCATCAAGGTGAGCATCAAAGAAGCTGCTCCGCGTGGCCGCGTCAAAAAGGGCGAGGTCTACAGCGCTGTGGTGGTGCGTACCGCCAAGGGCGTGCGCCGCCAAGATGGCTCGCTGGTGAAGTTCGACGGCAACGCCGCCGTGCTGCTCAACGCCAAGCTGGAGCCCATTGGCACCCGCATCTTTGGCCCGGTGACGCGTGAACTGCGTACCGAGCGCTTCATGAAGATCGTGTCGCTGGCCCCCGAGGTCCTGTGACCCTCGGCAACAGTTAAGGCAAAGGACCGTTCCCTATGAACAAGCTCAAGACTGGCGACCAGGTCATCGTGTTGACCGGCCGCGACAAAGGCAAGCGTGGCACTGTGGCTGCCCGCGTTGACGCCGACCACCTGGTGGTTGATGGCGTGAACATCGTCAAGAAACACGTGAAGCCGAACCCCCTCAAGGGCAGCACCGGCGGCATCGTGGACAAGACCATGCCCATCCACCAATCCAACGTGGCGATTTTCAACCCTGCCTCCGGCAAGGGTGACCGCGTCGGTATCAAGCTTCTGGCTGACGGCAAGAAAGTGCGCGTCTTCAAGTCCAGCGGCGACGAAATCAAGGCTTGACGAGGTACCACATGGCTCAACAACAAGCTCGCCTGCAACAGATCTACCGCGAAAAGATCGTGCCCGAATTGATGGCCAAGTTTGGCTAC
>CANBQJ010000316.1 GCA_947371645.1 Burkholderiales bacterium | reverse complement strand
GAGGCCGCGGCCATCGTGCACGCGGCCACCGAACACTCGCTGGTGCTGATGGACGAAATCGGGCGGGGCACCTCCACCTTCGATGGCCTGGCTTTGGCCGGCGCGATCGCCAGCCACCTGCATGACCGCAACAAGGCCTTCACCTTGTTTGCCACGCACTACTTCGAGCTCACCGCGCTGCCAGAGAAGCACCCCAAGGCGGCCAATGTGCACGTGGGCGTGGCCGAGTCGGGCGACGACATCGTCTTCCTGCACGAGCTGCAGCACGGCCCGGCCAGCCGCAGCTATGGCGTGCAGGTGGCCCGCCTGGCCGGCATGCCGCATGGCCTGATCCGCCAGGCCCGCGCCACGCTGGAGGCTTTGGAGGCCCAGCAGACCCAGGCGCAGGACCAGATCGATTTGTTCGCGCAGCTGGATGCGGGCCCTTCTCCCATGGATGCGCTGGATGTGATGACCGCAGGCGTGTCAGGCAAGGGCGCGGCTTTGCTGGCCGCAGGCGACCTGGGGCCCACCTTGACCCCGGCCGAAGCCCAGGCCCTGGACCTGCTGGCCGCCATCGACCCGGATGCCTTGACGCCGCGCGAGGCGCTGGACGCGCTGTACCGGCTCAAGGCGGTGTCAGCTCAGGGGTGAGCCACCACCAGCAGGGCCTCGGTTCGTTGCCAGGCGCAGCGCATGGCCTGCTTCAGGGTGGACGGGTCCAGCGCGGCAAAGCATTCATCGAGGATGGTGATGGGCGCGCCTTGCAGCAGCGCGCGCGCCAGGTGAACGCGGCTGGCTTCGCCATGGGACAGGCGCCAGCCGGTCTCGCCCACGTGCTGCATCAGGCCCGCGGGCATGCGCGCCAGCAGCTCACCCAGGCCCAGCTCATGGCAGACCTCCTGGGCTTCGCGCAGGTCATCGGGTGAGGGCGGCCACTGCCGGCCCATCAGCAGGTTGAAGGCCAGGCTGGCACTGAAGACGTGGTTGTCGTGGAACTGCGGTGCCTGCGTGACCCAGCGGCGCCATTGCGCGCCCAGGGTGTGGCGGTCCCAGCCTTTGAACTGCACCAGGCCGGCGTCGGCGTCGCGCAGGCCGGTGAGGATGGCGGCCAGGGTGGACTTCCCGCTGCCCGATGCGCCTTCCAGCAGCAGGCGGTCGCCGGCACGCACGTGCAGGTCCACCCCCTGGAACACCGCCTGGCTGGCGCCCGCGTGGCGGCTGGCCAGCTGGCTGACCTGCAGCAGCGGGTGGGCTGTGGCGCTGTGTGGCGCATGGTCGAGCAGGGTGTGGATTGGCGTGGTGCTCGGGGTTGATGACGCCGCCAGGCACAAAGGCTTGACCGCCTGCCAGGCGATCCACGCGCGCGACAGCGAGGCGCAGGCCATGCTCCAGCCGCCCAGGGCGCGGTAAGCCAGCATCAGCCCACCCAGGGACAAGGCAAGGCCCGTGGCGTCGGGGCTGTGACCGGGAGCACGCATCAGGGCAGGGGCCAGGCCCAGCAGGCCAACGAGCAGCCAGCCGCGCGGCAGCACGGTCAGGATGGGCAGCAGGCTGTCGTCCAGCGCGCGCGACTGGGCCATGTAGACGTTCAGGGCTTCGTCGTCGGCGTGGTGGTGGCGCTGGCCGTGGGCTTGCACCAGCTTGCTGCGGTGCCCCACCAGGTGCTCGACCCAGCGGCGGGTCATGCCCATGCGCGAAGCCGTCCAGGCAGACAGGCGCAGGTGGAAGCGGCGGACCAGCAGCATGCCCAGCGTCATCCAGGCCACCATCAGCGCCACGTGGCCCAGGCCGCCGGCCCCAGCCATCAACACCAGCGCCGCATACATCAGCTCCATCGCCGAGATCAAAGCGCTGAAGCCGCCTTGTGCGGCCAGGCTTTCCAGCGCCTGAGACTCCATCACCAGGGCCAGCAGCTTGCCGCTGCCTTGTTGTTGCAGGGCGCCAAGGTCACTGGCCAGTGACCCCGCCATCAACCGGGCCTTGAGCACGCGGCCAAAGCCTGTGCTCAGGCTGGCGTCCAGCCACTGGCCCAGCAGGCGCATGGGGATGAGGGTGAACATGAGCAGGGCCCAGGCGAGCCACCAGCCGGTGTCGGGGTGGCCGTCCAGGGTGGCCCGCCCGATGAGGCCCCAGCCCAGCAGCTCCAGCGCATACAGCAGGGCGAACAGGGCCAGCATGCCGCGCAGCTGCGCCCAGGTGCCGCCGGTCTTGAGCTGCGCCATGAAGGGCGCTGTGGGCGGCAGGCGCAGCAGCCAGGCTTCGCCCAAAGCGTGTTCACCAAGGTGCTCGCGCATCATGGCGGCGTGCACGCGCGGCTGGCGGCGCGCGGGGATGGCGGCTCGGTCGATCAGCGCCTGCACCAGGGGCTCGAAAGGTGCCTGAATGCGGGCCAGCATGGCCTGGCGCAGGGCATGGGCGGGCAGCCGGTGGGCCTGGCCATCGGGGGCCAGCACACGCACGCCTCTGCCGTGGCGCGGCAAGAGCAGCAGCACGCCCGCACCGGCGTCCAGGGGCAGGCGCCACAGGGCGGGGCCGGCATGCTGGATGAGGCTGTCGATGTCGGCGATGCGGGTGGACAGGCTTTCTGCTTCCAGGCCAAGCTGTTGTGCCGCACCCTGCATCCAGGGACCCAAGGCTTCGGCGCGAGGCGAGGTGCCGGGCAGGGTCACACCGCAGGGCGCCACAGGCGCGGCGATGCGGGTGGCTTGGGCCAGGGCGTGCAGGGCCTCGTGCACGCGCGCTTCGGGCCAGCACAGGGCGGCCAGGTCGATGGGGCTCATGCGCGCAGTCCTTCGGGGTGGAGGTGCAGCCGGCGCCAGGCGGGCTGTTGCCAGAGTTCGGCGTGCAGGCTCTGTTCGGCGTCCAGCAGCTCGCGGTAGTGCGATGCCTGCTGCATCAAGGCCTGAGGCGCGCCGTCTTCCACCACCCGGCCTTGCGCGATGACCAGCACGCGGTCAAAGGCCAGGGTTTCGCTGAGGTCGTGGGTGACGCAGAGCAGGGTGCTGCCGCGCCACCACTGGCGCACCTCGGCCAGCAGCTGCTGGCGCTGGCTGCGGTCCAGGCCGCGGAAGGGCTCGTCCAGCACGGCCAGCCGCACCTGGGCCTGCATCAGG
The DNA here is from genome assembly GCA_947371645.1 of Burkholderiales bacterium. Next base: position 797 of record CANBQJ010000316.1, on the reverse strand, counting down.
GCGCGAGCCAGGCGCACGCGCTGGCCTTCGCCGCCCGAGAGCAGGCTGCCGCCTTCACCGATGTGGGTCTGCAGGCCTTGGGGCAGCTTGTGCAGCACCTCGCGCAAGCGGGCCAGGTCCAGCGGGCCGTCCAGGTCAGGGGCTTGATCGTCGGGCAAGGCGCTGCACAGGTTGTCGAGCAGCGTGCCCCGCCACAGCTGCACGGCGGGGTCCACCCAGGCGGTGTGGGGCCTCAGTTCGGCGGGCATCGTCACGGCGGCCGGCTGGCCGTCGACGTGGATGTGACCTTGCGACAGGCGGTGCAGGCCCAGCAGCACCGCCGCCAGCGAGGATTTGCCCGCGCCGGAGGGGCCGACGATGGCCACGTGTTCGCCGGCTGACAGCGCCAGGTCAAGGCCATCAAGCAAGGTGTGGCCGCCGGCCTTGACGCTGCCGCCCTGGATGCGGATCGCGACGCCGGCCGGGCGTGCGGTCAAAGGGGCCACGGGGGTGGCGGCGGGTTGGGCGGCAACGGGGGCGGCGGGTGTTGTGGGCGCGGACAGCGGCTCCATCGCCCGGCTCAAGGTGTTGGCCTGCGCACCCAGCTGTTGCACCAGTTGGGCCAGCCACTGGCCCAGTGCGGGCAACTTCAGCGTCCAGTAAATGAGCAGCAAGTCGGCACCGGTGGCGCCGCCCATGCGGCGGGTGTGCGCCCACAGCAGGCCAAGCGCCAGGCTCAGGGCCAGCACGGCCTGCAGCCCGTCGGCCAGCAAACCAAAGCGCACCCAGGTCATCTGGGCGCGGGCCCAAGCGGTGAT
>CANBQJ010000315.1 GCA_947371645.1 Burkholderiales bacterium | reverse complement strand
CGTTGCTCACGTCTTCGCCCAGGTGCACCTGCTTCGAGACGACGAACGAGTACAAGCTGTAGCACCAGTTGACGACGACCAGCTTGTTGCCCGCCAGGTGGTGCAGGACCACCTGACGAAGCTGGTCGCCCGAGTGCCGGTACATGGGGTAGTAGCGGATGTCCTCCACGTCCACGGTGTGTCCGGCGCGGTCATGACGGGCATTGACTTTGGCTGCGGTCTCGCGATCGAAGGTCGAGTCGGCGACGTTCAAATCCTTGTCCGGGGTGTTGGGCGGCATCAGGGGCGCCTCGTCTTCGATCAGCAGCGAGCCATCCGGGTTCAAGGGGTTGATGACGTTGCCATGGCGCCCCGACAGGATCACGAAGTCGCGGTCCCTGAACGCCTGGGTCGCCAGGTACTGCCAGCTGTCCTGGCCCGTTTCCAGGAAGGACACGAACACATCGCCGATGCGTATCCACGGCGGGGTGTCAAAGTCCAACAGCGGTGACCGGAGCATGTTCTGGGCGCTGTCGCTGGCCAACAGCTCCACCACCGTGCGGGTCTCGGCGTGGCCGTCGACGACCGTGACCGTCGTCCCGATCAGGCGCGCGACATCGTCCAGGGCGCAACCCGGGAAGTAGCGGGCGCTCTTGGCGTAGGTCTTGTGTTCTCGCCCCAGCTTGTTGACCCAGGCTTCCCACTTGGTCTTCACCGCCTGGACACCCGCTTGCCGCGTGATGTAGGCAGAAACCACCAAGTCCAGTTCCTTGAACTCCTTGCTCTTGAGCAGCTTGCGTTGGGCCACCTTTTTCCAGCTCTCTGCGTTCAATGTCATGTTGACCTCCACCGGTTTGCAGGCATGTTCAGCGGCCATGGCAAAGGGCACGCTGCAGCGCGGCCGGGCATGCCAAGCCTGTGGACAGACTAGCCATCAGCAAAAGCCTTGGGCTTGCCTTGGGTCAAAACACCCCGCACCGCTCGGCACCTGGCAACCACGCCCGGCACCAGACACCATGTGCGGGCCGTTTTACTGTATATTCATACAGCATTTGAACTGGCCTTCAGGGTGCCTGACACCCCAAAATCCGCTGCTGTGAACACCAAGCCGACACGGCCTCACCTGTCACGTCTGATGAAGATCTGGCGCTCGGCCGGATGGCCCAGCCGCGACCCGATCGACATCGACCTCCTGGCCGCCGGCTGGGTGAGCCTGGTGGGCGATCACCCCGCACAGGAATGCCTGAGGCTCACCGACGCGGGCATCGCGGTGTTGGCGCAAAGCCGCCAGGAGCACCGCCGCTCGGCCAGCGCCCACGACCGGCTGGCCCTGCGCATGGCCGACCTGTGCATCGAAGCAGGCAGGTTGGTGTGGCGCGAGCTGTCGTTGCGGTCGCAAATCGAGCTGGATGCGCCCGCGCTGCCGCTGGTGACCGCACACACAGGGGGCCAACAGGAGGGCCATCGGCACTTCATGGCCAGTGAAGGCTTGTGGGCGGATGAGGCAGAAGGCAGCCTCAAGGCCGAGCCCAGGCCACCGGTTCAGTGGCGGCTGGCGCGACCCGACCTGTTCTCGGTGCGCCGCACCAGCAACCCCGCTTACCTGCAGCCTCTGGTGCACGAAGTGAAGGTCAGCCGCGCAGACCTGTTCTCTGACTTGCGGCACAAGGCCAAGCGGGCGTCCTACCAGTGGTTGTGCAGCGAGTGCCATTACGTCTTCCCCGCTGGCATGGCCGAGCCCAGAGAATTGCCCGAAGAACTGGGCGTGTGGGTGATCCACGGTGACATCGACACCGGCCAGCTGGAGATGCTGCGCCCGGCGCGCCACACCCCCTGCACCATCCCTTTTGCCGTGTGGATGGCCATGGCCAAGGCCACGCCCGTGCAGCGGCCACTGGAGCGTGCACAGGCCGAGCTGGCCGATGTGGGCGAACACGCCGCGCCCCATGACCTGCCCGGCTGAGCCCCAGCGCTACCAGGTGGCCGTGCGGGCCCTGTGCGAATTCGTTGCCAAGCGCGGTGACCTGGACCTGCGCTTCACCCCATCGCCCACCGCGCAAGAAGGCATCGCCGGCCATGCCCTGGTGGCATCTCGGCGACCGGCGGGCTACCAGAGCGAGATCAGCCTCAGCGGCCAGCACGGGCTGTTGACGGTCAAAGGGCGTGCCGATGGCTATGACCCCCGCCTCAACCGGCTGGAAGAGGTCAAGACCCACAAGGGCCCGCTGCAGGCTTTGCCCGACAACCACCGTGACCTGCACTGGGCGCAGGCCAAGGTCTACGGCGCCTTGATGTGCCAGCAGCTGGGCTTGCCGCAGATCGAACTGGCGCTGGTGTACTTCGACATCGGCACGCAGAAAGAGACGGTGATCCATGAGCTGCACCAGGCCGAAGACCTGGCCGGCTTTTTCGCGCAAACCTGTGACCGCTTCGAGGCCTGGGCCGCGCTGGAGCTGGCGCACCGCCAGGCGCGCGATGCGGCGCTGCAGGCCATGCCCTTTGTGCACGACACCTTTCGCACCGGCCAGCGCGAACTGGCCGAAGGCGTCTACAAGGCCGCCGCCACGGGGCGCTGCCTGCTGGCGCAAGCGCCCACGGGCATCGGCAAGACCATCGGCACGGTGTTCCCCATGCTCAAGGCCTGTCCCACCAAGGGGCTGGACAAGGTCTATTTCCTGACGGCCAAGACCTCGGGCCGTGCGGCCGCTCTGCACGCCGTGTCGCGCATCAAGGCCCACCACCCGAGCCTGCCGCTGCGCGAGCTGGAGTTGCTGGCCAAAGACAAGGCCTGCGAACACCCTGAACTGGCTTGCCACGGTGAATCCTGCCCGCTGGCCAAGGGCTTCTATGACCGCCTGCCGCAAGCGCGCGCGCAGGCTGTTGAACAGGGCAGCTGGACGCAAGAAGCGGTGCGCGCGGTGGCCCTGGCCCACCAGGTCTGCCCCTACTACCTCACGCAAGAGCTGGCGCGCTGGAGCGACGTGATCGTGGGCGACTTCAACCACTACTTCGACCTCAACGCCATGCTCCATGGCCTGATGCAGCAACACCAGTGGCGTGTGGGCGTGCTGGTGGACGAGGCGCACAACCTGGTCGAGCGGGGCCGGATGATGTACACGGCGGAACTGGATGAGCTGAGCCTCAGCGCCATGCGCCACCGCGGGCCGCCGGGCTTGAAGAAGCCGCTGGACAGGCTGCACCGGGCCTGGCGTGGCGTTAACAAGGCACAGCAAGCACAACAGGCACAACAGGCTGAAGGGGCGCAAGCCGAACCCATGCGGGTGCTCGATGACATCCCGTCCAACTGGCTGCTGGCCTTACAACAGCTGTGCGCGGCCATGGGTGACCACATGGCCGAACACCCCACCGATGTCGACGCGGACCTGCAAAGCTTCTACTTTGCCTGCCTGCAGATGAGCAAGTTGGCCGACAGTTTCGGGCCCCACTCGCTGTTCGACTGGACGCCAAGCACAACAGGCAAGCCGAGCTCTACCCTGTGCATCCGCAACGTGCTGCCCGCGCCCTTCCTGAAGCCCAGGCTGGCCAACGCCCACAGCGTCACCTTGTTCTCTGCCACGCTGCAGCCCACTGGCTTCTTCCACACCCTGCTGGGCCTGCCGGACCACACCGTGGCCATCGAGGTGGCGTCACCCTTCTCTGCGGATCAACTGGACGTGAAGGTGGCGCGCCACATCTCAACGCGCTACAAAGACCGCGCCCGATCGCGCGAGGCCATGACGGCCTTGATGGCGCAGCAGTTCAAGGCGCGGCCAGGCAATTACCTCGCGTTCTTCAGCAGCCACGACTACCTGCTCGACATGGCCGCGCACTTCGAGCGGCATCACCCCGACATCCCCGTGTTCAGGCAGCAACGGGGCATGAGCGAAGCGGCCCAGCACGCCTTCCTGCAGCGCATGACGCCCAGCAGCCAGGGCATCGG
>CANBQJ010000314.1 GCA_947371645.1 Burkholderiales bacterium | reverse complement strand
GCATACAGGCCAGCCAGCTCGCGCGGGCCGCCCGTGGCGTTTGACCGCGCCCGTTCCATGGCCGGCAAGGTGGCACCCATGGCGAGGGTGGCGGGCAAGAGGCAGACGAAAACGCCACCAAAAGCCAGCGCCCATTGCCGCAAGGCGGTGGGGTCGGGACCGATCCAGTGCAAGAGCAGCTCACCCACAGGGTGCAGAACGGCCGTCAGCAGCAGGGCCCACAGGCCAATCACCGCCTCACACGCGACATACCAGCGCCAAGGCCGGGTGCTGCGCTCGATGCGCCGCCCCAGCAAGACGCCACCCACGGCCAGGCCGCCGAAGAAGGCCGCGACCACGGCCAGCACGGCCGCAGACTCGTGCCCCAGCCACAGGCCCATTTGCTGCGTCCACACCAGTTGGTAGCCCAGGCCAGCGAAGCCCGAGGCCAGCATCAGGCCCATCAGTGCCGACTGGCGACGCCCCACGTTCATGCGCTGAACTGGACGGCGTAACCCCAGGAGTCGAGCCGGGTGGGGATGGCGTTGAAGGCCAGGGTGATGCGGCGCTCGCCCTCATTGGGTGGCACCGCGTGCATCAGGAAGCTGGGGAAGAGGACCATGTCGCCCGGTTCGGGCATGGGGCTCACCCACTTCTCTGCGTTGAAGGGGCCGGTGACCACGCCGGCGTGGTCGTTCTTGAAGGAGAACTCATGGCCACCCGGCGACTTCATGAACACCGTGCGCGACGACGCGTGGGTGGGCGTGAGGTAGACCACGCCCGAAATGAAACTGTTGGCATGGTTGTGCATGGCCTGACGACCACCCTGGTCCAGCACGTTGACCCACATCTCCTTGATGGACCAGCCCAGGCGCTCGCCAAACAGGTGCGCACCCATCTCAGCCAGCTTGGGCGTGATCAGGCGGGCGGCGTCCACCAGCAAAGGGCTGTCGCTGGGGCGCAGCATCTGGGTGTGCGACAGGTTGGCCGATGCGTTGTTGTCCTGCAAGGCCATGGCACTGAAGTGCGCGGCCAGGCCTTGCACCAGCTCAGGCGACAAGGCCTTGGGACAGCGCATGAAGGGCGTCGGAAACAGGGGGATGACTTCGTCCATGATCGGCTCAGGCAAAGATGGCCACCACGCGTGACCAGGCCCAGAAAGAAGCGACGGTGCCCATGCCGTAGAGCGCAGCGGTGCGCATGGCGGCCACGCGCGGCCAGCCTGCTGCCAAGCGCCACAAGGCCCAGGCGGCCGCCACGGTCATCAACTGACCGATCTCGACACCCACATTGAAGGTGAGCAAGGCCGTGAACATGTGCTGGGGCGGCAAGCCAATTTCTTGCAAGGCGCCGGCAAAGCCCAGACCATGCACCAGGCCGAAGAGGAAAGCGACGAGCGCGGGCCAGCGACGCGCCAGGGTGGATTGCTGCTTCAGCGACTCCACCACCACCAGCACGATGGACAGGGCGATGCAGGCCTCCACGGGTGGGGGGCGCAGGGTGAGCCAGCCCAGGGCGCTCAGGGCCAGGGTCAGGCTGTGGGCCGCGGTGAAGGCGGTGACCGTCCACATCAGCCGGCGGTTGAAGCCCACCAGGAAGAGCAGCCCGATCACGAAGAAGAGGTGGTCCACGCCGGAGAGGATGTGCTCCACCCCCAGCACCACATAGGCACGGGCCACTTCGCCCATGCCACGGTTGTCGTCTGCAGCCCCGAAGAGGTGAACGGTGGGCTGAGCTGCCGTCAGCGTGTAGACACGGCTGTCGCCATTGAGCCAGAACACCTTCACCAGCGCTGCAGAATAGGTCTTGCCCACGCCTTTGACGGAGAGCGTGCCTTGCAGGCCGTCTTCGCCACAGTGCAGCACATTGGCTTCGGGGCGGCAGCCGTCTGGCCAGGCAGGTTGCAGGTCGTCGGCGGCCGAGCGCTTTTCAGAGGCCGTCCACTGCCAGATGAATTCGCCAGGAGAGACCTCGCGCACCTGCATCTCGGCCATGCTCATCTCATGCGCCTGCGCCGGGCTCCAGGCCAGCGCCATTGCCCAACCCAGCACCAAGCCAGACAGCCAGGCCAGCACGCGGCGGCCTCGTTCGTTGCCGCGGTTCACCGTGCGGCTCCTGCCTGCTGAATGGTGTATTTCTTGGACAGGTTGCGCACCGCCGCGCTGCGTTGTGCGGCCAAGGTGGCGTCGGTCCAGTCTTGCTGCACGACCTGGCGCAAGGCCTCGAACTGCCCGGGTCTGGCGGGTGTGACGCCGTCGATGCGGATGGCGCGCCAGCCGTCTTTGCCGTGCACAGCCTGCCAGGTCTGCGCAGGCAGGGTCTGCAGGGCCTTGGCGAATTCAGGGCCGTAGCTCAAGTCCAGGTTGGGCAACGGGCGGGCCTTGAACACCCGCAAGCCGGCTTCTGCGTCGCCGCCGGTGCCGTTGCTGAGGTTGGCCACCAGGGCGCGCACACGCGCCTCGCTGGGCTCTCCGGCCAGCACCGCCTCCTGAAAATCAAAGCGAGGGGGGTCGTCGTACTTGGCGCGGTGGGCGTCGAACCATTCGCGCAGCACCTTGTCATCCACGGCAGGCAGTTTGGTGTTGGCGTCCACCACGCTCAAGGCCTTGAAGATCACGCGCTCGCGGATGGCGGTGTCGCCCTTGTCGACCTGCAAGGCCAGGCCCTCGCGGTACAGCACCTCGTTGTCCAGCCAGACGCGGCGCAGCGCTTCCAGCTCCTGGGCATTGGGCTCGCGGCCACGGGCGCCCTTGAAGGTCTGGCGGGCCTCGGCATCCACCTCGGGGCCGACCACGATGGTGCGGGGGTCGTCCGCTCTGCTCACGAGCACGTGGTCAGCGGCGAACAGCAGGCCGCCCAGCAAGAGGAAGTGCAACAAGGGCTCTCGCCACCAGGCCAATCTGGGCAGTGCTGGGGTGACAGTGGAGACGGTGGCCTCAGGCAGGGCCGTGCTCAGGGCATTGGACATGGTGTGTACTGCGTGGCAATGCGGTTCAAGCGGTTTCGTAGTCGACGTTGAGCTCGGCATCCAGGACACCGCCGTGCTCGAAGATCAAGGTCATGGGGTAAGAGCGGGCGATCAACAAGGGCTGGGTCAGGTCCAGCAGACGCACGTGCACGCCTTGTTCAGCCAGTTGCAGGGTTTCGCCACGCTCGATGGGCAGGCTCACACCCGAAGGACGCGACTGCCCGCCCCGCTGCAAGCCCAGCACGCCTTCCAGCCCGGCGACTTCGGCGCGGGCCGCGACCGGCGTGCGCACGCCGATCAGGCGGTCATTTCGGGTGACCTGGTCGATCTTCATGATCACCACGGCAAAAGGTGCGTCCTGGGCGGTGACGCGCGTCCAGGGGTGGGTGACGCGCAAGGTGCTGGCGAAGAACTCGCAGGCCTGCGCCGAGGTGCCCAGCATGGGTGCGGCCAGCAAGGTGGCGGTTTTCATGAACTGACGTCGGCGCAAGGTCAAGTCGATGGCGTTGATCGCGTGAAGGCGGACAGGTTGGGTCATGCAGGTACTCCTTGGGCCTGCAGTAGACCCAAGCTTCGTGCCAGGAAGATGACAAAACGAAAAAGGCACCGTGCCTCACTTGGCACGGTGCCTTGCTGTGGTGGCCTCAGGCCACCCTCAAGCGACAGGTTTTACTTGACGCCAGCCACCAGCGTGGAGCCATTGACTTCCACGAAGACGGGGTTGCTGTAGAACCAGAGGTCAGCCCAGGCGGCCACGTCGAAGGACACCATCTTCTGGCCAGCGGCGATCGGGCCCGTGGCGGTGGTGATGGCGGCAGGCGCAGCGGTCAAGTGAGCCGGGCAACCGTCGATGGTGCCGCTGGTGGCGGTCCAGGTGACGGCGTTGGTCGGCACGTTCGTGCCCACGGTGGTGCAGGGGATGCGCAGGTTGGCAGGGGCCTGGGCGTTCGTGTAGAAGTCGGCCAGGGGGTTGCCGTTGG
>CANBQJ010000313.1 GCA_947371645.1 Burkholderiales bacterium | reverse complement strand
GGCCTCGTTCAACTCGACCATCGAGACCTCTACAGCCTCTCCAGCAGCGCATTGCGCGCCTCAGTGATGCGCAGAAACTGTTCATGACTGCCACCCACGTCGGGATGCGCCTTCTGTGCGAGTCGCCGATAGGCTTTTTTGATCTGTGAGGGTTCCAGTGACCCGTCGACCGGCAAGTTCAATGTCTCTCGATGTTGCCGCTCGTCGAACTTGTGACCGTAGGGCCTGCGCCAACGGCGACCCTCGTTGAACCGGGCATGCCCTTCGTGCATCCGCTCCTGCGCGGCACGGCGTCTGTCGTGGGCCTCGCGCCTCAGTTCAACCTGGTCGCTTTGCCACCTCTGCCGAGACAGGACGATGCACGCAGCGAAGGCGATCCGACCGCTGGCCTTCAACTCATCGAGGCTGAACGGGCCCAGCATCTCGAACGGCCGATCCATCCAGGCATTGTTGCCGCCCTCACCGGCCTCGACGCGGCCAATCGTCGCCATGACCAGGATCCCGGATGTGCCGTTCCAGATGACCCATTCCTCCTTGCCCCCTGGACTTGCAGGCTCATCCATGCGCCACCTCTTTGAATGTCGCAACCGCACGACCACGGAGGATTGACGCACAGGCTTTACCCGTCGGATTCAGGCCAGTTTTCACTGCGCACATGGGGCCAATTGAAGTGAACACGACAGCGACAGCCCATTTGCAAGGGGTTGGACAAGAGCTTCCACTCGCCAAGCAAGTCGCACACCACTGGCATGCAGCCGCAGAGCCCCCCGCAAGTACAAACGCCGACACCCGCACCAGGCGGGCATCGGCGTGATGCCTCACAGCGGGTGAGCGCACTCACCCTGAAAGATCAGATCAAGGGCGCATCCACCAGCAGCGCGTCAGGCGCAGGCTTCGGGCAGCTCACCTTCACGTTCTGGCCATTGCCATTGAACTGGAAAGTGGCGGCGGCAGCACCCAGGCCAATGACCATCGAAGCTGCACCGGCTGTCGGCTTGAACGGGCCCGCGGTGACGGTGCCACTGGTCGGCAGCGACAGGGTGATGGCGGTGTCACGTTGCAGTTGGGTCAACGGGAAGGGCGTGCCATTGGGCAGCACGTTCGGGTTGGCCGGCGAGCCGTTGTCCACAACCAAGTGGAGCTCGTCCACCTTGCCCTGCAACGAGGTGATGCCCGCGTCCAGCATCTTGTTGACCGTCGCAGCCGGCACGACGAGCGCGCCCGAGGCCTCGGTGATCGACAAGGTGCCCGCCTTCTTCACCGCCAGCGGGATGACGCCACCCACGGCGATGCCCACGTCGTATGACGTGCCACCGATGTCGCACTTGTAGGGCGAGTTGACGATGCCGATCAGGTTGCCAGCGGCGACCGTCGGGTAGGACAGCGGCTCGCCCTCAAAAAGTGCAGGCTTGCTGGCGTCAACTTGCGAACCCACCGCCACGGACAGCAAGGCATTGCCTTGCGAGGCCACACACTCGGCATGCACCTTGATCTTGATGCCCACAGAGCTCTTGAGCGTCACGTCTGCGGTAGCGCCTTCAAAGCGGAACTGCACGCGGCCATCGGCCGGCGCCACATAGGGGCCGACACGGAAGTCACCGGTCTTCGGCAGGCCAACGGTGATGGGCTTGCCCGCCACAACCGGCACGTCGGTCACGCTCAGGTCGTACAGCTTGGCCAGGTCCACGGTGGCCGGGGTCGAACGCGTTGCCCCGATGCGCAGGCTGGAGACCACGGCGTCGGCCTTGTTGATGGTGACGATGCCACCCAGCGAGGACAGCCAAGAGGGCAAGGTCAGGGCACCCGCACCTTGCGACAGGTAGAACTCCTGGCCAGGGCCAAGTTGAACCGGGGCAATGCCCTGGATGTCAACGGTGCCACCGATCTTGATGACCTTGAGCGTGCCCAGGCTGATCTGGCAGGAGATTGGCAGGGTGAAGCGACCGGTGTCGGCACCGATGGACGGCACCAGTTTCGTGTCGAGCGCGCTCGACGTGGCGGGCACAAGCGCGACGCCAACGGCGATCAGCGCAAACGCCCCGCGCATGCGGCGCAGGAAGGAGGTAGAAGTCATGGGGTCTGATCCAATCTGGGCTGGTTGAGAACACGCTGCACGCCCCACGAGGGCGGCTGCATGGGGCGGATTTGACGTGCCCACCAAGGCGTGCGGCAGTCGGGGTAACCCAGATCAATCAGACCAATTGAAATATCAGATATCAAACACCCAGGAAGATGCCTCGCAAGGGGGTGTGAGCACGCTCGCAATTTGCCCCGTCACCTGTCGCGAAGCCAGCGACACCCCTTCTAAAACGGCGCTGCGCCCCCTTCAGGCGCGCCCGCCGCCGGCACCAATGATCAGGTTGAACACCTCGCGGGCCAGCGCCAGTTCTTCACGGGGGCTGCCACGCAACTCACTGATCGGTTTGAAGATGCCACCCGTTGCTTCGATCGCCTCCTTGGGCGGTTCGAAGGTGTCGAAGCGCAGCAGGTGCACCCTCACCAACTTGCCGTCCGCATCGAACCATTGGTGGAAATCATCCACGAGAACGAGCTCCTTCAACTTCAAGGACAAGCGCTCGGCCACCGTCGTCTTGACGGCCTCGCCGCCATAGATCGCGTCTGGCGAAGCAGGCGCCGAGACCGCCTTGGCACCTGGCGGCAGCGCCGAAGGTGCCAACAAGGTGTCACCCCATTTTGCAAAATGCAGCGCGGCGCTGTAGCTGTCAAAGTGAACCAGCAAGGTCCGGTTGAGGTCCATGAGCTCGGCTGCCATGATCGGTTCTTTCCTTGTGTGCGACGTGAGGCCAACGGCCCTCTGGTGCCCACCATACGCCGGGTGAGCGCGCCGCTGCTTCACACCAGCACAAAACCCAGCGCACCGGTCTGCAATGGGCGAGGCGCACGCTGCGGCATGTGACGCTTGCCCTCTGCATCGGCTACCCTGCCCTCACCTTGCACGCACGCGCCATGAGCAGCCAGCCTTTCAATGCCCCCGCGGCAGAACCTGTCGACGATCCCTTCATGGACTGGACGTCCGCTCGCGCACCGCGCCTGGCCTACAGCTATGCCCATTTCGCCGATGCCAAGGTCTTCGTGTTCGGCAAGTGGTGTGAGCGCGCTCAGGAGCAGCAGCGGTCGCGCCCGATCGACCTGTCCGGCGCCTGCAAATACGGGTCACTGTTCATGCAAAGCGTTTTTGGTGGTGGCTTGCGTGGGCACTTCGAACACCAGTTCAACCTGATTGACGGCCGGTTGGTCGACCTCAGCCACGACGCGATGGACGTGGGGCGCATGCGCCACCCCTACCTGCACGAGCACGACTACTTCGCCGTGCCGGAATTGCAGCGTTCACTGGCCGACTGCCTGCCCCGTGCAGAAGGGTGGGCGAGCGAGTTCCTCCGGGGTAGCTTGCCTGCTTGAGGGTGGCCTGCAGGCCGCACCACAGGCCACACAGACCACGCGGCACAGCCCATCGGCGCCCCTGGAAAACGCAGACGGCAAAAGAAAAAGGCCCCTTACGGGGCCTTGTGGTGTCTGGGTGACCAGAAGCCCTTGATCAGAGCTTGCCGTCGCGACCAGCGCGCTTGCGGTCGTGTTCCTTCAGGAATCGCTTGCGGACCCGGATCGACTTGGGCGTGATCTCGACCAGTTCATCGTCGTCGATGAAGTCAACGCCGTACTCCAGCGTCAGGTCGATCGGCGGCGTGATCTTCACGGCGTCTTCCTTGCCGGAAACGCGGAAGTTGGTCAGTTGCTTGGTGCGCGTGGCGTTCACCACCAGGTCGTTGTCGCGGCTGTGGATGCCCACGATCATGCCTTCGTACACCGGGTCGTTCGGCTTGACGAACATGCGGCCACGGTCGTCCAGCTTGCCCAGGGCGTAGGTGAAGATTTCACCATCGTCCATCGAGATCAGCACGCCGTTCTTGCGGCC
>CANBQJ010000312.1 GCA_947371645.1 Burkholderiales bacterium | reverse complement strand
CAAGCGCTGTCTCGCCACCATGACCTCATCCTCATGGACGTGCAGATGCCGGTGCGCGACGGCCTGAGCGCCACCAAGGCCATCCGCGAGCAGCTGGGGCAAGGCTTGCCCATCGTGGCGATGACCGCCAACGCCTTCAGCGAAGACCGGGCCGCCTGCCTGGCCGCGGGCATGAACGACCACGTGGCCAAGCCCGTCGATCCCAAGGCCCTCTACGCCACCTTGTTGCGCTGGCTGCCCAGAGCGAGCGAGCCCGACATCGCAAACGGTGCTGACGCGCAGGCGCCTGTCGCGGCCACCAGCGACACCCGCCCCCTGGAGGTGCGGCTGGGCGGCATCGCAGGTTACGACGTCGATCTGGCCTTGCGCAACGTGGCCGGCCGCACGAGCACCTTGCGGATGATCCTCAACAGCTTCGTGACCCGCTACGGCCAGGGCTCACCCGAGTTGTCAAAAGCGATCGCCCTGGGTGACCCGCTTCAGCTGGCACACAGCTGCCATGCCTTGCGGGGGGCCTGCGCGGCCATCGGCGCCACCACCCTGCAACAGCAGCTGCTCGACATCGAGCTGGCCGCCACCCAACCCGCGCCCGATCCGCAGCTGATGCCGCGTGCCCAGGCGCTCATCCCGGAACTCATGGGCCTGAGCGCGCGCATCGCCGCCGAGCTCTGAGCCGACTCAGCCCACGGCCTTTAAAGCCACGAAACTGGCCGCCCACGTGCGTTCTGAACGCCAGGCGGCCTGAGGATCGCACTAAGATTGTCCCCACGCAGGGGCGCTGCCTCTCGCCTTGCGGAGGAACACATTTGGCGATGGATGCAGGCTCGACAGAGGCGCAGACCTTGGTCGATGGCGCACTGGCTGACGGTTTTCGCTGGATGACCTTCCCGGCGAGGCTGGAGCACGCCTTCGTCCAGGACATGGGCCCGCAGCGTGCCATCAAGCTGGCACTGGCCGCACTGAATGGCCTCGTGGTGTTCGGCGGCATGCTCATCAGCGATGCCCTGATGACGCCCCAGGATCTCCCCCTGGCCGCCGCCTTGCGGATGGGGGCCTTCATGCTGCTGGTGTTGGGCTCGCTGATGGCCTTGCGACGCTGGCGTCACCCCACCCTCAACGAATGGGCCGTTCCGGCCGTGTCGATGGCGGCCTGCTGCATCACGGGCTACTTGGCCTACACCGGGTCCAACCCTTTGGCCTACACCAAGCTGGTCGAACTGCTGGTGGTGATCGCCTATGCCACGGTGTTCGCGCGCTTTTGGCCCATGGTGGCGCTCGGTGTGGGCGCGGCCGCGGTGCACGCGGTGGTCATGCTCAACGTGTCGGACGCCCTGGGCTCTCTGAAACTGGGCACCACACTCCTGCTGATCACCACGGTCTCGTTTGCCTGGTATGCCTGCTACGTGCGTGAACGCAATGACCGCATGAGCTACCTGCTCGACGTGCGCGAACAAGGACTGCGCCACTCCCTCAAGGCCAACAACGAGCGGCTGGCCACCGCCGCGCGCACCGATGCCCTCACGGGCGCGGCCAACCGCCGCGCCTTTGACGAGTTCCTGACGCAAAGCTGGCAGCGTTGTCAGACCGAGGGCAAGGCTTTGGCGCTGCTGATGGTGGACGTGGACCACTTCAAGGCCTTCAACGACCGCTACGGTCACCAGGCTGGCGACCTCTGCCTCCAGACCGTGGCCCAGGCGATCGACCATGGCCTGCGCCGCCCGGTGGACCTGCTGGCACGCTGGGGAGGCGAAGAGTTTGCGGTCCTGCTCACCGATGCCGACGCCGCATCGGCCACACCCGTGGCCGAGCGCATTCGCCAGGCGGTGGAAGCTTGCGCCTTGCCGCATGCCGGCTCCAGCTGCGCCCTGGTGGTCACGGTCAGCATCGGCCTGGCGACCCTGCGCCCCGGCGAGGGCGAGCAACCGTCTGCACTGTTGCGGCTGGCCGACCAGCGTCTCTACCGCGCCAAAACGGAAGGCCGCAACCGCGTCTGTGCCGACGATGGCCCCGCGCAGTCGGCTGCCCCACACCATGAGGCCGTGGCGTGAGCGAACCCCTGGTGCCCTCCCCGCCGCTGACCCTGCAGGCCGTCTTGCGCCACATGCGGGAGCGCTACACCCGCAGGCTGAGGTTTGGCCCTTCCCTGGAGCGACAGTTTGCGCAGGCCTGCGCCCCTTCCCGCCTGACACACCTGCGGCTCACCGCCACGGCCGCGCTGGTGCTGTTCAATCTGTTTCTCATTTCGGACTACCAGATGGTCCCGGACGTGTTCGAGCTGTCGGTGCAACTGCGGCTCTACACCCTGACGCCCCTGATCCTGGCCTTCGTGGTGATCGGGCACGTGCTCCGTGACTGGTGGCTGCAACACACGCCCCCGTGGCTGACCGACGTCATCGCCATGGTGGGCACGATGCTGGTGGCAGCCTGCCTGGCCGTGGTGCTGATGAAGACCCACAGCCCTCTGGCATCGGTCTACCGCGCGGGCCTGATCCCCGTGCTTGTGTTTTGCAACCTGGTTCAGCGACTGCGCTTTGCGCGCGCGCTGACGGCGTCCCTGTTCATCATGGGCCTGTTCGTCTACACCACGGTGGCGCGCGACGGCCCGCCCAGCCCCTACGCCATCATCGAAGGCCCCATGGGGCTGCTGGTGGTGGTCGTGGGCGTGTACACGCTGGTGTCCAACTTCAACCTGGAAATGGACGAACGCCTGCGATTTTTGCAAAACGAACGGGGCCTGTCCTTGCGCGCCGAGCTGGAGCACATTCACGGCGGGCTGGAAGAACTCTCCAACAAGGACCCGCTCACCGGCTTGCCCAACCGCCGGCGATTTGACAGCTACCTGCAGGAACGCCAGGCCAAGACGCTGCAGCAAGGCACGGTGGTGCTGTTGATCGACGTGGACCACTTCAAGGCTTTCAACGACCGCTATGGCCACCCGTCTGGCGACCAATGCCTGCGCATGGTGGCTGGCGCCCTGTCCAGGGCCATGGGCGGCACGCCAGGCTTGCTGGCACGCTGGGGCGGAGAGGAGTTCGTGGCCGTCCTGCCCGGCGCCACGCTGGAAGCGGCCATGGCCACGGCCGAGGGCATGCGCCAGGCGGTGACGGCCCTGCGCATGCGCCATGAGTCCTCCACGGCCTCGCCGCACGTGAGCGTCAGCATCGGCGTGGCCACTGGCCACATGGGTCTGCCGCTGGCGGAAGGCCGCCACGAACTGGAGCATCTGATGCGCCGCGCAGACGAAGCCCTCTACCGGGCCAAGGCACAGGGTCGCAACCGCTGTGAAGCCGCGCCCCCGTCCGGGCCCGTCAACTGACCCAGTCGGCCTCGGCCACGGCCACCACGCGGGGGGCATCGGGCCCCACGGTCCAAGACAACCGCCGGTAAACGCTGCCACCCACGTCGTACTGCAAGACCCGGATGCGCCAGGTGGCCAACTCGTCCAGCGCCCATGTGGCATTGCGTTCGCCCACATGCCGCTCGGTGAACTGCTGGGGAAACATGTTGCCCCCGCCGTACACGTAGGCCTCACACTGCAGCGGGTCGATGCCGCGCTGGCGCAGCAGCTGGAACATCAACGTGAAGGCACCATCACCATAGGCACCGCGTGCTGCACCGTTGGTGCTGCGGCCAGGACGCCCCGTGTGCACGATGTGGCACATTGCCCCAAGGGTGCGACGTGGGTCCGTCAGGACGACGCTGATGCAGGATCCCAGCAAGGTCTCCATGCGCTCATCGCGCAGGCCCAGCGCCACATCGCCAGGGTTCAAGACGTGCAAGGCCCCACCAGAACCGGCGCTCACTTCTCCGCCTTGCGGAAGACGCCCGGGGCCAGGCATTTCATGGGCGCCGTGCTGGGCGCCCTGCCTTCGGCCGTGCCGATGAAGAACAGTCCGCCTGGCCGCAGGCGCGCCACCACACGGTCCACCACTTCGCGCTTGGTTTGC
>CANBQJ010000311.1 GCA_947371645.1 Burkholderiales bacterium | reverse complement strand
TAGGGGGTTGCTTGCGCCATAAACTCTCCGTTTCGGGGCCTTGAGGGGCGCCCGGTTCGAATTCAGGTCCACACCCTGGCCTGGCCTGACCTGGGTGGAAGGGCTGTTCGTTCGGCGACTGGCCTGTCGGACCACTTTGGGAAAGTCAGATCCGAGGCTTGGTGGTTGGCCACTACCAACCGCTGGCAGACAACCCCGTGAGCTGAACGGACCACGTTGTTACACGCGGCACCCGTTTGTCACAAGGCTCGACCAAACCGGTTCTCTGCAGTCGGTTCAGAGAACACTCGAACCGACCATATTAGCAGAAATATGGTCGATCATGCTAAGTCCTGTTGACTTTTTGTTGTAGCTTGTGCTTTACAACGGTCAACAGGTCAGCGGCCGCTGGTTCCGCGGCCGAGCTCGTCCTGGGCGCGGCTGGCGCGCTCCAGGCTTTGGTCCCTGGCCGCGCCACCATCGTAGGGCGGCGGGGGCGAACTGCAGGCACTCAGTGCGGCGCTGGCCGCCAGGGCCAGCAAAAGGGCGACTCGGGTGATGGGCCTCATGGTGGTGTCCTGTCTGCGGGTCACTGCTGCATCTTGACGATGTCGGCGGCCAGCTCGTCCTGGCTCTTTCCGGCGCGGAACTGCTGCCACAGGGCCTGATCATTGTTCATGCTGGTGCGGATGGCCTTTTGCGCCACGGCCTTGGCGGTGGCCTCATCGAGGCCCACGTAGACCCAGAGCTCGCCACCAGGGCTGGTGATGCTGCGGACCACCTTGGAGCCGGTGATGGTCTGGGCGGTCAGCTGTTTGGTCGCGCTGGTATAGGCCTGGTCAACGGTTTCCTTGTCGCCCTTGCCGGTGGTCTCGGCGAACTGTTTGATCATGCCCGTGACGTAGGTGCTCATGTTCATCGCCAGGCGCAAGCGGGCAGAGGCCGTGGCCTGGTCAAACATGAACGCTGCCCCGGCAGCCGACTTGTGGAAAGAGCCCTGGGCACCCACGGCCACACCTTCAACGCCGCCAATGCCGCAGACCCACGGTGGCGCGGGGACGGCGGGTGCGTCGGGGAATTGGCAAACGGTGTCCGGGGCGGGCGGCTTGCTGCCGCAACCGGACAAGGCCAGTGCGGCCAGGCCCAGGGAGATCAGGGACAGACGGGTTGCAAACGTGGCGTTCATGGGTGCTCCTTGATTGGGGGTTGGGCTCACAGGGGCTTCACGACATCATTGATGATGTCCATGAAGCCCTTCTTGGCGTGTTTTTGCTTGACCAGGTCACCGCGACGGACCTTGACGGCCAGTTCTTCTTCATCGAGGACGATCCAGGCCGTGGCGTCGGTCAGCAGCATGCCGGACACGACCCCCGATGCCACGAAGATTTCCTCATGGGTCGGGGCCGACTTCAACATGGAGCTCTCCGCTGGGCGCACGCTGTAGATCTCGACCTTGTCGCCGGCCTTCAGGCCGTCCGCTGTGCCCATGGACACCTGGAAGGCCGAGGTCTTCTTTTCGTTGTGGATGCGGCGCTGAACCACATAGCCACGGCTGGAGAACATGTTGAGGAGGTCGACGGAGCCGTTCTTGACGGCGTCGGCCATGGCCTGCTTGAGCAGCGAGGCACCTGCCCCCTGGTTGGCGGCCTGGCGAGGGTCCGTGAAGCTGGCGCTGCCTTTGGCGCTGGCCGTCCCGACCAGGCGCAAGCTGGGCATCTCGTACACACGCACGATGGTCGACACCGATGCCGAGTGGTCATAGCCAGCCGGCGTGGTGTAGGCGTTGCCCTTCTTGTCGTAGAACTGGAAGGCGGCCTTGTACACGGCGCCGTAATTGCTGGAAGCGACAACGGGCTTGATGGCGTACTTGGCCACCTTGGGGCCGGCGTAGCCCGACCCGCCTCCACCGCTCACTGCCTCCGCCTTGCGCAAGGCGTCATCCAGCGCGGGAGCAAGTGCGTCGTCGACCACCTCCACACCCCGACCGGACAGCAACTCCTCTACCGACTTGGTCAGCAGCTTGCCCAGTTGCGCCTGGCGCGCCAACGGGTCCACGCCATCGGGCGCATCCACCACCACCACCTTGAGGTTGCTGCGCTCTTCGTTGATGACCGGCATCACCTCGGCATCAAGCAGTGGCGCGCCCACGTAGGCACCTGCGTCTCGCACCGTGGGCGCCGAAGTGCCGCAAGCGGTGAGTTGCAAAGCGGCCGTGATGGCCAGGGTCAGGGCGGCGATTGACCTTTGGGGAAGAAGTCCGGACAGAGACATGCAGAAAACTCCTTGTGTTTGATCGTGGGGGCGCGCGGGCATCACTTGGGCGACAGCGGCTGAATGCCGAGGGTGTCCAGCAGGCCCATGGCGCGCAAGTTGTTGTGCAACTGCATGACGGCCTGCTGGCGCGCCATGCGGGCATCGGTGCGCGATGCGCCGGTGGCCAGGTGCTCACGCGAAGCCACCACGGCGCCTTTGTTGTCCTTGAGCACGAGGGTCACCGGCAGCCGCACCACGGTGTCCTGGCCAAAACTGCTGCTTTGGGCTTTGACGTTGACGTCCAGCGTGCCGTGCGCCTGCCCGGCTTGTTCTGTGGTCCGAAGCCCTTGCTCCGCCATGCGACCCAGGACCATGTCGCGGACATCGCCATCGTCCCGGCCCGCACGCACCAAGAGCACCACCCGCGACCCGGCAGCGTCCGCGTCGGCGATCGCGCGCTGGATGCGGCCCAGGTGCGCGTTGTCGTCAGACGTCATGTCCCCGCTCTTGAAAAGCAGGTAGAGCCCCAGCTGGCTGTCGAGCAAGGGGCGTGCGCGCTGCAAGGCGAGGTAGCGCTCCAGCGGGCCCGCCGACTTGACATCGCCGAGCAGCTGGTCTGTCAACAAGGCCGTGCGCTGGATGCGCGCGCGCGTGTCGGCCAGGAACGCGCGTCGGTCCACCTTGACCAAGGCGTAGACGCCGCTGGGCGACGCACTCGATTGCACCAGGCTGTATTGCTTGAACTCCGTCTTCTGAACCTCGGACATCAGGGAACTGCTGGCGGACGAGTCCACCCGCCCATTGGATTCGCTGATCTGGCTCTTGACGGCGCCAGATACGGTGACGCGCAGCTTGCTGGCCACGTCGCGCAAAGCCAGGCGCGTGGCGGCCCCCACATCGGGACCATCTCCCACGCCGTACAGCGCATCGTCGGTGTCAGTGGGTGGGCCGATCACCCAGTCCGGGGTCGCAGGAGGAGGTGCCTTGCCCATCGTGATGCAGGCGCTGAGCAACGCACCGCAAGCCAAGATCAACGCGAGCAGCCGAACCAAAGCCAAGCCGCCAACCGGTCGTCCCATCCGTCTCTCCTGCTGTGTTCGTGGGTATAACCCGTAAGCATAGTGGATGCCCTGTGACAGCACAGCGATGCCCGAGCGCCAAACATCCACACTTGTGTTGAGGCTGAAGCTTACCTTCGGGACATTTGTTGCGTCGGGACGGCAACCTGCCCTGTGACCTTGGTCACCCCACCTCAGCAGCACGAGCTCGTCAGCGCGCAATAAAAAAACCGCCTCGGTGAGGCGGTTTTTGCAGTTGCGAGGCCCAACCAGAAGGTGGGGCCTCCCCGTCCGGGGACCAAGCAAATTACTTGATTTCGGCGGTGGCGCCAGCTTCGACCAGCTTCTTCAGGGCAGCTTCGGCGTCGGCCTTGGCGATGGCTTCCTTCACGTTCTTCGGGGCGCCATCGACCAGGTCCTTGGCTTCCTTCAGACCCAGACCGGTCAGTTCGCGCACGGCCTTGATGACGCCGACCTTGTTGGCGCCAGCGGCGGTCAACACGACGTTGAATTCGGTCTTTTCTTCGACGGCGGCAGCAGCAGCGCCACCACCAGCGCCGGCCGGAGCGGCCATTGCAGCGGCGGACACGCCGAACTTCTCTTCGATGGCCTTGACCAGCTCGTTGAGTTCCATCACGGACATGCTGTCCAGGGAGGTCAGGAATGCGTCTTTATCGAATGCCATTTTGGGTTCCTAAAATCGGTTGAATGTTTGAA
>CANBQJ010000310.1 GCA_947371645.1 Burkholderiales bacterium | reverse complement strand
CGTGGGCGTAGGTTTCGCCCAGCTTGGTGATCTTGCCCAGCACGCCGCCTTGCGTGACGACCTCGTCGCCCTTGGACAGGGCGTCCAGCATGGACTTGGTTTCCTTCTGGCGCTTCATCTGCGGGCGGATCATCACGAAGTACAGCACCACGAACATCAGCACCAGGGGCAGCATGCCCATCAGGCCATTGGTGCCGCCTGCGCTGGGGGCGGCGGCTTGGGCGAAAGCATCGGAAATGAACACGGCAGGGATCCTTCAGTACTTCGGTGACCGCGACAGGCGCGATCAGTCAAAAAAATAAGCTCAGGTCAAAGCAAAGGCCGGCTGGGGCATGCGCCTCGCCGGCCAGGTCTGGGCGGCCGCCCTGTGTGGGCGCCATCCCGGAAATCGAACGATTGTATGCGGCAGGCGTGACGCCCCGCACCCACACGGGGCCGGACGGCCGCCGCAGCGTCAGAGCACGTACTTCACCAGCGGGTGGCTGGTCAGCCCCCGGTAGATGTTGTCCAGTTGCTCGCGGCTGGTGGCCGTCACGTTGACGGTGAGGCCCAGGTACTTGCCGCCGCTGCTGGGGCGGTGCTCCAGCTTGTCGGGGTGGAAATCGGGGGCGTGGGTCTGCACGATGTGCAGCACCGCGGCCACGAAGTCTTCGTGGTGCACGCCCATCACCTTGATGGGGAAGTCGCTGGGGTAGGTGATCAGCGACTGCTCCGGCGGGATCTCCTGGTTGGCGGGGGCGTTGGAGGGGTTCGGGTCGGTGCTCATGGTGTTGCAGTCCCTGTCATTGCAAGCCCAGTCGGATGGCGTCCCACACGCGGCCAAAGAAGCCGGCCTGGGGCACCTCGTCCAGCGACTGCAGCGGCAGGGTCTGCCACGGCGTGCCGGACACCTTGATCTCCAGGCTGCCCACGGCTTGGCCCTTCTTCAAAGGGGCCAGCAGGGGGTTGGGGCGGGTCACGTTGGTCTGGATGGCGTTGCCTTGGCCACGCGGCACCACCACGGTGATGGCACTGCTGCGGCCCAGGCGGGCGGTGGCGGCCTGGCCCTTCCACACCTGGGCGGTGGTCACGGCCTGGTTGGCGTCGAACAGCTTGACGACGTCGAAGTTGCTGTAGCCCCAGTTGAGCAGCTTCTGGCTTTCGTTGGCGCGGGCCTCGGGCGAAGCCGTACCCACCACCACGCTCAACAGGCGGCGCTCGGCACCACCCGGCACCGGGCGATGGGCCGTGGCGATCAGGCAGTAGCCGGCGTTGTCGGTGTAGCCGGTCTTGAGGCCGTCCACCGTGGGGTCACGGAAGAGCAGCAGGTTGCGGTTGCCCTGCTTGATCCCGTTGTAGGTGAACTCCTTCATGGAGTAGTAGGGCAAGGAGTTGGGGAAGTCCGTGATCAGGCGCGTGGCGATGATGGACAACTCGCGGGCGGTGCTCACGTGGCCCGGTGCCGTGAGGCCTTCTGGGTTGGCGAAATGCGTGGTCTTGAGGCCGAAGGCCAGGGCCTGTCGGTTCATCATCTCCACGAAGGTTTCGACCGAGCCGCCGATGCCTTCGGCCAGGGCGACCGAGGCGTCGTTGCCGCTCTGGACGATCATGCCTTTGATGAGGTCATCGACCTTCACGCGGCTGTTGATGTTGATGAAGGAGCGCGAAGCGCCGGTCATGCCGGTGCGCCAGGCGCGCTCGGAGACAGGCAGGTCCTGCTGCAGGCTGAGCTTGCCGTTGCCCAGGGCCTGGAAGACCAGGTAGGCGGTCATCAGCTTGGTCAAAGATGCCGGCTCCACCGACTGGTCGGCATTGCGCGCCGACAGTGTCTGGCGGGTGGAGAGGTCTTGCAGGATGAAGGCACGCGCCGCCACTTCAGGAGGCTGGGGCATGGCGGCGGCCGGCTCGGCGAAGCCGCCCAGGTTGGCCGCCGCGGGGGCTTGCGCCCAGGCCGGCAACGCCAGGAGGGCCGAAGAGGCCAGGGAGGCACACAGGCCGATGGCCACCAGGGCCTGGCGGCGTGCAGAGAAACAGTCGTTCATGGGGTCGGCAATCGAGGAAAAGGTTGGCGCGATCAGGCGCTGCCAGCTGGTGGGGCAGCCAAAGCCTGCAGGTGACGGCGCACCAACTCGCGCAGGCCAGCGAGCTGGCCGTGGAAGAAGTGGCCCGTACCGGGGACCACGGTGACGGGCTGGCCTTGCGGGCGGGCCCAGTCGAGGATGGCGGCCAGGGGGACGACGTCGTCCTCCTCGCCTTGGATGAGCAGGGTCTGCGGTGGCGCGGGCGGCACGCTCAGGCGGGTGACGGCCGGGCTGACCAGCACCAGGGGTGACGCCTCGGGCGGCGTGCCCGAGTCCTGCAGCCAGCGCTGGTGGGCTTGAGCGGCCACGGCACCGCCAAACGAGAAGCCTGCCAGGGCCACCGGCAGGCCACGCACAGCCGGGTCGGATCGAAAATGGGCCAGCACGGCCAGCATGTCGTCCACCTCGCCCCGGCCTTCGTCGTGCACGCCTTCCGTCTGGCCCACGCCCCGGAAGTTGAAGCGCACCGCGCGCCAGCCTTGCAGCACGAAGGCGCGCACCAGGGTGTGCACCACCTTGTTGTCCATGGTGCCGCCCATCAGGGGGTGCGGGTGGGCGATGATGGCCAGGCCAGCGGGCGCGGCGGGTGCCGGCGGGTCTTCCACCACCACCTCGATGCGGCCCACGAGGCCGCCGATGGTGTGGGCTTGGGGGCGTCCCAGCATGGCCATCGGCCTCAGCGGCCCACCTCGGGCGCCAGCACCAGGCGTTCAACCACCTCGCCCTTGGCCAGGTGGCGGTCGACGATCTCGTCGATGTCGGCGTTGTCCACGAAGGTGTACCAGGTGCCCTCGGGGTAGACCACGGCCACGGGGCCACCGGCGCAACGGTCCAGGCAACCGGCCTTGTTCACCCTCACCTGCCCCGGCCCGGCCAGGCCGGCATCCTTGACGCGGCGCTTGCAGTGGTCAAAGCCTGCTTTGGCGCCATGCAGGGCGCAGCAGTCTTCGCCGTTGGGGCGTTCGTTGAGGCAGAAGAAGATGTGGCGCTGGTAATAGCTCATGGCAGCCATTTTAGGCGCCGGGATGCGTCCACGTGGGCCTGAGGGCTCTGCGCGCCAGCCAGATCAGGGCCACGGCCGGCCACAACTGGCTGAACCAGCGTGTGAGCCCGTGGAACTTGATGAACAGGCCGGATTCCCAGGTGCGTAAAGCCTGTGCAAAGTAGGGGTCGCTGGGGGCCAGGTGCACCAACAGCATCAGCCAGAGGGCCATGCCCACGCCCATCACAGCGGCCATCCGGGGCGAACGCCCCACCAGCCACAGGCCGGCAAAGGCCGCCAGCAGCAGGCCCACGGTGGCGGGCAAAGTAACCCAGGCCAGGGCATGCAAGAGGCCGAAGTTCAGGCCGCAGGCCAGGGTGCTCACGGCGAAGGCCGCGCCCCACAGCGCCGCCATCAGGCCGATCCGAAAGCGCCGCGGCTCGGCCAGGGCTGCGGCCACGGTCAGTGGCAGCAGCAGGCCCGCCATCACGGTGAGCGCCTCCATGAGGCCGGCCACGTCCGGGTCGGCGCTCCAGGCCTGCAAGGTGGCCCAGCCTGGCGGGCCGGCATCGGGCAGCACCACCGATTGCCAGATCGAGCCTTCGCTGGCCTCGCGCAACAGGGCGTGCAGGTGGGGCATCACGCGCCCCTCTCCCAAAGGCCAGGGCAGCGGCTGCAGCAGGCCCACGGGCCACAGCGCCAGCAGGGCCACCCCGGTGCCAGCGTGGGCGTCCAGCCAGCGCACGCGCTGGCGGTGCCACCAGTCCACCCAGCCCAGGGCGTGTGCCGTGAGCGCCGCCAGAACGCCCCAGGCCGCCCCCAGTGAATTGAGCGCCCAGTCCATGAACGAGGGGACGCGGCTGGGCAGGAAGTGCTGCACCAGCTCGATGCCGTAAGACCAGGCCGAGCAGGTCAGCAGGGCCACCACCGCCGCGAACACCGGGCGGCGGCCACTGCGCAGGTGGGCCAGGCACCA
>CANBQJ010000309.1 GCA_947371645.1 Burkholderiales bacterium | reverse complement strand
AGCCCCACCTACCTGGCCGCGCGCCTGTTCGCCCAGCGTGCGCAGGCCGCCGGCTTCGACGTTGAAAAGATCTACATGCCCATCGACTGGCGCTATGCGCTGGCGGAGCTGCGCGGCGAGATGAAGCCGTCTTACACCAATGGCAACGGCGCCTTGGGCGTGAACAACGGTGGCAAGCACTCGGTCGATGTCACCTACCTCAAGCAGGCCATGGACACCGGTAACGTGACCGTGGCCGCGCTGCACAACGTGACCCGCGTGGCCCGTGCCGCCAATGGCATGTGGACCCTCTACGTGGACCGCACCGACGAGACCGGCACCGTGCTGGAGCACAAGGTGATCAGCACCAAGACGCTGATCATGTCCGCGGGCACGATCAACACCGTCAAGCTGCTGGTGCGTGCTGGCGCGCGCGGCGACATCACCGGCCTGCCCGATGGCCTGGGCGAAGGCTATGGCACCAATGGCGACCAGATCTACATCTGGTCGGACCAGAGCCTGAACATGGGCGCGCCCCAGGGCGGCCCGGTGATCTACGGCAGCAAGGAGTGGGGCAACCCGCAACTGGCCAACACGGTGATCCAGGCTTCGCTGCCGCCGCTGAGCAAGACCGCGGCGGGCGTCAGCGTCGTGCTGCCGGAGGCGCTGCTGCCGGCGGCCGCACAGCTGTCCACGGCTGAAGCGGGCACCGGCCACGCCACCATGCTGGTGGGCTATGGCGTCAGCACGGGCCGCGGCAAGCTGGTCTACAACCCGCTGACGGACAAGGTGGAGCTGAAGTGGCCCAAGACGGGCGACGCGGTCATTGCCAAGCGCATCAAGGAGCGCTTGAGCGTCATCGCCGGCCCCACAGGCAAGCTGATCAACACCAACGACATCGTCAACTCGACCTGGCACTCGCTGGGCGGCGCCAACATCGGTGTGGTGTGCGATCTGGAAGGTCGCGTCAAGGGCCAGAAGGGCCTGTACGTGCTCGATGGTGCGCTGATGCCCGGCACCACCTGCGCCTGCAACCCATCGATGACGATTGCGGCGGTGGTGGAGCGGGCGCTGGACCGCATCGTGCGCAACGACATCGGGACGGTGATTTGAGGAGACTCGGCGCCCGCATTGCGGCCCAGACCAGCACGGCCTGAACACGCCGTCGCATGGACAGGGGCATGGCGGGCCCGCGACCAAAGCGCAACACCAGATCCGGTAGGCGTTCGCCCAGGCCCAGGCCCAGGCCCAGCGCCGCCGCGAACTGCGGCCGGATCGCCCCGACTTCGACCGGCTGATCGAGGAAGGCCTGGCGCAAGCCCAGCGCGGTCGCTTGCAGCGCAAAGCGTTCGCAGCACGTCCGGCTTTGATCCAGTGCGCCTGGTCGCTGGTGTCCGACACGAACACGGCGATGCCAGCCGAGTTGCGGAATTGTCGGGCGTAGCGGTCGCTTTCGCCGGTCGGTGAGAAGAACAAGCCCATGGCACGGCCGCCCAGCCAGCGCGGCATGGCCGGGTTGCCCATCTGCGCGGTGTTCCCCGCGACCACCCAGGCCAGCACCCGCTCCATGGCCGTGCGTTCGGTCAAGAGCATCACGTGAACGCCATTGCCCGTGCCGGCCTGCTCCAGGAGCCGCAACTCGTCGTTGGAGATGGGCTGGCCGTCATGGTCGCCTCGGGCGCACTGTCGCTCGGCAATGGCCCCGAACAAGGGCGTGACCGCGGCGCGTGTGGCCTCCAGGCATCACGGTGATGCCGCCGGGGCCGCCCACAGCGCCCGGGGCAAAGCGGGCTTCGGCCCGCAGACCAGCGGCCAAAGCAGCGTGGGCCAGGTTCTCGGTGGCGCAACCCGGCGAAACGTAAAGGTGATGGTCGTCCGGGTCGACGGTGGGTAGCGGCGAGTCCAATCCGGCGCGGTCACGATGGCTTGTTCATGCAGCTTGAACGTCCAGCACTGGGTGTTGTGGCTGGACGGTGCGAGCGTTGCTTACCGCACCAGTTCGCGCATCAAGAGCGAGCGGTCGGCGTTGGCGGTCGCCAGCGGGCGTCGCAGGGCGAGGGCGGCGGCCTGTCCGTCCGCACGGGACGCACACGCGGTCAGCGCTGGCGACACCACGCTGCAGGCCGCAGCGCCCAGCACGATGTGTCGGCGCGTCAACATGGTGGCTGACGAAGCAGATCCAGCACATTGCGGATGGCAAAGATGTGCAGGAACTTGGTGTTGCGCGCGCCCTGGGCCAGCACGTCCCGCTCGTGCCGGT
This sequence comes from Burkholderiales bacterium, assembly GCA_947371645.1. The sequence continues at coordinate 1,780 of CANBQJ010000309.1, read as the reverse complement.
AAAGCTGGGTCATGTGGTCAAGCGGCACATGGCACGCCTTGGCCAGCGAGGCCACGATCTTGCCTTCGTCTGGCTGTTTGTCGTTCTGCTCAGGCATGGCGAACTCCTCGGATGGGCCACTGATCTGATCACCGTAGCACTCGGGCCTCACAAGCCCTGTGCGCCAGGGCACAGAGCCGCTAGGGGGTCAGCGTGTTGATGACGGTCAAGCTCGGGCACTTGCAGGCCAGAGCGGCCCCGGTTTGCCATGTCCCCGTCACACATGCGCACCAGACTGGCTCTGCATTCAGAGGGGCACACATGCTCAAGAGTCAAGCACTGGTCACACTGGGTCAAAGAGGATTGCTGATGCCTGTCTGGGTGAAGGCTGCACTGGCTGCCAACGACAGGCTCAAGCTCTACCTCACCGTCTTGCAGGCGGCTTCCAGCCACGCCGATCACCCGGAACAGGAGGCACTGGACCTCAGCCGCGAACTGGACGCGGCGGGCCTGGGCGCCACCTCCTGGCTGCACGACCTGCCCGCTGGCGCCAGCCGCATTGACGGCATCCTGGTGGTGCCTGAACTGGACAGGCTGGTGAGTTGCCTGTCGGACGATCTGGCCACCATGGCCCGCCCGGTGCTGGAAGCCAGCACCGTGGACGCGGAGCCCCACATGCGCGTGCACCACTGGCAGGACTGGCTGGACGCCCTGCGTGGCGAGCAACTGGACAAGGCGCAGCTGCACAGCCTGACGCATGGCAAGCGCGACGCCGACGACAGCGTGCACCTGCTGATCATGGACCTGCACAAGCAGATCAACCAGCTGGCCGCCTCCCTGGCCAGCGAGGTGATCGACGGCGCGCATGTGTGGCAGGTGAATGACGCAGACCGGGCCCTGATCAGCGCTTTCATGAAGGGGCTGAACCGCACGGCGCCCCTGAAGCTGGACCACCCTGGCCTGGACACGGCCGCCACGCGTGACGGTGATCAGCTCTTGCTGCAAAACGACATCGGCACCAATGACGCGCACGTGCTGGTCATGCACATCCAGGGGCTCAGCATCTCCCTGACCTATTCCGATCTGCACCGCAGCCGGTTTGCTTTTTTCCAGGGTTTGCTGGCGCCCCTGGGCGCCAGCTGGTCGGGCACCGAATCGCGCGTGGCCGCCGAGCTCAACCGAGGCGAGGCCTTCACCGTCGGCACGGCACGGTTTGACTGCCAGGACAACACGCACCTGGCGCGCACGCTGGAAGGGCTGGGCGCCACCATCGTGTTCCTCATCGACTGGAACCGGGCACGCAAGAGGCTGCTGTCCTTCGTGGACAAGGACGCCGCCATCGCCGTGCTGACCGGGGCGGCACAAGCCGAGGTCGGGCACATGGCCTGGCTGAAGGCCGGTGGCGAGCGCCTGGTGTTTGACGCCATGCAGGCCGCTGGCGCCGGGGCCTTTCGCATCGGCGACCGCCTGGACGATGTGCTGGGCGAGACCCAGGCCAGAAGCTTCTTGCTGGAGGTGATGCGCCTGGCCAGCGATGCCCTGCTGCGCGGCCAACCCGTGGCGCTGGTGGCCGATGAAACGCGGCTCTTGCTGATGCGGCAGGTGCAAAAGCGCACCACCGAATTCGATTTGCTGGATGACCACGCCGCCTACTGCCAGACCCTCGCCCAGGCCGTCAGCGACGCCCTGGGGCATGGCCACGATGGCCTGCAGGCCCGCGCGCAAGACCTGGCCGCCATGGCCAAGGCCTGGGAGCGCCGTGCCGACCACCTGGTCATGCAGGCCCGGGAAGAAGCCGAGC
>CANBQJ010000308.1 GCA_947371645.1 Burkholderiales bacterium | reverse complement strand
GCCCATGCACAAACTCACCACCCCCTGGGCCCAGCGCCTGCGCGACAGCAGCCAGCCGGCCTACCTGCTCTTCCCCGAGCTGCTGGCCGAAGACCTGCACAGCGGCCGCTTGAGCCCCGGCGACCGCCTGCCCCCTTTGCGCGAGCTGGCGGCAGACCTGGGCCTGAACTACAGCACCGTGGCCCGTGCGGTGGCCGAGGCCCAGCGCCGGGGTTTGATCGATGCGCGCCCGGGCCGGGGCAGTTTTGTGCGCGGCGCCGCGCCCGCCTTGCCTTTGCGGGGCGGCAGCGCCTCAGAGATGACGATGAACCTGCCGCCCGAGCCGCAAGACCCGGCGCTGCTGGAGCGCCTGCGCGACGGCTGGGCCCAGGTGGGCAGCCAGGCGGGCCGCATGATGGCCGACCTGCGCTACCAGGACTTTGGCGGCACCCCGGCCGACCGCGACGCCGCCTGCCGCTGGTTGCAGCCGCTGCTGGGCCCCACGGCGCGCCTGACGCCTGACCGCGTGCTCGTGGGCCCTGGCATCCACGGCCTGCTGGCGGGGCTGCTGAGCCTGCTGGTGCGCCCGGGCGAGACCCTGTGCGTGGAATCGCTCACCTACCCGGGCATCAAGGCTTTGGCGACGCAGCTGGGGATCAAGTTGCACGCGATCCCGGTGGATGCCGATGGCCTGTGCCCCGAGGCGTTCGAGGAAGCCTGCAAGCACCTGGGCCCCAAGGCGCTGTACTGCAACCCGACGATGCTGAACCCCACGGCCGCCACCACCACGCCGGCGCGGCGCGAGGCCCTGGCCGACGTGGCCTTGCGCTACAGCGTGCCCATCGTGGAAGACGACGCCTATGGCGCGCTGCCGCAGCGGCGGCCCGTCACCATGGCCGAGCTGGCGCCGGGGCTCACCTGGTACATCACCGGCTTTGCCAAGTGCCTGGGCGCGGGCTTGCGGGTGGCGTATGCGCAAGCGCCCACAGCGGCGGCTTCACAGCGTTTGGCGGGGGCCATGCGGGCGCTCACGGTGATGGCATCACCCTTGACCACCAGCCTGGCCACGCACTGGATCAACGATGGCACGGCCACGGCCATGCTGCAGGCCATCCGGCGGGACAGCAACACGCGGCAGGGCTTGTTGCAGCAGTACCTGGGGGATTGGGGCGTGCAGAGCCAGGCGGATTGTTTTCACGCGTGGTTGCCGCTGCCCAGCAGTTTGAGCCCCAATGAGGCGGCATCGTTCTGGCGTTCGCGCGGGGTGGCGGCGGTGGCCAGCACGGCCTTTGCCACGGACACCACGCCGCCGAAGGCCGTGCGGCTGTGTCTGGGGGGGCCTTCCAGCCATGCGCAGGTGGAGCAAGCCTTGCGGGTGGTGGTGGACACGCTGGCGCACCCGCAGCAGGTGCATGCGTCGGTGATGTGAGCTTGTGGTGGTGCTGAGTGGGGCGGGACCGAGCGGTGCGCACGCGGGGCGCGGGCCGGGCCGGTGCCGCCCCAGCCCTGGGTCGCCCCGCTGGGGTGCGGTGAGTGGCTATCGGAGCAAGCCATACCCGCACGCCAGAAGCAAGGCCGAAACAGGTAAGGCCACCAGGAACGGTGACCTTGGTAGTGCCGCCACACCCAGCACTGATGTGGCCAAGGCATAGGTTGAGACGATTCTGAGCAGGACGAGATCGCCGACCGCTGCGGCATGAACGGCGGCATGGCCCGCCAGCATCAGCAACGGACCAAAGATGAAAAACCAAAAAGCAGTGCGCCGAACCTCGGGCTCTTTGAACTGCCCGATGAAGCCCGCCGCCACGGCCGCCAACAATGGCGCTTTGAACTTCACGCAGGCGTAGGCGATGTGCCCAACGCCAAGTGCGAACAATACCCATGCGAGTAGATCTGCCATTCAGTGGTGCCTAGACGATTGATGTGAAGGGTTAGCGGCCTTGGTGGGCATACGTGGCCTTGTACTTGGCTGGCACGCCAAAGGGTTGCAACTTTCCCGCAAGCGACAAGACGATGAGCAGTGAGACTGCCCCGCCGATGAGCACAGGCAGAGCGATGGCAAGCCTCCGCGTTCTTGGAGACGAGGCCTGAAGATGCCAATAGGCGGCGCACCCCAGATGGGTGAAAAGCGCGAGGACGGCCAGAAAATAGTACGGCCCGAAGAAGTACTGGTTCGGCGGCACAAAAAAGCCGGCAGCAGCAAAGTAGAAGTTGGTGTCCAGATCGAGCACAGATCGGCCATAGAGAACCGCGCCCACATGCACCAGCAAAAAGAACGCAAGCACGGCCCCTGAGAGGGCCTGCAGCCAGGCAAGCCCACCTTGTCGTTGGCGCCACCCCCGGATGACCAACCACAGCCCACTGGCAACTTGGAACGCCACACCGAGCAGAAGGGGCCCTTCAACAATGGGTTGACGGTAAAGCTGGCGTGCAAGCGCCATGAAGGCCATGTGGGAGGGGATGCCGACCAAAGACGCCAGGTGGTTGGCGATGTGAAGCGTGGCAAATGCGGCAATGAGAACGGCCGATGTCCTGTGAAGGGTATGAAGGTTCATTGAAAGTCAGCTCACCTGATGTCGCGTTGTCTCAGGCACCCTTGATCCCGGCGGCAAGCACGACGTGGTGTGGATGCATTGCTGACACGTTGAGAATCGCCCAAGTTGATCGCTGCGAGATGGCCAAGAACAGATTCATCAGCTCTGCGACCGGGCACCCGATTGAGCACCCTCGCGCCAAACTATAGTGAGTTCAGCTCATATTTGAAACTCGCCTATTGCTCACGTTTTGGAGAAGAACATCGATGGGTACAAAAACAGCCAAAAGTCTCATCGCGTCGACGGTGCGTGTTCGGCGCAAGCCCAGTCAGGCTCGCTCCCAGCAGACCATTCAGGCGATTTTTCAAGCGAGCGCTCATGTTTTGCACGAAGGCGGAGAGGCCGCGTTGACCACCAACCGCATCGCCGAGCGCGCAGGGCTGTCCATCGGCACCTTGTATCAATACTTCGACAGCAAAGAAGCCATTGTTCTGGCGATCCTGTCGCGCACCCGAGAAAAGGTCCGGCAGGACCTGGATCAATTGATGGCCCGCGCCGATGCCGAGTTGATGGATCCACAGCAGCTGCTGCGTTCCTACGTCAAGCTGTATGTCAGCGAATTTGGCGTGGGCCGCCCCCATGAGCGAGAGCTGGTGCGCATGGCTTGGTCACTGGACCGACATGAGTTGATCGTCCTGAGCTTGCGGGAAGCCAGTGAGCGGCTGGCCATGCATTTGCAAAGGTTGCCTCATCCGTCGGTACAAAAGCCCACGCCAACCATGGTGTTTGTGCTGACACGGGGCCTGGCTGGCATCGTGCGATCTGCGGTGTTAGAGGGCTCGCCTGTGCTCGGCACCAAAGCATTTGAAGATGAGTTGGTCAATGCAATGTGGGGCGTGCTGACGGCCTGTGCGCGCGTAAGGACTTAACCAACACCAAGGCAAACAGATATGGGAAGGAAAATCACAATCGCATTGGGTCACTCTGACGCAAGCAGCTACTGCGCCTTCATAGCCGACAGATGGCTTGGTCGCTCGTGAGGCGCTGCTCAAGTCGGCGCACCGCCCACCATCCGATGCATCAGCGGGGGAAAGCAGTCTGTCGCGGCTGACAGCTCATGGCCGAGAGCCACCACACCAGGGCCACACCAAACGCCCCCCGAAGTCGCTGGCCAAGCCGCGCCAAGTGCGCAGCACGGAGGCCAATACCCCCTCCGACAGGGCCTCCAAGCCCCGCACGTGAGCCTGAGCAAGCCCACCACTGGGGCTCAGAGCCGCGAGCGCCCGGCCTGTTCGGCTCAGTTTGCCGAGGGCAAGCGCCTCACTCACGTCCCAGCGGCCCCCCATCGCCAGAGGTCCACCCCTCCAACCCCCAGCGCAGAACCCACCACGCTCGCACCCAAGTGGCGCGCGCACGGGCCCCTCCACCCCCGACACCCGCCCTCAACCCCTCTACCGACGGTGGTCCTGACCCTCATCTCCAGGGCTACAGACCCCCAAGGCCAAAGCAAACCACCCCCACGCGCCACCCATCCCTTC
>CANBQJ010000307.1 GCA_947371645.1 Burkholderiales bacterium | reverse complement strand
GCCCGGACTATGTCCAGCGCATGACCGAGCGCGCCAGCCGCTACCTGTTCCATGTGGTCGATGAAATCGAGCGCCGCCACATGCCCACCGAGCTGGCGCTGCTGCCCTTCATCGAAAGCGCGTTCAACCCGCAAGCCATGTCGTCGGCCCGGGCCTCCGGCATCTGGCAGTTCATGCCGGCCACGGGCAAGAGCTTCGAGCTCAAGCAGAACCTCTTCCGTGACGACCGCCGCGACGTGCTGGCTTCCACCCGGGCCGCGCTGGATTACCTGCAAAGGCTCAATCGCCAGTTTGGCGACTGGCACCTGGCGCTGGCGGCCTACAACTGGGGCGAAGGCAATGTGCAGCGCGCCATCAACCGCAACGCCAAGCTGGGCCTGCCCACCGATTACGCCAGCCTCAACATGCCGCCCGAGACACGCAACTACGTGCCCAAGCTGCATGCGGTCAAGAACATCATCGGCCGCCCAGAGGCCTTTGGCCTGACCTTGTCGCCCATCGAGAACCACCCTTACTTCGTCAGCGTGCCCCTGCAGCGCGACATGGACGCCACCCTCGCGGCACGACTGGCCGGCCTGCCCCTGGACGAGTTCAAGGCGCTGAACCCTTCGCTGAACAAGCCGGTGATCCTGGCGGCCGGCACGCCGCAGGTGCTGCTGCCCTACGACAACGCGGGCCTGTTCGTGCACAACCTGGCCCAACACAAGGGCCCATTGGCATCCTGGACGGCCTGGGTTGTGCCCCGCACCATGCGCCCGGCCGATGCGGCACGGCAAGTGGGCATGAGCGAAGGCAATTTGAAGGACGTCAACCACATCCCCGCCAAGATGCTGGTCAAGGCCGGCTCGACGCTGCTGGTGCCGCGTGCGGCCCACCGCGAAGAAGACGTCTCGGAGTCCCTGGCCGACAACGCCATCATGGCCCTCGCACCCGATTCCCCGCCCATGCGCCGCAACAGCGCCCGTGCGGGCAAGCGTGAGACAGTGGCCTCCATGGCCCGCAGGCTGCGGGTCAGCCCGTTGCAACTCGCGCAGTGGAACCGCCTGGGCTCCAGCAGCGCCAGCCTCAAGCCTGGTCAGAGCCTGGTGTACTACGTGCCTGCTGCGCGTGGTGGCATCCGCGCGGCGGTGGCCACGTCGCGCAACAGCGCACGCGTTCAGCGCGTGGCGGCGGTGACCAAGGCCTCGCCTGCCCGGCATGTGGCCAGCAGCCGCGCCTCATCGCGCGGCCGCACGCCCAGTGCCGCACGCGGTGGTCGCGTGAAGGTGGCCAGCGCACATTGAGCCGGCCTGCTGCACAAGCCCGTTTACATGATGGGCTTGTGGGGCGGCTTGTCAGCTCAGCGGCGGTCCATGAACGCGTGGGCAATGGTGCCCAGGTCCACGTATTCCAGTTCGCTGCCCACAGGCACACCCCGAGCCAGTCGGGTCACCTTGAGCCCACGGTTGCGCAGCTGCTCGCCCAGAACGTGGGCGGTCACCTCGCCTTCTGCGGTGAAGTTGGTGGCCAGCACCACTTCCTGCACTTCGCCCTCTTCCACACGTGACAAGAGCTGCGCCAAGCCAATGTCGCGCACGCCATGCCCATCCAGCGGGCTCAGGCGGCCGGTGAGCACAAAGAACAGGCCCTTGTAGCTGCCTGTGCGCTCCAGGGCGGCCTGGTCGGCTGGCGTTTCCACCACGCACAGCAGGCTGGCGTCTCGCGTCACATCCGAACAGGTGGCGCACAGGGGCTCGCTGCTGAAGGTGTGGCAGCGCGCGCAGTGGCGCACCTCATGCATGGCAGCCACCAAAGCCTGGGACAGGCGCACGCCGCCCTGCCGGTCATGCTGCAAGAGGTGGTAGGCCATGCGCTGCGCAGACTTGTGCCCCACGCCAGGCAAAGCGCGCAGGGCATCGATCAGCTGGTCCAGCGTGGAGTCAGCCATGCCGACTCACGCCTCGCACGCAAGGCCAGATCCTCTTGGCCATCAGAACGGGAACTTCATGCCAGGAGGCATGGGCATGCCTGCAGTCAGCTTGCCCATCTTTTCCTGGCTGGTGGCCTCTGCGCGGCGCACGGCATCGTTGAAGGCGGCGGCCACCAGGTCTTCCAGCATGTCCTTGTCATCGGCCAGCAAGCTGGGGTCGATGGTGACGCGCTTGACGTCGTTCTTGCAGGTCATCACGACCTTGACCAGGCCTGCGCCGGATTGACCCTCGACCTCGACCAGCGCCAGTTCATCTTGCGCCTTCTTGAGGTTGTCTTGCATCTGCTGGGCTTGCTTCATCAAGCCAGCCAGTTGGCCCTTCATCATGGACGGTCCTTTCGATCGGTGTGCGATCAATGTGGGTGAATACGTGTGGGGGTGATTGTCGCCGAGGCGAGCCCGCCCGGGTGCTTCCTGTCCGGGTTGCCGATCACAAAGGGCGAACGGAGCCGGCGATGATCTGCGCCCCTGGGAACTGGCCCAGGAGTTCCTGCACCAGGCCATCTTGTTCAATGAGCTCGCGCGCCGCCATCTGGCGCGCCTCGCGGATGGCCTGCTCGCGGATGGCCGGCGTGTTCACGGCCTTGCCCTTTTCCAGCAGCACCTGCGCCCCACCTTGAACCAGGGTGGCCAAAGCGGCTTGCAGGCGATCGCGGTTGGCATCGGTGCACAGGCTCTCGCGCTCTGCACGCAAGACCCAGCGCGCATCGGCACCCGGTGCGGCCGCGGGGTCGTAGGCCAGACACTGGGCCTGCATCGCCAGCTCGCGCACCAGGGCCGTCACCAGCCCCTGTTGACACAGCGCCTGCACCTGCTGGTGCCAGGACAGGTCGAGCGCGGTCTCGGGCACCTGAGGTGGCTGTGACACAGGGGGCAGCACCGCAGGCACCACGGGCGATGGGACTGAAGGCACGGTGGGCACGGTGGGCACGGCCTGACGCGCTGGCAGCGGCACGCGGCGCAGCTCGTCAGGTGCGTCTGCCCAGGCCTCTGCCGGCGCGTCCGACGGCGAGCCGTCAGGGATGGCCATGTCAGCCCAGGGCGGAGGCTCGTCGGGCACGTGGCGCGCTGCGCGTGCAGGCGCGTGAGTTGGCATTGGCGCGGCCAACGAGGCAGGCGCCCGCACGACCGTTGGGGCCACAGTGCTCGCCGCAACCGATGGCAACTCGCCTGCCTTGCCTGGGGATGCGCCCAAGGCAGGCAGAGACACATCGCCAGCCTGCCGTACGGACGTCGCCGGGATGCCCTTGAGCGTACCCGTCGTGACAGGGCGCTCGGACTCCGGACGATGCCCGGCCGGGTTCTGATGTGGCCTGGCTGTGCCCGCAAGAGGCTCAGCCAGGCCCACCGCTTTTGGGGGCGCACTCCCTCGGGATGTGGGCGCAAAGGCCAGGCAACGCAACAGGGCCATCGTCAGGCCGCCATATTCGTCCGGGGCCAGGGCCAGCTCGGCGCGGGCCTGCAGGCACAGGCTGTAATACAACTGGGTCTCGTCGGGCGCCAGTTGCACCGCGAGCTCCGACCACAAGCGTTCATCCGGGTCATCGGGCACCGCCCCGCCCGGCACGGCCTGGTAGACCGCCATGCGCTGCAAGGCCACGGCCAGGTCCTCCAGCGTGCCGCCTGCCGACAAGCCCAGCAGCCTCAGGCCATCAGAGGCTTCGACCAGGGCAGCCGCGTCTCGGGCGGCCAGCGCCGCGATGATGCGCTGGACATGCACGCGGTCTACCGAACCCAGCATCAGGCGCACGGCCTCCTCACGCAGGGCGCCTGCACCAAAGGCGATCGCCTGGTCGGTCAAGGACAAGGCGTCGCGCATCGAACCCCGCGCCGCGCGCGCCAGCAGGCGCAGGGCGTCCGGCTCGGCCGCGATGTCTTCCTGGGCAAGCACCTGAACCAGGTGATCCTGCACGGTCTGCACCGGCATCGGCCGCAAGTTGAACTGCAGGCAGCGGGACAACACGGTGACCGGCACCTTTTGCGGGTCCGTGGTGGCCAGCACGAACTTGAGGTAGTCCGGTGGCTCTTCCAGGGTCTTGAGCATCGCGTTGAACGCGGTGTTGGACAGCATGTGCACTTCGTCGA
>CANBQJ010000306.1 GCA_947371645.1 Burkholderiales bacterium | reverse complement strand
GGGTCGGTCAGCATCTGGCTGTGGTCCAGCTTGCCTTCGGCGCCCACGCCGTCTTCTTCGCCGGCTTCACCGGTTTCCAGGTTGCCCAGGCAGCCCAGCTCGCCTTCCACGGTCACGCCCACCTTGTGGGCCATGTCCACCACCTTGCGCGTCACCTCGACGTTGTAGTCGAAGTCAGCCGGGGTCTTGGCGTCTTCACGCAGCGAGCCGTCCATCATCACGGAGCCGAAGCCCAGGTTGATGGCGCCCTGGCAGACGGCCGGCGAGGAGCCATGGTCCTGGTGCATCACCAGGGGGATGTGGGGGTACATCTCCACGGCCGCTTCGATCAGGTGCTTGATGAAGGGCTCACCGGCGTACTTGCGGGCACCGGCGCTGGCCTGCAAGATGACGGGCGCACCGACTTCATCGGCGGCAGCCATCACGGCCTGGACTTGCTCCAGGTTGTTCACGTTGAACGCCGGAATGCCGTAGTTGTGTTCTGCGGCATGGTCCAGCAGCTGGCGCATGGAAACGAGTGGCATGAGAAACCCCAAAGTGCTGTGAAAAACCTGGCGGCGGCGCAACTGGTCAAAAACAGTTTTGCGCCCCCAAACTGCTGCGGATTCTACAGAGAGGCAGGCCCCACCCGCACCACGGATTCAGGTGGCGGGTGGGGCCTGGTGACGCTCACGCACACCGCGTGCAGGGCGCGACCTTCACCTCATGGGCGCATCAGGCGGCCAGCAGGTTGCCGGGCACCACCGCAGCAGCCACCGTGGCCGGGGCCAGCACGCTGCCCGCGGGCACGCCCACCCCTGCCCCGCCGGCCGCCATGGCCTGCAGCAGCGCGTTGACCGACTGGCTGCTCACCGTGCCCGTGCTGGTGACGATGGACTCGATCTGCGCATCGGCGCTGCCAAACCAGTTGCTGACCGTGATGCGGTCTGCCACATGGCTGGCGAAACCGATCACCAGGTCCTGGCCCGAAGAGGACTTGCTCAAGCGCAGGTCGCTGGCGGCGATGTCGGTGAGGGTCAGTTGGTCGGTGCCGCCCTGGTCAATGATGGTGTCCTGGCCGTCACCGGCCTGGTAGGTGTAGCCATCGTTGCCCACGCCAGCCCGGATCTCATCGTTGCCCAGGCCGCCGATGTACTGGCTGCCCATGTCGTTGCCCACGAGCGTGTCGTTGCCCTTGCCACCGTCAAAACTCCCACCGAGATACAGGATGGTGAGCACGTTGTCCAAGTCGTTGCCTTGCAGAACATCGATGCCGGACGAGCTGTAACAGATCATGTTCTCGACGTTGGCGCACTGCGCGTCGGTCAGCTTGACCACGCCCGCCCCGTACCCGCTTGGAGCGGACTCATCGATGGTGTCGATGCCGCCATCCGCGTCTTCGACGATGATGGGCGCATTCGGGTAGCTGACCATGTAGGTGTCGTTGCCAGCGCCGCCAACCAGCGTCACCCTGGCGAACCTGGCGCCATACAGGGTGTCGTTGCCGTCCAGGCCTTCCAGCACCGAGCCCGAGCCCAGCACATCCGCAACGGGATAGCCAATCTGGTTGTCCAGCGCATTGCCGGTCAGGTGCGCGACGAAGGCCACCGTCGTGTTCCGGGAGTTCAAAAAAGTCAGGTTTTCCACAGCAGCCAACTCGGGCGTGTTAAGGCTGTAGTTGGGCGTGATCCGCAGGTTGAGGACAACGGTGTCGGTGCCCTGGCCCGGCTGCTCCACCACCACATCCGACGCACTGTAGAGGTAGTAGCTGTCATTGCCCAGCCCACCCACCAGGGTGTCGCCCTGGCCCACGCCCGAGGCGGTCAATATGTCGTTGCCTGGTGTGCCGTTGACCTGCACACCAGGCTGCAGCATCTTGTCGATGGCCGCGCGGTCCAAAGTGCTGGTGGAGGTGCTTATGTCCATCGCATAGAGCAGGTCTATCCCGTTCGTGGGCCCGTCAAACCAGCGCTTGATCGTGATCTGGTCCTGCGTGTCACGGACCTTGAGGGTCAAATCCTGCCCCGAACGCTGCGCCATCAGCTTGTCCTTGCTCACGAACATGCGCAGGACGTCACCCGAACCGCCCGCATCGTCGATCACGTCCTGGCCATCGCCCAGATAAAAATCGTAGCCGTCGTTGCCCGTGCCGCCCATCAGCGTGTCGTTGCCCTGGCCACCACGGAAGGAGGTGCCCAAGGTTTGCGGCCCCTGGATGAGGTTGTCCAGCGCATTGCCGGTGAGAGCGCTGTAGCCCATGCTGCCGGCCGTGGCGATCAGGTTTTCCACGCCAGCGGCGTCCGGCATGCTGAGGTCATAACCACTGCCGTTGCCCAGGGTGATGTAGATGGTGTCCGTGCCCTCACCGGCCTTTTCCACCACCACGTCCTTGGACGAAGCGATGTGGTACGTGTCATCGCCCAGGCCGCCAACGAGGGTGTCGGGGCCCGCGTTGTCCGGCGCGGTCAGGTCGTCGTTGCCCGAGGTGCCATGGATGACATGGCCCGGCGACATGGCCGCCAGCACATCGGCCCGGCTGAACGTGCGGAACCGGGTCACGAAGCTTTCAATGGTGTTGGCCCCCGCCACGAAGTAGGACTGGACCGTCATGGTGCTGCCCGACACCGTCACGGTCAGGTCATCGCCAACGCGGCCAAATTGCAGCGAGTTGGGCGCACGCGTGCCGAAGTCGATCCGGTCGTTGCCGCCATCGGTGTCGGTGATCACCACGGCGCTCGAGTTCCACCCGCTCAGGTCATAGGTGTCGTCGCCGGCGCCCCCCGCCAGGGTATCCAGGCCAAAAGATCCGTAGAGCACGTCGTTGCCAGCACCGCCCAGCAGCGAATCATTGCCGTCGCCGCCGCGCAAGGTGTCGTCGCCATCCTGGCCGTCGATCACGTCGCCGCTGTCGTTGCCTCGCAGCACGTTGGCCACAGCCGTGCCGGTGATCTTCGCGGCGCCTGCGGCCACCAGGGTCAGGTTTTCGACGTTGACCCACTTGCTCAGGCTCACGTTGCCGGCATAGGCCACTGCCACCGTGTCCGTACCTTCGCCTGCGGCTTCCTTGATGATGTCCGAGGCGCTGTCCACGTTGTAGGTGTCGTCACCCGTGCCGCCCACCAGAGAGTCAACACCTTCGTCACCGGTCAGCGTGTCGTTGCCCGCACCGCCCAACAGCGTGTCGCGGCCGGTGCCCCCATACAGCGCATCGTTGCCATTGCCGCCGTCCAGGCTGTCGTTGCCGCCGAAGCCCCCGATCACATCGTCGCCATCGTAGCCATTGATGGTGTTGCTGATGGCGTTGCCATACAGCACATTGGCCGCAGAAGATCCCTCGATGCGCAACGCGGTAAACCCCGTCAGCTCGACGTTCTCGACGTTGGCGTAGGCCGCCTTGCGCAGGTCGATGCTGAAGCTGGCCTGGATGGTGTCGCTGCCTTCGCCAGGCTGTTCGACCACCACCTCGGAGGTGCTGTGCAGGATGTAGCGGTCATTGCCAAGGCCGCCAATGAGGCGGTTGGCACCGCCGCCGCCGTCCAGCGTGTCATCGCCGTCATAGCCGTACAGCGTGTCCGCGCCGATGTTTTTGGTCACCAGATTGTCGGCGTCTGCGGTGCCTTTGATCAAAGCCATGTGCTGCTCCCTGTTGCGTGTGTATAGGCATGTCGCCATCACCGCCCCAAAAAGGGTTCAACACCGCTGAAACTGGCGCGTGTGTGGCGCAGACACTGTACTCTGGCGCCACAGTCGGCCCTCCAGGGGCCAACCCGCCCCCCAGATGCTGGTGATCAGCGCTGGCCGCTCAGGGGGCCGCTGCCCACCTCACACACCTTGAGCATGTTGGTGCCGCCGGGCGAGCCCATGGGCTCGCCACAGGTGATGGCGTAGGTGTCACCGGGGCGCACCAGGCCCCCCTCCACCAACAGCGATTCCGCCTTGGCCAGGGCCTCGTCGCGGTCCTTGTAGCTGGGGATGAGCAGGGGGTGCACGTTGCGGTAGAGCGCCATCTTGCGCTGCGTGATCGGCTGGGCGGTCAGGCCGAAGATGGGCACATTGATCTTGTGGCGGCTCATCCACTGCGC
>CANBQJ010000305.1 GCA_947371645.1 Burkholderiales bacterium | reverse complement strand
CGCAACGGGGCTTGAGCCCTGCGGCCGGCGGGTCAGGAGTCGCCCGCCTTGAGGTGTTCTGCGGGTAGCACAAAGGTGCCACCGTGGTGGTAGAAGGTGGGCAGGTCGCTGGCTGACTTGCCCTGGTAAGCGGCCTTTTTGAGCTGCTGCTGCATGGCCTGCAAGGTGGCCAGCGGCGCCTTGGTCGACACCAGGTTGGCGATCCAGGCGGGCACCAGCCCGCCCAGGTCGATCAGGGTCTCGAACTCGACGCGCGTCCAGCCCGCACGCAAGGGCGTCAGTCGGAACACGTTGTGCAAGACGGTGATGCGCACGCAGCAGGCCTGCGCGGGCTGGGCGTCCACCTGCCGGGAATCGACCACGATGACGGCATCGGCCTGCTGGCTCACGGTGGTGCGGATGGTGACGTCACGGTCGCTGGCAGGCCAGACGCCCTTGAAGCGCAACCAGGCCTGATCGGGCGGCTGGTCGGCCGGGTGCTCGGAGGTTTTGCCTTGAAAGACCCAGTTCGCCAGGTTGGGCGTGTCGGCCAGCAGCGCCAGCACTGACCAGGCGTTGGCATGCACCTCGGTGACACCCCGAAAGGCCTTCACGGCCATGCCCTCGACCGGGCGCACCCAGGTGCTGACGTCTTCGCGGCCCTGGGCCTGGCGCAGGCTGTCCCAGTCTTCAGCCCGGGCCGTGGTGGCACCCAGGGCGGTGGCTGCGGCCACCAAGCCCAGGCAGGCGTGTCGCAAGAAGCGGTTCATGGCGCGTCTCCGTTGTCATGTCCGCAGCCTAGCGCTCATCCGCCCGTCCGGCTTGATGGGGCGCAAGCACGACTTTGCTTTCGCCAGGACGCGCCGGTGTGCGGGCGCGTCAATGCCAGCGGCCATCATGCAGGCGCCAGCCACCGTCGCCCCGCTCCCAGCGGTGGGGCTCCCAACGGGCCCCTTGGTGCGGTGGCGCTGCCCAATGGCCACCCACCCACACGTGCCTGCTCAGCTGCCAGGCCCAGAAGCCGCCGATCCAGACGTAGCCCACCACAGGTGGGGGGCCCACATATTCAGGCTGAGGGGGCGGCGGTGGCACGTTGACATAGCCGGGCTGGGTGTAGATCACCTGGGGCCCGGCAGCCCGCACCGGGCTGGGGTCGGCTGCGGGCACCATGATGCAGCCGCTGGTGAGCAGGCTGGCACCGAGCGCCAGACCCACGACGTACCTGGGAGACATGATCAGCCTTTCGCTGTTGCACAGGCTTCAAACGGGCAGGCCGCAGGGCCCGTTGACCCTGAAGCTGGTACACGGCTGTAAAGCTGGATGAAGCCGTGGCCACGGGCAAGTGGCCGTGCCGTGCCGGGCTCAGGCCTTGGCGCCCGCCAGCCAGGCCAGGACCTCGTCGCGCTGGGCCGCCGAATGTGGGTGCGACAGCAGCCCCTCGATGACGAAGGTGCCGATGGTGGTCATGAGCTTGGCCCGCTTCGGGGAGATGCCCGTCTTGGCCAGCTGCGCCACCAGGACGCCCTCCAGCAGGGCGTGAAAGCCATCGTGCCAGGTGCTCAGCACGGGCGATTGCGACAGGCGCGCGTGCACGGTGCCGATCAACTGCTGGTACTGGCCCAGTTTGTCCACCACCCAGGCCAGTTGCTGCTTGGCGCTGCGAAAGGGCTGCTGCGCCAGTTCGGCCAGCAGGGCTTGCGTGAGCCGGTCCAGCGCCGCCACAAAGACCTCGTCCTTGCCCTCGAAGTACCAGTAGATGGTGTTGGCCGCGATGCCCGCACCACGCGAGATCATCGCCATCGACGTGGCATCAAAGCCATGCGCCAGGAAAAGTTCAAGCGCGTGCGCCGCGATCTCATCGCGTTTGATCTGCGGGTCGACGTCGCGCTTGTTCCGTGCCATGGGCACAGGATAGCCGATGATCTTGATCGCCATTCAAGATCAATGTTAGGATCGCGTCTTGAACACCATTCAAGAAGACAGCGAGTTGCCCATGACCCCACCCAGACGATGCGCCCTGGTGACCGGCGCCTCCGCCGGCATCGGCGCCAGTTTTGCCCGCTACCTGGCCGCACAGGGCCACGACCTGGTGCTGGTGGCGCGCCGGGCCGAACGCCTGCATGAACTGGCGCAAGCACTGCAGCAGGCCCATGGCACGCGCTGCGACGTGGTGACGGCCGACCTCGGCACCCCGGATGCGCCCCAGGCTGTGTTCGACGCCGTGGCCCGCCTGGGCCGCCAGGTGGACGTGCTGGTGAACAACGCGGGCCTGTCGGGCAGCGGCAAGTTTGCGGAGACCCCATGGCCTGAGCTGTCCAACGAGCTGCAGGTCATGGTGAGCGCCGTGACACAGCTCACCCACCTGTTCGTGCCGGGCATGAAGCAGCGGGGGTGGGGGCGGGTCATCAACGTGTCGTCGCTGGCGGCGTTTTCACCGCCAGGCGCGAGCCTGCTCTACACGGGCATCAAGGGCTATGTGCTGCACATGTCCGAGGCGCTGAACATGGAGCTCAAGCCCCACGGCGTGCACGTCAGCGCCCTGTGCCCGGGCTTCACGCACAGCGAGTTTCATGATGTGATGGGCACCCGGCGCGCGGCCAACAAGCTGCCCCGCATGCTGTGGCAACAGCCCGAAGACGTGGTGCGGGAAGGCTACGCTGCGGTCATGAAGGGCAAGCCCTTTTGCGTGCCCGGCACCGTCAACAAGCTGATCGCGGCCAGCTTGAGGCCGGTGCCTGAGATGGCCCGCTACCACCTGGGCCGTTGGCTCAACCCCTTCAAGTGAAGCCGCCGCACCGGAAGCCCAAGACATGAACACCGCCAGCACCTGGATGATTTACGGCGCCAACGGCTACACCGGCGAGATGATCGCCAGAGAGGCCGCCGCGCGTGGCATGAAGCCCGTGCTGGCCGGGCGCTCTCGGGCCAAGGTGGAGGCGCTGGCCCGCGAGCTGGGCTTGCCCTGCCGCGTGTTCGACCTGGGCAACGCGCAACAGGTGGCCGCACAGCTGCAAGACCTGAAGCTGGTGTTGCTGACCGCCGGGCCGTTTTCGGCCACCAGCGCCTGCATGATCGAGGCCTGTCTCGCGTCCGGCGCGCATTACCTCGACATCTCGGGCGAGATCCCCGTGTTCGAGCATGCCTTTGCCCAGCAAGGACGCGCGCAAGCCGCCGGCGTGGCCCTGTGCCCCGGCGTGGGGTTTGACGTCATCCCCACCGACTGCGTGGCCGCTGCACTCAAAGCCGCCTTGCCCAACGCCACCCACCTGTCTCTGGCTTTCTACACGGCCTCCAGCCTGTCGCCGGGCACGCTCAAGACCATGATCGAAACCGTGGCCCAGAGCGGCTGCATCCGGGTGGACGGCCAGCTCGTCGCCGAAGCGCCGGGCGCCAAACTGCGGCGCATCGACTTCGGCGACGGTGAACGCCACTTGGGCATGTCGGCGCCCTGGGGCGACGTGTCCACGGCCTTCCACTCCACCGGCATCCCCAATGTGCGGGCCTACCTGCCTGGCAACTGGCCGCAGGCTTTGGGCATGCGCTTCATGAACCTGATCCGCCCCGTGGTGGCCCTGCCCGCCGTGCAGCGTGCCTTGTTCAAGGCCGTCGAGCGCTTCGTGAAGGGCCCCGGCGCCTCCCGCCGGCAACGCACGCCGTCGCGGGTGTGGGGTGAAGTCACCAACGCCGCGGGCGAGCGCCGCACCGCACGCCTGCTGGCCGACAACGGCTACAGCCTGACCATCACCGGCTCGCTGGCCGTGGTCACGCACCTGCTGGGCCACGCGGTGGCCGGCGGCACCTACACCCCGTCGCGCCTGCTGGGCGCCGACTTCGTCTCCACCTTGCCGCGATGCGGCCCCATCGAGGTCCAATGAGCACCACAAGCCAGACCGGCGTCACAGCGCCACAAGTGCAGGTTGAACGCCACGGCCGTGTGTGGGTGGCCACCTTGCACAACCCGCCGCACGCCTTGCAGACCACGGCCATGGTCGATGAGCTGGACACCCTGGTGCGCCAGGCCGAAGCCGACCCGGACGTGGGTGCGGTGGTCTTCACCGGCTCGCACCCGGAGCGCTTCCTGGCCCACTTCGATGTGGCC
>CANBQJ010000304.1 GCA_947371645.1 Burkholderiales bacterium | reverse complement strand
GCAAGATCAACGGCGACGACAAGCCCAACAACTTCCACCCCATGAAGGGCCCGATGATGACGCAGACCCTGCACGGGATGCGCAATTCGGGTGCCATGCACTGGCGTGGTGACCGGGCCACGGGCATCTACGGCACCGACGTCCGTGATTCCAACGTCTCCTTCCTGAACTTTGCAGGCGCTTTCCAGGGCCTGCTCGGCAACACCGCGCCGATGTCCAAGGAGAACATGCAGAAGTTCGCTGATTACCAGCTCAACACCTACATGCACCCCAACGCGGTCCGCAACCTGGACAACTCGCTGACGGCTGCGCAACAGGCTGGTCGCGACTTCTACCTGGGCACCCGTGCCGCGGACGGCATCAACGTCAAGATCTCGGGCGTCGAAGTCTCGCAGACCTGCAATGGCTGCCACACGCTGGACCCGGCTCAAGGCCTGTTCGGCACCGGCACTTTCCGCACCTTCGAGGGCCTGCCCCAGACGGTGAAGGTCGCGCCGCTGCGCAACCTGTACCAGCGCGTGGGCATGTTCGGTTCGCCCGACATGACCTTCTTCCAGCTGGCGGGCACCGGCAACACGGGTGATCAGGTTCGTGGTTATGGCTTCACCCATGACGGCGCGGTCGACACGGTCTTCCGCTTCTTCCATGCCATCGTGTTCCGCAACCAGCTGGGCGCTGGCTTCCTGGCTGGCGCGACCGGTACCCAGCAGCGCGCCGACATGGAGCAGTACATGCTTGCATTCGACGGCGACCTGGCACCGATCGTGGGTCAGCAGATCACCTTGAGCAACACCAGCAGTGCGCAAGTGGGTGCCCGCATCGACCTGCTGATCGCACGCGCCAAGGCCCCGTTCGTGTCCAAGGAAGCCGGTGGCAACGTCACCGAATGTGACCTGGTGGCGTCGGTGGTGGAAGGCGGCACCCGCCGTGGCTACTACTTCGACACGTCGGCTGGCAGCTTCACGGCGCAAGACGGCAGCACCCGCAGCGACAGCACCCTGCGTGCCTTGGCCCAGGTGCCTGGTCAGGAAGTGACCTACACCTGCACGCCGCCCGGCACGGGCCGCCGCGTGGCCTTCAGCAGCTGATCTTCAGCGCCCCTCGCCCTGACAAGGCCTCGCCATCTGGCGGGGCCTTTGTTCTTTTAACAACTGCTTTCAACTTGAGGCCCCTGTTGGCCCCTCCTTTGGGGTGGAGCCCCTGCAGACCTGCGCGCAAATGCGGTAACTTCGCCCGCACAAGCGCCTTGTTCACCAAGGTGCGCCATCAAACATCAGGGCGGCCCCATGACGGACCTTTCGGGCATCCAGCACGCGCTGGGTGCAGCAGCGCGTGACCTGGCTGCACTGTTCTCATCGCAAGCAGATCGCCTGCTGCGCTTGCACACCCCGCTGGGGCCTGATGCCTTGCAGGCCGAGCGCGCCGAGATCGCCGAATCCATCGGCCCTGGCGTGGTCTGGCCAGAAGGGGTGGCAGGCGCCGCCCTGGCGCCTGCGTCAGGCTACGCCATCGACCTGCTGGCCCTGAGCACCCGCGCCGACATCGGCGCCACCGAGCTGCTGGGGCACCCGGTCTTGCTCGAGCTGCTCACCGCCAGCAGCCGAACCCAGCTGCGCCCCTTCCATGGTCACGTGACCAGCATGCAGCTCATGGGCGCCGATGGCGGTTACGCCCGCTACCGCCTGCGCATCGAGCCCTGGACGGCCATGCTGGCCCAGCGCGTGGACGCCTGGGTCTTCCAGGATGTGGATGTGCTGGACATCACCGAAGCCATCTTTGGCGACTACGCCGGCCAAGGCCGGCTGGCACCTCACTGGCGCATCGATGTGGCGGACCGCAGCCTGCTGGCCCGCCGCTCCCTGTGCACGCAGTTCAACGAAACCGATCTTGCCTTCCTGCAGCGCCTGTGGGCCGAAGAAGGCCTGTTCACCTGGTTCGAGCATGCGGGTGATGTCGCCGATGCCGACAGCCTGGGCCGCCACACCCTGGTGATCGCCGACCACAATGGTGCCTTCGCACCCAACGCCCAGCCCCTCATCCGCTTCACCCAGCCGGGAGCGGTGATGAAAGAAGACAGCATCACCCGCTGGCACGGGGTGCGCCGCGTGGGCCCCAGCCGCGTGGCGATGAGCAGTTTCGATTACCGCAGCGTGGCCCAGCACGGCGCGCAAGCTGAAGTGGACGCCGGTCACGCCCAGACGCTGGACCTGCCCCATGTGGACCAGCCCGGCGCCTACGCCTTCGAAACCCCTGAGCAAGCCGAGCGCCGCACCCGCATCCAGTTGCAAGGGCTGGAGGCCGCGCGCAAGCGCTTTGAAGGCCGCGCCACCGTGCGCACCTTGGCGCCAGGCAGCACCTTCACGCTGCTGGACCACGCCGAGCACCATGCCGACCTCTTTGTGGTGCTGGGCGTGGTCCACCGGGTGCGCAACAACCTCAACGCCGACGCCAAGGCGGGCCTGCAACACCTGCTGGGCGACCTGCCCTGGTCGAGCCAAGGTGCGGCACAAGCCGTGGCCCACGGCGCAGAAGCTCCCACAACGCCTCAGGGCAACGCCAGCGAAGAGCCCATCTGCGAGGCGCGCTTGTGGGCGCAACGGGCATCGGTGCCCGTGCGCGTGTTGCCACCTGCCGAAGCAGGCCGCCTGACCTGCGCCAAACCGTTGGTGCACGGCACCCAGACGGCGGTGGTGGTGGGCCTGGACGGCCCTGTGCACACCGACCGTGATGGCCGCATCAAGGTGCAGTTCCACTGGCAGCGCGGCGGCCAGGGCGCCCACCGCCTGGCCCATCCCGCCGGCGACAACGCCCCCGCCACAGACGCCGCAGGCACCTGGGTGCGCGTGGGCCAACCCTGGGCTGGGGCCAACTGGGGCGGCGCCTTCATCCCCCGCCTGGGTCAGGAGGTGGTGGTGGCCTTTGTGGAAGGCGACATCGACCGCCCCGTCGTCATCGGCACCACCTACAACGGCCAGGGCCAGGACAACGCCCAGGGCAACACGGTGGCCGCTGGCAGCGCCACCGCCACGGGCAACGCGCCTGCCTGGTTCCCCGGCTCTGCGGCCCAAGGCGAGCTGCAAGGCCACGCGCACCCCGCCACGCTGAGTGGCTTCAAAAGCCAGAGCCTGGAGGCATCCCAAGGCGGCAGCGGCGGCCACAACCAGCTGGTGCTCGATGACACCCCCGCACAGGGCCGCCTGCTGGCCCACAGCACGCAACACCAGAGCTGGCTGCAGATGGGCCACCTGCTGCAACAGGCCGACAACCAGCGCCTGCAGCCGCGCGGCCATGGCCTGGAGCTGCACACCCAGGCCCAGGGCGCGCTGCGCGCGGCCGCAGGTCTGCACCTGAGCAGCCACGCGCGCCAGGGCGGCACCACCAACACGCAAGGCCGTCCCATGGACACGCGCGAGGTGCAGCAACAGCTCACCGCTCACGCTGATCTGCTCAAGGCCTTGGGCGGCAACGCGCAAACCCACCTCGCCAAGTTGCCCAATGAACCTGCCGCAGACCAGCTGCCCGCGCACGAGGGGCTTCAGGCCAGCCTGAAAAGCTTGCGTGGCGTGCAAGGCGGCGAGGGCTGCGCCGCTGCTGGCCAGTCTGGCGAGATCGTGGCCATCGACGGCGGCCACGGCCAGATCCCGGTGAGCGAGCGCCCCGACCTGGTGGTGAGCGCCGCCGCCGACATCGCCAGCCTGACCCCCGCGCACAGCGTGCTGGCCGTGGGCGGCAGCACCAGCCTCACCGCCGGGCAAGACACCAACCTGCTGGCGCAGCGCCATGCCGCCTGGGCCGTGAAGGGCGGCATCAGCCTGTTTACACGCGGCGAAGCCAAAGACGGCCAGCGCGCCGTGCAAGACGCGGGCATGAAGCTGCATGCGGCCAGTGGCAATGTGAACGTGCAGGCGCAGAGCGGGCCGTTCACTTTGACGGCACTGAAAGCTGTGGACTTGCAAAGCACGGCCGCCGACATCCTCATCACCGCGCCCGAGAAGATCGTGCTCAACGGGGGCGGGGGCTACGTGAAGATCGAAGGGGGGAACATCGAGATCGGCACGAGTGGGGCGGCGAGTTTCAAGG
>CANBQJ010000303.1 GCA_947371645.1 Burkholderiales bacterium | reverse complement strand
CGGCGGCGTCGCCACCCCTTGCATCCTGGGCCTCGGCGTCGCCATGGCTCTGAGTGCGTCCGCCCGTCCAGGCGCCCTGGGTCAACCGCTTGCGCAACTCAGGCAGCACCGTTTGCGACGACACCACCAGGGCACCCGTCAACACGGCCACGAAGAGGGCCATGAAGCCGGCATAACCCAAAATGGGTGTCAGGGGCTTGGCCACGCCCAGGAACAGGCCGAACACCCAGCAGGCTGCGCTGACCGCACCCACGCGGGTGGCGCGGCGGGCCACGATCACACTCTGGGCGCGGGCGTAGAGGCGCTCCAGTGTGGGCAGCACTTTGGCGTGCATGAAAACGCCGTTGACGGTCAGCAGGACCACCACCGTCAATTTGGCCAGGATCTTGGGCTTGGCCAGGATGACGGCCAGGGCGAAATGGGTGTCCACATAGATGATGCCGAGGCCGCTGAGCCACAAGCCAGCCAAGGCCCAAGCCACCGCCTTGGACGCGCTGTGCAGCAATTCGGGTTGGATTTGACGGCGCCCGAGCAAGGCATAGTCGCCAAAAGCCACGGCGATGGCCGCAGCCATCAGGGCAGCAAGGTGCCCCAGCACCAAAAACATCCGAACCAGTTCCATGATGATCCAACTCCCTTGAAGATGCGTGCGATTAAAAGTGCGCACTGCACATCTTTATATCTGTGACGTTGTACCGAACCCGTAGTCACTTTGTAACCGTGGATCCCCCATGAGGGGTAATTCGGTGGCAACAACCCATGAAGCGGAGCTTAAGACCAGGTGAAGGCGGCGAGATGACGCCAGGGGAACGCCGCCATGTGGGGCAGCGCAAACACCTCCCGCACACGCCGTTCGTGAAAAAACCCCTGGGATCCCATCCGCAGGGGTTCATGGGCGGGCCAAGGCCGCCTGAAGCCGGCACGCGGCCGGCGATGCCAGGCCCGATCAGGCCTGATGCAGGTGGCGCGCCAGCCAGTCGCCCACGCGCATGCCCACAACGGTGGTGGACGCCACGGTGGCCACCAGGCCCAGCACGACCAGCCAGTCGGGAGCGCCCAGGCTGGTCAGGCCTTCGCTGACCACGCCCAGACCGAGCGGCAACCCGGCCACAAAGCCGACGATGACCGAGGCCTTGTCCACGCCCAGCTGGCGTTCGCCGAGTTCACGGATGCCGCGATGGGCAGACCATTTCAAACTGTGTTGGGCCATGATGCACTCCAAGTCAGTGATGCGATGCGCCACTGTAAGGGAATTCCCTTGGTAATGCGCGTTTTCCCTGATTTTGTCCTGGTTTTTTTGTCACCATGTGCATCCATGCAAGAGATTCCTGATTCCTTCCTGACGCTGTACCGTGATGCCCGGGGGCGGCTGCGGGAATCGGCGTCGGCCGTCTTCACCCGCTACGACTGGTGCGAAGACCTGGCGCTCCAGGTCTCGGAAACGGCCCGGGGCTTGGCCATGTCCCTGGGTGGCGGCGAAGCCGATATCCTGGCGCGGCTGCGCGAAGGCCTGCTGGGCGATGGCCAGGAGGCGTCCGGGGCCGGCGTCAGCCCGGAGGAAGCCTGGTGGATCGAGGTGCGGGTGGCCGAGCTGCTGAACTGGCCGCACCCCGATCTGCCCGTGGCCCCGACGGCACCTCGCGGCCGCGCCTGAGCGCCACAGGCGCCCGAAACATCAGGCTACACATTGGCGGGTCCGGTCACGCCCAAACCGGGGCGCTCCTCTTGTCCACGGGCCGCTGGCCTGCCACAGTGCGGCCAGCCATTCTTCACGCCCACCAAGGAGATCCCCATGACACCACACCTGATGCGCACCGTTCGCCCCCTCGCGCTGGCTGCCGGCCTGCTGGCCGCCGCCACTGGCGTGCTGGCGCAAAGCACCGACGCGGCCCCCTCCACCGACCGCCTGGCCGCACCAGAGGCCGTGCTCATCGTCACCCATGTCGATGCGCGCAAGTGCATGTACCCGCTGTGCGGCGGCTACTTCGTGAAGGCCGTGAACCAGGCCCTGACCCGTTGCGCCGACGGCAGCATGGCCAAGGAATGCCACGCGGTGGAGCTGGACACCACCAACCTGGGCTGGACGCCTGAGCAGCAAGCCAGTTTCGAGGTGTCGCTGGCCAAGGGCCAGGCGCTGGTCAAAGGGGCCCTCACGCCGCAGCCCCGCGGCCTGTACACCGGCGAGGTGCTGCGCCTGAGCCAGGCCTGGCAGGCACAGGCCCTGCGCAAGCCACTGGGCACCTTCTATGGCGTGCGCAGCACGGGCATCGTGTGCATCAAAGCGCCCTGCCCTTCGATTGAAGCCCAGGCACTCAACTTGGCGGCCAAGCCCAGCTACCCCGATGTGAACCTGAGCACGGCCGGTGCGCCACAAGCTGCGGTCGACGCCGCCCTGAAGGCGCTCGGCACGCCAGAAGGCATCCTGGTGGTGGGCGCCATCGTGCCCGTGCGCTACAGCACGCTCACCAGCGGTACAGCCTTGGGCAAGCAGCTGCTGGCCAGCGAGTTCTACCTGCCTGCCAAGCCTTGATCTTCTGGCCAGCGCCCGCGCAGGAGGGTCATTGACCCACTTGCGCTCGGCGCCGGACCACCGCCGCCATGGCCAGCAGGCCCAGCAGCATGCTGGCCCAGGTCTGGGGCTCGGGCACCGCAGCCACATCACCCGTGCGCACCGCCCAGGCCTGGTGTTCATTGAACGCGTAGTCGGCGTCCTGGTTGCCATTGTTGAAGTGGAACACCCAGGCCCCCTTGACGCCCGTCACCCTGTCCGAAAAGTAAGAACCCCAGCTGTCCTTGATGTTCGCGAACGGGCCTGAATTGAGGTCCGTTGGGTTGCTCGCGCTCAGCTGACGCGCATTGCCCAAGGTGACGAAATACAGGTGCGACATCTCTGACGAAGCGGGGTCGGAGAAGTAGCCGCATTGGGACTGCAGGAACCCATTGCCGGAGCAGGTGTCGAACTTGGCGGTTGGCAAACGCCAGCCCGTCACACCGCCGATGTTCAAGCCTGCAGCCCAGTCCGTGGCAGCACTCCAGCTCATGGCGCCATCTGCATCATGGCCGCTGGTTTTCGCGTAGTTGGCATCGGCCAGCCAGGTGATGTTCTGGGACTGGTCGTAATAGGCCTCGTAGCCATTGGCCAGGTTGCCGTCGAGGTCTCGGCCTGACAGATCGGTCTGCCAGCTCCCCTGCTCAGGCAGCACGGCGGCCTGAGCCGCAACCGGTGCGATGGCAGCGAGAACCAAGGCGGCGAGCGCACCAGCGCTCAGGACAGAGGCCCGGCGCAAAGCGGGCAGATCACGTGTTTTGAAAGTCAAGGCGTCACTCCACTGGGTTTTGTTTGAAGTTGGTCACGCCAGCCATGCGCGTCTGCACATGGATTGGCGGCCGATGAAGATGGTGCAGGTGGCTCGCCAAGACGCCCCCCCGGAGATACCCTGGCGCCGCCTCACCCTGTTGGCAGCCTCACCACGCCGCTCGGCTGGCCGGTCACCCCAGCGTGATGGCCCCCCCAAAAAAAAATCGCCAGCCCCTTGCGAGGCTGGCGACTTCAGTGGGACGCGAGTTGGTTTACTCGGCGGTCGACTCACCGCCATCGGCCGGCGCCGACGACTCTTCCAGAGCCGTCAGTTCCATGGCCGCACGCTCCTGCGCTTCTTGCAGGGCGATGGCGCGGCGCTCGGTGTCGTCCATCTCTTCCTTGGCCTTGCGAGCCTGGTGGAAGGCCATGCCGGTGCCGGCAGGGATCAGGCGACCCACGATGACGTTTTCCTTCAGGCCACGCAACTCGTCTCGCTTGCCCATGATGGCAGCCTCGGTGAGCACGCGGGTCGTTTCCTGGAAGGAAGCGGCCGAGATGAAGGAATCGGTCGACAGCGAAGCCTTGGTGATGCCCAGCAGCACGTCGGCGTGCGTGGCGATCATCTTGCCTTCGGCGCGCAGGCGATCGTTGGTGTCCAGCAGCTCCGAGCGCTCGACCTGCTCGTTGACGATGTAGTTGCTGTCGCCCGCGTTGGTGATCATCACGCGACGCAGCATCTGGCGAACGATCACCTGGATGTGCTTGTCGTTGATCTTCACGCCCTGCAGACGGTAGACGTCCTGCACTTCGTCGACGATGTAGCGCGCCAGCTCTTCGATGCCCAGCAGGCGCAGGATGTC
>CANBQJ010000302.1 GCA_947371645.1 Burkholderiales bacterium | reverse complement strand
CGCGCGCTGGACTGGCTGGACTGCGCCATGGCCTTTGGCAGCATCGGGCCCGGCCACTGCACCATCGAGCACAGCACCCTGCCGGAAGAAGACGGCGCCCACTGGCCGTTGCACATCGAGCGGCTCAACGTGAACAGCGCCCACGTGCGTTTGGGGCGAGAGGCCGCAGAATGGCGCATCCTGGAGTGGCAGGGGCCGTCGGTCATCATGGACTGAGGCGCCGCGCCCGCCCCACCATTCGCCTCGTCACAGCCGTCCATGCCCCGTCTGCGTTCCGCCTCACCTGCTCAGGCCCCCGCCTCCGCGCCGACACCGGCCACGCCGCCCACGGCGGGCGTTGACGCCACGCGCATCGCCAACCCGCAGAAATTCAGCGTCACGGTGGGCCCCAGCGCCATCGACGGGCAGGGCGCCTTTGCGGGCGAAGCCATCCCCGCCCGCGCCAAGATCGGCGAGATGCGCGGCGAGTTCGTGGACCAGGCCACCGCCCGCCAACGCGTGCGCGAAGCGCTGAACGCCAGCGGCCGCGTCTTCATGGTCGCCATCTCCGACAAACGCAGCGTGGACGCCACCCACAGCACCGACCCGCTTCGCTTCGCCAACCACGCCTGTGCGCCCAACATGGTGCTCAAGGTGCAGCAAGGCCGCGTGGCCTTCTATGCCTTGCAAGACATCGCTGCGGGCGAAGAACTCACCGTGCGCTATGGCGCCACGCACCATGCGGGCCGGCTGGCCTGCCGCTGTGGGGCGCCGCGCTGCGTGGGCGCGATCTAAAGCGGTGCCTGGCGGTCGCAGCCCCCTCGCCAGGGGGTGCCAGTCAGGCCCATGCAGACAGCACAATCGTTGCGGGTGTGCTTTGGCGCACCGGCATCATCAAATCAGGGACCTCTACATGAACCAGATCATCCATTGCGGGCGCAGCATTGCGGCGCAAGTGACCACCGCCTTCCTGACAACCATGGCCATCAGTTCGGCCCATGCTCAAGCCGAGGCACCCAGTCTGGCCGCCGAAGCGGTGGTCGCCTCCGCCGCAAGCGCTGACATCCAGTGGAGCAGGGTCGCCACGTCCACGTACCTTGACAGCAAGCTCGTCGGCAACTACTACGACTCGATCTTGAACCTGCCGTTCACCACCAGCCAAGGCACACCCAAGACCTACATCGCGTACAGCAAATCACTCACGGTGAGCAACTTGGCCATTGACACCGAGGGACGTGCGGTTCAAGGCTCGTTCAGCGACACATTGACCTGGACGGCAGAGGCACGAAGCTTTGCCTTGAAAATGGGCGTTGGCACATTCACGCTGAGCAATCTCCACTGGAACCTGGACACGAACGGCGCTGCCCTCTTCTGGGCCACCGCCTCGGGCACCAATGTGGCCACGGTCGATCTGCTGGCGTTTTCATCGACGGCCAGTTCAATCGCCTACTCGACCAACCAGATGGCCTTCAGTTCGCTCACCATGTCGGATGAGATGTTCTATCTGATGGCCGATGCGCTCGCCATGGACCTTGGGGGCCTGGGGTTCGTCGAATTGAATGCCATGGTGCCCAACATGGGAACGCTCACCGTGCGCGGTGTGCCAGAACTGAGCACCGGGATCCAGTTGAGCATGGGCCTGCTCAGTCTGGCGTGCCTGCGACGCCAGCGCCAAACAAACCCTGATGTCTTTGACATCTGATTGCATCCATGCGGCGCTGCAGCACAGAGAATGCGGCCTCTTGCTCAACGCCCCGCTGCCGCACCCGGCAGCCAACCTG
This sequence comes from Burkholderiales bacterium, assembly GCA_947371645.1. Next base: position 2,404 of record CANBQJ010000302.1, on the reverse strand, counting down.
AACACACCATGCGTGCACCGACCTTCCGCCTCGCGCTGGGCGCCTCCGGCCTGGCCCTGTCTCTGTCCCTGATCGCCGCCCCTGCGGCCCAGGCCAAACAACGCGTCTGCATCTTCGACATCCTGGGCACCACCGGCGACGGCTACAACGCCGCCAAAGATTACGCCCTGGAGATGCAGAAGTTCGGTGCCGACATCGAGCTCAAGGCCTTCGTGGACGAGCACGTGGCCGTCGAAGACTTCCGCACCGGCCAGTGCGATGCCGTGATGGCCACCGCCTTGCGCACCCGCGCCTTCAACAGCCTCACCGCCGCGCTGGATTCGGTGGGCGCCTCCACCATCGTGCGCAATGGCAAGCTGGACATGGCCGGCAGCCTGGAGGTGGTTCGCCGCACCATCCAGGCCTTCACCAGCCCCAAGGCCGCGCCGCTGATGGTCCAAGGCCAGTACGAAGTGGGCGGCATCGTGCCTTTGGGCGCGGCCTATGCGTTCGTCAACGACCGCAGCATCAGCAACTTGGAGGCCGCCGCCGGCAAGCGCGTGGCCGCCTTCGACCACGACAAGGCCCAGGCCCAGCTGATCCAGCGCGTGGGCGCCCGCCCCGTGGTGGCCGACGTCACCAACTTCGGCACCATGTTCAACAACGGCAACGTCGACGTCATCATGGCCCCGTCCATCGCCTACAAGCCGCTGGAGCTCAACAAGGGCATGGGCACCAAAGGCGCGGTGCACCGCTTCCCCATGACCATCCTGACCTACCAGATGATCTTCAAGCGCGACAAGTTCCCCGAAGGCTTCGGGCAGAAATCGCGCGAGGTCTGGTTCAGCCGCTTCGACAGCGTGGCCGAGCTCACCAAACGCGCCGACGCCACCATCCCCGAAAAGTTCTGGCTCGACCCCAGCCCGGCCGACGCCGACCGCTACGTCAACCTGATGCGCGACGGCCGCATCGACATGGCCGACAAGGGCTTCTACGACAAGAAGGGCCTGAAGATCATCAAGCGCGTGCGCTGCGAGGTGAACCCCGCCGCCGGCGACTGCAGCCAGGCCACCGAGAACTGGAACTGAGCCTGCCCCTCAAACCAGGGCCCCAGGGGGGCAAGCCCCCGGTGTCGGGCACTGGCGCCCGAAGCGGCTGACCGTTAGCATGGGCCCGCGAGCCGGGGCTTTTTCACCCCGCGCTCGACGACAAGTTCAACAAGCAAGGGAGTGATTCATGATCCAGTTCAGCAAGACCTGGGGCCTCAGCCTGCCCCGCGTGTGCCACATGGCCTGCGCCGCGATGTTCGTGGCTGCGGGGGCCCATGCCCAGAGTGCCTACAACGGCCCCTACGCCAGCTATCCCAGCGGCAATGGCGGCACCGTCTACCTGGCGAACCTGCCACTGACCCCGATGACACCGCCCGTCTTCGGGGGCGACATCCAGTGGAGCAGGAACGCATCGTCGACCTACAACCTGAACCAGTTCACGGGCGACTACTTCGACAATGTGGTGACGGGCACGTCCACCTCGCCCTCGGGCAATGTGAGCGCCTTCAGGCAGTATGTGAAAAACATGTCGCCGTCCACCTTCACGGTGGACCCGTCTGGGCGTGTCGGCAACGGCTCCTTTGCCAATCAACTGTCCTGGACAGGCGCAGGGAACGACGCACTGGGCATGACCGGCGGCACCTTCACACTGTCCAATTTGCATTGGAATGTGCTGTCCGATGGCCACGTCGAGGTGCTGGCAACGGCCTCTGGCACCGGCATCCCCACCACCGACCTGGTGGTCTGGTTCACCAATGCCAATGGCGTCACCAATGGCAATGGTTTGCTCACGCTGTCTAAACTGACGCTGGCTTCGGCCGCCTTTGACCTGTGGACCAGCGCACTGGGCGCAGGCCCCGACGGGCTGGCCTACGCCGCGCTCAACCAGGCAGGGATTGGCATGGGCTCGCTGCGCGTGGGCGTGGTGCCCGAGCCCGCCACCTGGCTGCAGATGGGCCTGGGCCTGGTCGGCCTGGGCGCCTTGTTGCGCCGCCGCCGTGCCGCGTGAGCGGCGCGGCTCGGCGGCCCAACAAAAAACCCGCCATCGGCGGGTTTTTTTCATGTGTGCGTGGGCAGGGCATGAGGCCCTGCGGGCATCACAGCGTGGCCAGCTCGGCGCTGACTTTTTGCAGCAGCTCTTCGGTGATCAGGCCACCGGAGAACTTGGCCACCATCGACAGCGCGAAACCACGGCCCATGCCAATTTGCGGGTGGGTGGAAATGCCAGGCAGGTGCTTTTCCAGGATGGCCTTGGTGGTTTCGTTGTCCAGCAGGTCGCCGAGTTTGGATTCGATCGAGAAGCTCATGGTTGTCTCTTCAATGTCAGGTTTGGAGGGGGCACCCGTGCACGTCTGATGGCGACCTGTCCGGAGCGC
>CANBQJ010000301.1 GCA_947371645.1 Burkholderiales bacterium | reverse complement strand
TGCAAGACAAGATCGACATGACTTTCGAGCGCATCCTGCGCTCGGCCCTGCGGCAAGACCCGGATGTCATCCTCGTGGGCGAAATGCGCGACAAGACCACGGCCGAGATCGGCATGCGCGCCGCCATGACGGGCCACCTGGTGCTGTCGACCCTGCACACCAACGACGCGTCGTCCACGCCAGCCCGCCTGATCGACATGGGCGTGCCGCAATGGATGGTGGCGCTCTCCTTGCAACTGGTGGTGGCCCAGCGCCTGGTGCGCACCGTCTGCCAGGGCTGCACCGGGCCGCACGAGCCCACGCCCAACGAGCTGGTCTGGCTGCGCAGCGAACTGGGCCACGACGTCGACTACAGCGGGCTGCGCCAGGGCCGGGGTTGCCCCGACTGCAACCACACCGGTTACCGGGGCCGCACCGGCGTCTACGAATACCTGCAGATGACCCTGCCCCTGGTGGACGCCATGAGCTCGAACGACCCCACGGGCTTTGCCCGCGCCGCCCGCGAGCAGATGGCCGGCAACACCCTGCGGCGTGACGCTGCCCGCCTGTCGCTGACCGGCCGCACCACCCTTGCGGAGGCCATGGGCGTCAGCGCCCAGGTGGACTGATGGCACGATTCATCTACAAAGCGAGAGGCGCCTACGGCCAGGTCGAAGGGGTGCAGGAAGCGGCCAACGCCGCCCAGGTTGCCGACATCCTCAAGACCAAGGACCTGATACCGGTCAGCATCAAGCCGGAGAGCAGCGCCACCGCAGCCCTGGCGGGCACCCTGGGTGTCAACGGGTCGACGGCCTCAGGCCAGTCGGCGCCGGTCAAGTGGCCACCGCCGAAGGTCATCCCCGACGACGTGATGCTCTTCAGCCGCCAGATCTACACCCTGCTCAAGGCCGGCGTGCCCATCCTGCGTGCCCTGGCCGGCCTGCAGGAGACCACCGGCAACCCGGCGATGAAGAAGGTGATCTACGAGCTGCGCCGCAGCCTGGAAGGCGGGGTGGACCTGGGCGCCTCGGTGGCCTTGCACCCCAAGGTGTTCGACACCTTCTACGTGGCCATGATCCGCGTGGGCGAGACCTCCGGCCAGATGGACCACATCTTCCATCGGCTCTACAAGCACATGGAGTTCGAACAGTACATGCGCAAGCAGGTGAAGTCTGCCCTGCGCTACCCCAGCTTCGTCATCATGGCCATGATCGGGGCCGTCGCCATCATCAACATCATGGTGATCCCGGCCTTCGAGACCGTGTTCAAGAGCCTGGGCTCGGATTTGCCCCTGCCCACCCGGATCCTCATGGGCATGTCGCACTTCACCATCGACTACGGCTGGTATGTGGTGGCGTCAGCGGTGGCCGGCGTCTTCGTGTTCAAGCAGTGGCGAGACACCCCGATGGGCAAGATGGCCTGGGACGCCTGGCTGGTGCGCATGCCCCTGGTGGGGCCCATCGTCACCCAGGGGGCGCTGTCGCGGTTCTCGCGCGCGTTTTCCCTCTCGCTGCGCAGCGGGGTGCCGCTGGAGCGCGCGCTCAGCAGCGTGGCGCTCACGGCCGACAACGCCTTCCTGGCCGGCCGCATCGAAGGCATGCGCGACGCCATCATCCGGGGCGACTCGCTGACCCGCGCGGCCGTGGCCACCGGCGTCTTCACCCCCATGGTGCTGCAGATGATGGCCATCGGCGAAGAAACCGGGATGCTCGACGAGCTGCTGGAAGAGATTGGCGAGCTCTACGGCAGCGAGGTCGAGTACTCCATCAAGACCCTGTCGCAGCAAATCGAGCCCATCCTCATCCTCTTTTTGGGCGGAGTCGTGCTTTTGTTGGCACTTGGCGTGTTCCTGCCGATGTGGGACATGGGCAAAGTGACCCTCAAGCATTGAATGCCCGTGCCGAAATACACAACAGGAATCCTTTCCGTCCTCCTTACCCCCTGTACCGCCCACCCTCTTCACCCACCAAAGGTAAGCACCATGAACAAACGTCAAGCCGGCTTCACCATGATCGAACTGATCGTGGTCATCGTCATCCTGGGCATCCTGGCCGCCACGGCCCTGCCCAAGTTCATCGACCTGCGCACCGACGCCAAAACCGCCGCCGTGGCCGGTGTGGCCGGTGCGATGTCCAGTGCCTCGGCGCTGAACTACGCAGGCTGCTCCGCCACCAACAATTCGACCACGGGCGCCACCAACGCCGCCAAATGCACCACGGTGGCCAACTGCAATGCCGTGTTCAGCGTGGTTCAAGGCGGCGCGCCCGCTGGCTACTCCACGACGTCGACGGCCTTTGCATCGTCCGTCAACGGCACGTCCTACACCTGTGTCCTGACCTACACCGACAGCGCGGCCGCCACCACGACGGCCAACTTCACCGCCATCGTTGCCGGCAACTGATGCCGGGTGGGCTGGCCGGCTCCGTGGGTGAGCCGGCCTTGCCAATGGCCATTCGCTTGTGCCGACTTGTTCATTTTTCTCAGAAAGTCCGTGCCTAGTTCTCACCCTGAAGGCTCTGGCATCTCGACAAGGCCCTGACCCTTTTGTCACAGTGCCGACATGAGTTTGAAAGGTCACATCATGAGCAGTACCTCGCGCCACACGATCCGCCGCATCACCGCACTCGCCCTGCTCTGGTTGTGGGCGTCCATGGCGTGGGCGGCGACCGGAACGCTCAGTGTGCTGAGCCCCAGCGCCACGGGCTATGTCAACCAGGCCTACATCTCCGGCTACCTGAAGACCGTCGACTTCGCGACCGCCACGCTGGCCAACAGCGCGGGCATTTCGCAGGGCACCAGCACGCTCAACAGCGGCACCTGGGTGACCACCAGCAGCAGCGTGCCCACCGGCTTCACCGGGGCCTACGCCAAGCTGTCGTCCAAGGATGGCGCCAACAGCAGCGCATCGACCACCATCAACTACACCAACGGCACGGACTACGTCAGCTTCCTGTGGCACCTGGGCTCGGCCGACAACGACAACGCCATCACCTTCAACCTGAGTGACGGCAGCTCGCAGACCATCGCCAACTGCGGCAGCAACACCACGTCCTGCGTGGGTGGCTACGACACCGACGGCTACATCACCTCACTGTTCTCATGGCTCACCTGCCTGTTTACCTGCGGTGGTACCGGGTCCACCACCACCTTGCGCGTGGTGTACATGCCGCCCGATGGCACGGTGATCAACAGCATGACGCTGAAGGCCACCAGCATCCGGGTGTGCACGCTGATCATCTTCTGCTCTTACCAGACCCGCAGCCTGGACCTGGACGGCTTGAGCTACGACGACGACACCACGGGCGTGCTCAACCCCAATGGCGTGCTGGACCACCTTGAAATCTACTCGGACACCTCCAAGCCCGTGACCTGTGCCGCCACCACGATGCGTGTGCGTGCCTGTGGCAATGCCTCTTGCAGCACGCCCTACACGGCGGGTGTGACGGGCACCTTGAAGCTGACCAACGGCGGCACCGTGAAGTCGGCGGCCTACACCATCGCGAATGGCAGCTCCTATTCTGCCGATGTGGCCATCACGGCCAACAGCGTGGGCACCTGGGTGGCTTCGGCCACATCTTCGGCCACGGCCACCAACGCGACCACCTGCGCCCTGGGGGCCTTGTCCACCAGCAGCAACTGCAGCATCACCACCAGCGCCTCGGGCCTGGTCGTCAAGCTGGCCCCGCACTACGTGGGGGCCACCCAGCCCATGACCACGCAGGTGGCGGTGGCGGGCGTGTGCACCCCTTTGCTTTCTGTGGTGGGCAACCTGCTGGTCACGGCCACGGCCACTTTCAATGCCAATGGCTCACCCTCGCTCACCGATGCGCTGGGCATCGCACACGGTCTGACCAGTGGGGCGGGGGTGGCCAACCTCCCCATTGGCCTGAGCCTGGCCGGCCTGGGCAGCAACAATTTCAAGGCCAACGCCGGTGGCGTGGTCAAGATGAGCCTGAGCGTCGCTGGTGTGAGCAACGGCTTGCTCAACGGCCTGCTGAACCTGGCTGGTGACGTGGTGACCCGCGTGGTGCCCAAGAAGCTGCGCCTGGTGCCTGCCCTCAACGGCACCGACCTGACCGCCGGCACCGCCAAGGTCGCCTCAGGCTCGTCCTTCCAGCTGAAGATTCAGGGTGAAGACACCAGCGGCAACCTGATCAACCTGGACCCTGACCTCACGGTGCTGAGCAACCTGGCCCTGACCAA
>CANBQJ010000300.1 GCA_947371645.1 Burkholderiales bacterium | reverse complement strand
GTCGCGCGCGCCAACCTGCCGCAAGGCCCCGTGTGGCTGCTGCAGCCCATGACCTACATGAACGTGTCGGGCAAGTCCGTGGCCCCGCTGGCGCGCTTCTTCAAGATCGAGCCCTCGGACATCCTGGTGGTGCACGACGAGCTCGACATCGCACCGGGTGACATCAAGCTCAAGCAAGGTGGCGGCAATGGCGGTCACAACGGCCTGAAAGACATCCAGGCCCAGATGGGCTCGGGCGACTTCTGGCGCCTGCGCTTGGGCATCGGGCACCCCGGCGTCAAGCATGAAGTCGCGGCCTATGTGCTGCGCAAGCCCCCATCCAGTGAACGTGATGCCATCGAGCGCAGCATGGACAAGGGGCTGGACGCCATCGAGGCCATGCTGGCTGGCGACATGGCCCAGGCCGTGCGCATGGTGCACGCCCAGCCGCCACGGCCCAAGGCGCCTGCTTCGCCAGCTGCTCCCAAGCCATCCCAGCCGGAACCGCCCAAGCCCCCCCAAAAAATTTGAACCCCTGGGTGCAGCGCCGCAACGCACGGCCTTGCCCCATCCACGGCCACATGCATGTCAACAGGGAGAGACCTCGCATGACCTTCACCACCACACCAAGCCACCGGGGTCATCGTGCCCGCCTGGGGCTTCAGCCTGCCCTCAGGACAATCGGCATCGTCGTCGCCATGGGCACCATGACCTGCCCTCTGGCCGGGCTCTCAGCCACCAGAGCAGACGCGGCGCCATCAACCACAGCCGCCACAGCCGCCTACCGCTGCCCCGACGCCAACGGCCACGTCCGCTACAGCCAGTTGCCCTGCACAGGTGGCACCGAACTGACCGACCTTGCCGACCGCCGCAGTGACGCACAGCGCCGTCACGCCGCAGAGGCCCAGGCACGCGATGAGGCCTTGCTGCGCCGCATGGGGCACGAGCGCCGTCACCAGGAAAAGCTGGCTGCGGAACGGGGCGCCGCCCACGTGGGGCCCAGGCCGCATGCGGCCGGCAAGGCCAGCGAAGCCAACGTCGCGGCGCATGCCCCGGTGCCCCTTCGCCGCTGTCGGCCACCCCGGTGCTTCACGGCCCGCACACCCAAGGCCAAGTCCAGCAGCTGAAGCGAGAGGACCAAACGCCGATTCGGGCCGATTCAGGCCGGGTCGGTGGCCGAGGCCTGCTGCACGGGCGCTTTGCTCTCCGCCTGCAAGCGGAAGTACTTGCCCATGAGCTGCTCGCGGGTTTCGATGAAGTCCGGGTTCACCGGGATGCACTCCACCGGGCAGACCTGCACACATTGCGGCTCATCGAAGTGGCCCACGCATTCGGTGCACTTGGCCGGGTCGATGACATAGATGGTGTCGCCCATCGAGATCGCCTGGTTGGGGCACTCGGGCTCGCACACATCGCAGTTGATGCATTCGGTGGTGATGGTCAGCGCCATGTGCCGACCTCAGGGCGCGGACCGCGACACGCGCTCGTCCAGGCGCGCCAGCACACTGGGCGCCACGAACTTGGACACGTCACCGCCCAGCATCGCGATTTCGCGCACGAAGGTGCCCGACACGAACTGGTACTGGTCAGACGGCGTGAGGAAGACGGTCTCCACATCCGGCATCAGGTGGCGGTTCATGCCGGCCATCTGGAATTCGTACTCGAAGTCGCTGACGGCGCGCAGGCCGCGCACCACCACCTTGCCGCCGTGCTTGACGACGAAGTCGCTCAAGAGGCCGGAGAACGCAATCACCTCGACGTTGCTGTGCTCGCGGGCCAGCTCCTGCGCCATGGCCAGACGCTCTTCCAGCGAGAACATGGTCTTCTTGTGGTGCCCGGCCGCGACCGCCAGGATCAGGCGCCCGAACAGGCGGCTGGCGCGACGCATCAGGTCGGCATGACCCAGTGTCATGGGGTCAAAGGTGCCAGGGTAGACGGCCGTCAGGGGCTGAGATGCGCTCAACGCGGGTCTCCAAGAGGGTTCACGAAGGTGTGGGGCGGAGTGTACCCAGGCGCGACCGGCACGCCCAGGTGATTCAGGCGGCAGCCCCGCACTGAAAGAGGTGAAAGTGCACGGCACCGGCTCGGCCGTCGCGGTGCAGGCGCAGGGTCTGGAGCGCCAGCTGGTCCGCGGGTGTCAAGGTGTCGGCCAGGCGCAGGCTCAGGGCAGACCACGGTTCGGCCGCCTCCAGGTAGATCCAGCCGCCTGGCGCCACGGCCTGTACGGCCGCAGCGAGGGCAGGCAGGAACAGGTCGCCGTCAAAAGGAGGGTCCAGAAAAACCAGGTCAAAACGGGCGGCCTGGGCCGGCAGGCGCATCCAGGCCAGGGCGTCTGCACACAGCACCTTCACCGTCTGCGCTTTCAGCCGGCTCACGGTCTGGTTCAGTTGGCGCACCAGCGCGGCTTCGCGCTCCAGCAGCGTCACCTCGGTGGCGCCGCGCGATGCGGCCTCCAGACCCAGGGCGCCACTGCCAGCAAAGGCGTCCAGCACACGCCAGCCGCCGAGGTCCTGGCCCAGCCAGTTGAAGAGGGTCTCGCGCACCCGCGATGGCGTGGGCCGCAGGCCGGCCGACACCGGCACCGGCAGCGATGTGCGCTTCCACTGCCCGCCGATGATGCGCACCTCCTGAGCGGCGGTGCGGGCCACCTTGCGCGCGGCGGCCTCTGCGTTGACGTTTGCAGTGACACGGCCAGGCGATGCGGCGACGGGCTTGCGGGAAGAAGAACTCATCTGCGCATTCTAAAAAGAGGCGCCTCTTACAATGGCCCCATGTTCAGTTTCATCAAGAAAAAGCTGGGATGGGGGCAAGACGCCACGCCGGCCGCCGCGCCCCCCTCGCTGACGCCTGCCACAGTGGAGGCGGCCCAGCCACCCACGACAACGCCCGTCGCGCCGGCAGGGTTGCCCACGGCACCTGCCTGGACACCGGCGCCGCTTCAGGTGCCCGCCGCAGACGCGCCGGCCACACCCTTGGCGACAGCCCCCGCCCAAGCCGAAGCCCCTCGCCGCTCCTGGCTGGACAAGCTGCGGCACGGCCTGCGCAAAACGGGCTCCAGCATCGCGCAGGTCTTCACCGGCACGAAGATCGACGACGCGCTCTATGAAGAGCTCGAAGAGGCCCTGCTGCTGGCCGACGCCGGCCCCAGCGCCACCGAATTCCTGCTGCAAGACCTCAAACAGCGCGTCAAGGACAGCAAGGCCACCGACCCATCACAGGTCAAGGCCTTGCTGATGGACGGCATCACCGAACTGCTGCAACCGCTGGAAGGCAGCCTGGCCGTGGGCGAGCACACGCCCACCGTCATCATGGTCGCCGGCGTCAATGGCGCGGGCAAGACCACCACCATCGGCAAGCTCACGCGCCACCTGTCCGACTCGGGTCAGCGCGTGCTGCTGGCGGCTGCCGACACCTTCCGCGCCGCGGCCCGCGAGCAGCTGCTGGTCTGGGCTGACCGCAACCGCGTTGACATCGTCGCCCAGGAAGGTGGTGACCCCGCCGCCGTCACCTTCGACGCTGTGCAGGCCGGCAAGGCCCGCCAGTGCGATGTGGTGATCGCCGACACCGCAGGCCGCCTGGCCACGCAGTTGCACCTGATGGACGAACTGCGCAAGATCAAGCGCGTCATCGCCAAGGCCATGGAAGGTGCGCCACACGAGGTGCTGCTGGTGGTCGATGGCAACACGGGGCAGAACGCCCTGTCACAGGTGAAGGCCTTTGACGAGACCCTGGGGCTGACCGGCCTGATTGTCACCAAGCTGGACGGCACGGCCAAAGGCGGCGTGCTGGCTGCCATCGCGCTGTGGTCGCGTCAGCGCGACAAGCCGGTGCCCGTGTATTTCATCGGCGTGGGCGAAAAGCTCGAAGACCTGCAGACCTTCCAGGCCCGTGAATTTGCGCAGGCCTTGCTGAGCTGAACTCAGTGCACCGCTGGCACCTTGCTGTCCAGCGGCATGTCGGCCGAATCCAGGTCGTCAAACCAGGTGGATGGTGGCGGCTCTTTGCGCTCGGCGGCCTCGTCGTCTTCGTCAGACCAGTCGTCGACGTTGAAGTCGATGCTGTTTTCATTGACGGACATGCCGGAGATCGGCCCGCTGGGGCTTTGCATCGACGCCACCAGCGCCGCAGCTTCGGCCGTGCGGCGGGCCTGGTTGACATCGTTGTAGCCTGAACGGCCCGAGCCCTGGATGGCGGCCCCCAGGATGGCCTCACGGGC
>CANBQJ010000299.1 GCA_947371645.1 Burkholderiales bacterium | reverse complement strand
GCGCATGGGCTGGGTGCGGCCCAGCCCTCGCTGCACATGTGCTTCACCGGCAACCCCGGCACCGGCAAGACCACGGTGGCCATGCGCATGGCGCAGATCCTCCATCGCCTGGGCCATGTGCGCAAAGGCCACCTGGTGGCGGTGACCCGCGACGACCTGGTCGGCCAGTACATCGGCCACACGGCGCCCAAGACCAAAGAGGTGCTGAAAAAAGCCATGGGTGGCGTGCTCTTCATCGACGAGGCCTACTACCTCTACCGCCCCGAGAACGAACGCGACTACGGCCAGGAAGCCATCGAGATCCTGCTGCAGGTGATGGAGAACCAGCGCGACGACCTGGTCGTCATCCTGGCCGGCTATGCCGACCGCATGGACACCTTCGTCCAGAGCAACCCGGGCATGAGCTCGCGCATCGCCCACCACCTGGATTTCCCCGACTACGCGGTGGGCGAGCTGCTGCACATCGGCGAGGCCATGCTCACGCGCCAGGGCTACCAGTTTGGCGACGGTGCCCGCGAGGCCTTCGACGCCTACCTTGGCCTGCGCCTTCAGCAGCCCCACTTCGCCAACGCCCGCAGCGTGCGCAATGCGCTGGATCGCGCCCGCTTGCGCCAGGCCAGCCGCCTGTTCGCCGACCGGCACCGCGCCTGGACGGCCCAGGAGCTCAGCACCATCGACGCACAAGACATCCGGGCCAGCCGCCTCTTTTCTGCCTCGGTCGACGCCTGAGCTGCGGCCGGCATGTCAGCCTGATCACAACAACATCCACCAGGAAGCCACCACCATGCCCACCCACACCACGCTGCGCGCCGCCCTCATGGCCAACCTGTCGGACGCCCCGCCCGAACAGGCCCTGGCCCTGATCGACACCCTGGAGTGCATCGCGAGGGCCTGCGTGCAGGTGGGCGAGGCGGCGTCACGCGGCATGCTGGCCGGTGCCGATGGCGCGTCCGGCAGCCACAACACCCAGGGCGAGGCCCAGCAGCGGCTGGACCTCATGGCCGATGCCTTCATGAGCGCAGAACTCGCCGCCTGCCCGCACGTGGCCGGCTGGGCCAGCGAAGAGCACGAGCGCCAACGGCCTTCTGATGACCACGCCCGCGATGGCCGCTACCTGGTGGTCTATGACCCGCTGGACGGCTCGTCCAACATCGAGGCCAACATCTCGATTGGCACCATCTTCTCGGTGCTGCCCCACACCTACCGCGGCGTGGCCCCGATGGACAGCAGCTACATGCTGCCCGGTCGCGAGCAATTGGCAGCCGGCTATGTGCTCTACGGCCCGGCCACCCTGATGGTGCTGACCTGCAAACGCGGCGTGATGATGTTCATCCTGGACCGCGCCGTGCCCTCAGGCGAATCACCCCGTTGGGTGCTGACGCAGCAGCGGGTGCAGATCCCAGTGGCCACGCGCGAATTCGCCATCAACGCCAGCAACCAGCGCTTCTGGGAAAAGCCGGTGCAGCGCTACATCGCGGAATGCGTGGCCGGTGAGAGCGGCCCGCGCATGAAGGACTTCAACATGCGCTGGGTGGCCTCCATGGTGGCCGAGGTGCACCGCATCATGACCCGAGGCGGCGTCTTCATGTACCCGCGCGATACGCGCGAACCGCGCAAGCCTGGCCGCCTGCGCCTGATGTACGAAGCCGCGCCGATGGCCTTGCTGGTGGAGCAGGCCGGCGGCGGTGCCACCAACGGCACCAGCCCGCTGCTGGGCTTCGTGCCTGACACCCTGCACCAGCGTGTGCCCGTCATCCTGGGCTCACGCGACGAGATCGAGCGCATCGTCAGCTACCACGCCGACCCGCACGAGAACGTGTCCTGGCAGCTGTTCAAGACCCGCTCGCTCTTCGTCCAACCGCAAGCCTGAGCCACCAAGACCCATGTCACGCCGCTACCCCATCATCGTCGTCACCGGTTCCAGCGGTGCCGGCACCAGCACCGTCAAGCGCACCTTCGACACCATCTTCCGCCGCGATGGCGTGCGCGCGGCCGTCATCGAAGGCGATGCCTTCCACCGCTACAGCCGCGTCGACATGAAGGCGCAAATGGCCCTGGCCGAGCGCGAGAGCCGCAACTTCAGCCACTTCAGCCCCGACGCCAACGAGTGGGCCGAGCTGGCCCAGCAGTTCCGCGCCTATGGCGAGACCGGCCGCTGCCGCACGCGCTATTACCTGCACAACGCCGAAGAGGCGCTGCCCCACAAGCAGGAGCCGGGCACCTTCACGCCCTGGGTGGACACCCCCGTGGACACCGACCTGCTGTTCTACGAAGGCCTGCACGGCTGCGCCCGCACCGAAGGCATCGACGTGGCCCAGCACGTGGACCTGAAGATCGGCGTGGTGCCCATCATCAACCTGGAGTGGATCCAGAAGATCCACCGGGACACCGGCGCGCGGGGCTATTCCAAGGAAGCGGTGGCCGACACCATCCTGCGCCGCATGCACGACTACGTGCACTACATCTGCCCGCAGTTCGCCGAAACCGACATCAACTTCCAGCGTGTGCCGGTGGTGGACACCTCCAACCCCTTCATCGCCCGCGACATCCCCACGGCCGGCGAAAGCATGACGGTGATCCGCTTCAAAAACCCGCGTGGCATCGACTTCCCCTATCTGTTGTCCATGATTCCGGACTCGTTCATGTCCCGGGCGAACACCATCGTGGTGCCTGGCGGCAAGATGGACCTGGCCATGCAACTGATATTGACCCCGATGATCTTGAGGTTGATGGAAATCCGCCGCGCGCAGATGCAATGATGTCCCCGACTCCCCTCCCACCCACCAATCCCCAGGCGTGAAGCCAGAAAAGGATGTGACCATGGCCGTGAGCACCCCCATCGCAGACATTGGCTGGACAGCCGCTCCGTTTCGACTCAAGGGTGTGGATGGCCGAATGCACACCTTGCGCTCGCTCTCGGGCCCCAAGGGCACGGTCGTGGTCTTCATCTGCAACCACTGTCCTTACGTCAAGGCCGTGCTGCCCCGCCTCATCCGCGACGCGCACGAGTTGAAGGCCCACGGCGTCAATGTCGTCGCCATCAACGCCAACGACGCGCGCAGCTACCCTGAAGACAGCTACGCCCGCATGAAGGACCTGGCCCGCGACTTCGACCTGCCATTCGCCTACCTGCACGATCCGGAACAGGATGTGGCGCGTGCCTACGAGGCCGTGTGCACCCCCGACTTCTTTGGCCTGGACGCCGACCTGCGCCTGCAGTACCGCGGCCGCCTGGACGAGGGCCGCAAGGACCCGGTGCCCGAGGACACGCCGCGCGAGCTGTTCGATGCCATGCGCCTGATCGCCCACTTTGGCTACGGGCCGGGTGAGCAGCACGCGTCCATGGGGTGTTCGATCAAGTGGGCTGAAACCCGGGCGGAAAGCCGGATCGAGCACGCCATGCGCCAGCCCGATACCGATGCCGACTTTGCCTGGCAGCCCGCCATGTGATGCCTTCAGCGCCGACGCCGAAGTCGGCCTGTATGCCCGAGGCGGTGCCCGCCTGAGGCACAGCCCTTGAGGCCCCCTGGATTCGTCCTCGGGGCCTCAATGCTTTTTCATGTCGTCCACCACCGCTGCCTGCAAGTCAAACGGCGCGATGTCCACGCTCTGGCCCACGGCGGGCGGGCGCACGCTGCCCACGCCCAGGCCCTTCCACACAACGAACAGCCACCGGCCGTCGTCGGCCGATGTGGGCAGCTTGAAGGTGGCGGTCTGTGGTGCGTGGTCGGCGGTCACGGCGGTCACGGTCACCTCGATGTTGCCCATGCGGGCGCGGTCGCCCACGTGCACGGGCTGCAGCTGCAGGTCACGCGAGATGGTGCTGCGCCAGCCGCCGTCCACCGTCAGCTGCAGCGTCTGCTCGTCCAGGCGGCTCAGGCGCATGGCCTTGCCGTTGGGGCCCAGCGCATACATGGCCGCCGGGTTGGGCAGGCCGTGCTGGGCGCGGATCAGCGGTGCGTAGTACACGCCTTCGGCGACGGGTGCGTTGACCAGCAGGTAGCGTTGGTCCTTGCCGGTTTCGGGTGCGGGCATGGCCAGGGGCATGAGGTGGTCGCCCGGGTCCATCAGGGGCTTGAGCATGACCGACTGCGCCGCCTTGGCCAGCGGGAAGAGCACCAGGTGCACGGCGCCCAGCACCAGCATCACCCATTTGGCCACGCGCAGCACGCCGGTTTGCAACTGCGCACGGCGTTCCCACA
>CANBQJ010000298.1 GCA_947371645.1 Burkholderiales bacterium | reverse complement strand
TTGATCTGCAGCGGCTTGACCAGGTAATGGCTGAAGCCGGTTTGCAGGGCGCGGGCGATGTGCTCGGGCAGGGCGTCGGCGCTCAAGGCGATCAGGGGCAGCTTCTTGAACTCGGCCTGGGCACGCAGGCGGCGGCACAAGTCCAGGCCACTGCCATCGGGCAGGTTGATGTCCACCAGGGCCACGTCAGGGTGCTGGCTCTGGATGCACTGCATGCCTTCGGCCGCCGTTTCTGCGGAGATCAGCCGCACGTGCGGGTAGGCCGCGAACATGGCCTCGACCAGGCTGCGGTTGAGCGCGTTGTCTTCGATGTGCACCACGCGCAGCGGCGGCAGCATCACCGACTCGTTGTGCGCGCGGGTGGGGTCGCCGTTCTTGCGGGTGCTGTGCAGCTCGGCCAGGGGCAGGTGCAGCGCGAACACGCTGCCGCGCCCCAGGGTGCTGGTCACGTCGATGCGGCCGTGCATGAGCTCGGCCAAGCGCTGTGAGACCGCCAGGCCCAGGCCATTGCCATGGGTGTGGCCGGCGGCCGGGTTGTCCAGGCGGGTGAAGGGCTGGAAGAGGCGGGGCAGGTCGCCGGCGTCGATGCCGTAGCCCTGGTCGCGCACCTCCACCACGCCTTCGCGCGCATCGCCCGACGCCTTGGCGTGCAGCCACACCGTGGAGCCCCGCGGGCTGTACTGGATGGCATTGCCCATCAGGTTCATCAAGATGGCGCGTGCGTGCTGGCCGTCGGCCCACACGGCAGGGCACTGGCAATCGACCACCACGGTGATGTCGTGGGCCAGGGCGTCGTCTTCCAGGGCGGCGCGCACCTCGCGCAGCAGCACCGACAGTTCCACCCGCTGTGGGCGGATGCCCATGGGCTTGTCGTCGAGCTTGGCAAAGGCCAGGGCCTGGTCGATGAGGCCCAGCAGCTGCTGGCCGGCCGTGTGGATGTGGCCGATGTGGCGGCGCTGGGCTTCGGGCAGCTGCTGCATGTCCATGTCCAGCAACTGCGTGAAGCCCAGGATGGCGTTGAGCGGCGAGCGCATGCTGTGGCTCATGCGCGAGAGGAACTCCACCTTGGAGGCCAGGGCCACCTCGACTTCCAGGCGGTGGCCGTGTTCGCTGTCGGCGCGGCGGCGGTCGGTGATGTCGGTGAGCACCTCGATGTAGCGCTGCACCTGGCCCTCAGGGCCGGGCACCGGTTGCACCGAGCGCGAGACCCAGAAGGGCTCGCCGTCCTTGCGGTGGTGGCAGACCTCCAGGTGCTCGATGCCTTCGCCTTGCGCCAGGACTTGGTTGATGCGGGTGATGACGGCCGGGTCGGTGTGCGGGCCGCTGAGCAGCTCTTCGGGCTGCTGGCCGTGACATTCGGTGAGCGAAAAGCCCGTGAGCCGGGTGAAGGCCGGGTTGACCCAGCTGATGCAGCGCCGCGCGTCACAGATGACGATGGCGTCCGACACGCGGTCGGCCACGAGGGCCAGTTCCTGGTTGGTGGCCTGCGAGCGCTGCAAGGCCGCCTGGAGCTGCCGCAGCACCTGCCCCTGTTGTTCAAATGCGTCGTGGCGCAGTTGCAGTTCGTCGAGCAAGCGTTGGTTGTCGTCGGCCATGGTGTCGGAAATGCCCGCAGGCAAGGCACGGCGGACCGGTGCGGGCCGCCAGGTGTCAGAGCCGGCCAGGTCGGCCGGAGGGCTGAAGGCGCTGCCTTCAGGTGGGGCTACAGCGGTGCGCAGATCGGGCATGACGGGCTCCTCTTGTGAGGCTTTCGGCGGGGCCGCTCCAGCAGATGGTGGCGGCGCCTGCGCCGATCGGTCTGCTCAAAAACAGACATTCGGCGCCAATGTGTACGCGAGTGTAGGCACTTGTGGGCAAGCTGGCTTGACTTCGCCCTTGGGGGTTATCCTGAGCCCCTTTCTCCTCAACATCAACCTCTTTACGGTTCGCATCATGAGCAGCGTCTACGATTTCCAGGCCCAAACCATCGATGGCCTTAACGTGGCCTTGTCAGACTACCGCGGCAAGGTGCTGCTGATCGTCAACACCGCCAGCAAGTGTGGCTTCACACCGCAGTTTGAGGGCCTGGAAAAACTGTGGCAATCACACGGCACAAAGGGCTTGGTGATTGTGGGATTTCCTTGCAACCAGTTTGGTGGGCAAGACCCGGGCGCCGACAGCGAGATCGCGTCCTTCTGCCAGCTGAACTACGGTGTGAGCTTCCCGATGATGGCCAAGGTCGACGTCAACGGCCCGCAGGCCCACCCGCTGTACCAGTGGCTGGTCAAGGAAGCGCCCGGCATCCTGGGCACCAAGGCCATCAAGTGGAACTTCACCAAGTTCCTCATCGGCAAGGACGGCCAGGTGCTGGGCCGCTATGCCCCCACCGACACGCCCAAGTCGCTGATCGACGACATCGAGCGCGCGCTGGCTTGAGGATGGTGGCCATGGGTGCCATGTGCATCGGCCCGGTCAGCCGTGCCGGCAGCTTGCTGGCCCTGGCTGCGGCACTGCTCGCGGCCCGAGGTGCGCTGGCGCAGGCCACAGCACCCGCCGATGCGGCGGTGCCCTTTGCGAACACCACCCCTGTTCTGCTGCAGACCCGCCTGGCCACCATCCACCTGCCTGGGCATGAGCGCATGGGCCTGTGGACGCAGTCATGGCTGCTGGAGCACGATGGCTGGTGGTGGGGGCCTTCCGTGGCGGCAGCGGCCACGGGCCAGCGTGGGGGCTTGTTCGTGCTGGGCGCGCAGGCCGGCCGGCGCTGGTCTCTGGACGCGCTGGGCCTGCACGACCGCGACTGGCTGGAAACCAGCCTCTACGCCGGTGGCGGTGGCGGGGCCGGGGCGCCTGTGGGCGGCGGCCTCATGCTGTCGCCAGCCGTGGCCTGGTTGCACGACTGGGGCGGCTGGCAAGCCGGTTTGAGCTGGTCGCGGGTGAGCTTCCCCAGCGGGCGCATCGGGTCTTCGCAGCTGGGCCTGGTGTTGCAGTGGGACGGCACGCTGCGCTGGTGGGATGGTGCCGACGTGGGGCGGAGCTGGCAAGCCACGGGCTCAGGCGCCATGGCGGAACGCCCGGCGGTGCTGGGCTGGCAAAGCCTGCAGCTGGACGTGGCCGCGCTGCGCCAGCGCCATGGCGGACGGCTGGGCCTGGTGGGTGCACGCGCCGAGCGCGATGGCCCAGGCGCCTGGCGCTGGACCTTGGAGTCGGCCGCCGCCACACATGGCGGGGCCGATGGCTACATGGAGATGCTGGGTGGTGCCTTGTGGCGCTGGCCCTTGGCGGCGGATGCCGCAGCGGGCCGCGATGGCGACACCGCAGGGGCCAGCCGGGTGCCCACGTTGGGCCTGCGCGGCGCGCTGGGCCTGGGTGGCGGCGGCGCGGTGGCCACCGGCGGCGGCCTGATCGGCAAGCTGGCGGCGCAGGCGCGCTGGCCGCTGGCCTGGGGCCTGCCGGCAGGCTGGGCTTCGCCCATGAACGGGGCCTACCTGCAGCTGGAGGCCGGCGTGGTGGGTGGGCCGGGTGGGCGCACGGGGTCTGCTGACGCGACGGCGGCACCGGGTCCATCGCCTGGCGCCTACCATGCGCGCTATGTGCAGGCCTCCTTGGGCTGGGACCTGGACGCCGTGTCGCGCGGGGTGGCCAGTGGCCACGCCCTGGCCGTGCACGGCTGGCGCGCGTCGGCCAGCTTTCAGCGCGAGACCCATGCCGCGCGCAAACAGGGTCCGGCGTCCAGCCTGGACACCATCGGCCTGAAGCTGTCCACCGACGACGGTTCGCCGTGCTACCTCACGGCCCAGGCCCACAGCGCGGTGGCCGGTGGTGCGGGTGCGTATTCGCTGGGCCTGGTGGGCGCGGGTTGCGCCACCGAGCCTGCGGCGTGGCGCGTGGGCGCCGAAGCCCTGGTGGGCGCAGCCGGTGGCGGTGGCGTGGCCACGCGAGGCGGTGCGGTGGCATCGGGCCAACTGTGGGTGCAGCGTGCCACGGGCCCCGACACCGCCTGGCAGCTGGGGGTGGGGCGCCTGCGCAGCCTGCGCTCTGGCTCTGGCGGCGGCACCACGCTGGACACGCCAGTGCTGGAGCTCAGCTGGACCTGGCGCTTCGGGCAACTGGGCGCGCGCTGAAACTCATGGCTTGGCCATGCCTTTGACCGGGCGGGCCGTGTGCCAGCCTGATGGCGCCGTCGAGGCCCGCGAGGCTTGGGGCCGCGGGGCCCGGCTGGCCTGCAGAGCCTTGCCCATCGGCACAATGGCCAGCCCGC
>CANBQJ010000297.1 GCA_947371645.1 Burkholderiales bacterium | reverse complement strand
GCAGCCTTCTTGGCAACTGGCTTGGACACAGGCTCGGGCGCCGCCTTCTTCGCGACGGCCTTCTTTGCGCTTGGCTTGACCGCAGGTTCAGCCACTGCCTTCTTGGCCGCAGCCTTCTTCACCGGCGCCTTCTTGGCGGTCGCGGCCTTGAGCGGCTTGACCATCGCTTCGAGCTCTTCTTCGTACTGCAGGCCCGCCTGGGCCATCAGTTCGCTGGCCAGGGGCAGCGGCGCACCCTCAAAGCGGATGTCCACTTCTTCGTGGTGCTCCTGCATGGCGGCCACATGCTTGTAGATGGTCTGCACCAGCTGCTCACAGCCCTGGCGGGTCAGTGCAGAGATCTGGAAGACGGGGCCCTTCCAGCCGTAGCGGCGCACGAACTCCAGCACGCGCTGGGTGCGGTCCTCCGGCTGAACCATGTCCAGCTTGTTGAGCACCAGCCAGCGGGGCTTGTCGAACAAGGCCTGGTCATAGATCTTGAGTTCGTTGACGATGGCGCGCGCCTGTTGCACCGGGTCGGTGTCGTCAAACGGGGCCAGGTCAACAACGTGCAGCAGCACGCGGGTGCGCTGCAGGTGGCGCAGGAAGTAGTGGCCCAGACCGGCACCTTCAGAAGCGCCTTCGATCAGGCCTGGGATGTCGGCCACCACAAAGCTCTTCTCAGGGCCCGCGCGCACCACACCCAGGTTGGGGTGCAGCGTGGTGAACGGGTAGTCGGCGATCTTGGGGCGGGCGTTCGAGATGGCCGCGATCAGCGTGGACTTGCCCGCGTTGGGCATGCCCAGCAGGCCCACATCGGCCAGCACACGCAACTCCAGCTTGAGCTTGAAGAGCTCGCCGGGCCAGCCCGGGGTCTTCTTGCGCGGGGCGCGGTTGGTGCTGGTCTTGTAGTGCAGGTTGCCAAAGCCACCATCGCCACCCTTGGCCAGCAGGCGCTTTTCGCCGTGCTCCAGCAGCTCCATCATCACTTCGCCGGTTTCGAAGTTGCGGATGATCGTGCCCACGGGCATGCGCAGCGTGATGTCCTCGCCCATCGCGCCGAACTGGTCGGAACCACGGCCCTGCTCGCCGTTGCGCGCGTCGTGGCGACGGGCGTAGCGGTAGTCGATCAGGGTGTTGATGTTGCGGTCGGCCTGCACGTAGACGTGACCACCCCGGCCGCCGTCGCCGCCGTTGGGGCCGCCGAAGGGGATGAACTTTTCGCGACGGAAGCTGATGCAACCGCTGCCGCCGTTACCGGCAGCCACATCAATGGTGGCTTCATCGACGAATTTCATGGGGACGCTTTCTGTGACTGGTTCAACCCGCGATTATCGCAAGGTGTTGGGGGGCGCGAGGGGCCCAGCGGAGGCCCCATTTGCGGTCGCCTGATCGGCCGACGAGTACCAAGCCGGTGTTCAAGGGGCGAAGAATGCGCTGCGCGGTGGTGCCCCGCGAGCGTGGACCGGGAGCAGGCCCCCTCGCGCCCCACCAGTTGCACCAACGTGTGCCCACATCATCCACACACCATCAAAACCCGACGACACAAAAGAAAAGCCCCGGCGAACCGGGGCTCTCGTCGTGTCATCGACCGGCTGAAATTCAGACGGGGGTGATGACGACGGTCTTGCGGCTCAGCGAGCCCTTGACTGCGAACGACACCGTGCCATCGCACAAGGCGAACAAGGTGTGGTCGCGGCCCATGCCAACGTTGGGACCAGCGTGGAAGCGGGTGCCACGTTGGCGGACGATGATGGAACCTGCGGAGATCAACTCGCCGCCGAAAGCCTTCACGCCCAGCATCTTGGGTTGGGAGTCACGGCCGTTCCGCGTGGAACCGCCGCCTTTTTTCTGTGCCATGGATGTGCTCCTGGTAGAGGGTTAGACGGACGGATCAGCCGTTCACCGTGCTGATTTGCAGCTCAGTGAAATTCTGACGGTGACCTTGGCGCTTCTGGTAGTGCTTACGGCGACGCATCTTGAAGATGCGAATCTTGTCGTGGCGACCGTGAGAAATCACGGTTGCCACGACGGTTGCGCCGGCCACCAGGGGCGTGCCGACCTTCAGTTCAGCGCCGTTGCCGACTGCCAGAACCTGGTCGATCACGATCTCTTGGCCAACGTCCGCAGTAATCTGTTCTATTTTGATCTTCTCGCCAGCAGCAACTTTGTATTGTTTGCCACCGGTTTTTATGACCGCGTACATGTTGAGACCTTTCAGTGCAATGAAAATCCTCGCCCCAACCTGAGAAGGTCACAAAGCGAAGCCCTCCACTTTAGCACGCGTCGGGTCGCTTGTAAATGGGCGCGCTGGTCCGGCGATTTCTCCGGACGGCGAAGCCGCCCGTGCCGCCGGGCTGGAGGCCGTGTCGACCCTCACGCCCAGGTTGTCGACCGGGCGGGCAAAGGTCACTGGCCGCTGGCCGCCTTCTTCTGCATCTTGACCGCCTTCGCTGCCATCGCCGCCATGCGGGGCGGCAGGCAGGCGCCAGCCGAAAAAGGCCTGCACCTCGTCGCGCTTGGCCATGGCATCGGTGAAACCCAGCTGGATGAGCTCGCGCGTGAAGGAGGACTCGAACAGCAGGTAGCTGGCCAGGGCCGAGCCCCGTGCCGTCCTGCCACGGCCGTACACGCCGACGGCGCGCAACATGGCGCGCACGGCGGGCGGCAGGGCCCAGAGGTGGCGGGCGGCGATGTCGTCGATGCGCTGGCTGGGCGCGATCACCAGGATGTCGACCGGGCGCAGGCCGGTGGCGGCGCGCTGCTCGGGCGTGAGCACGCTGAGCGTCTTGTTGACGCGCTGCATGCGTTCGATGTCCACGGCCAGGGCGTCCAGGAAGATGCTGGACATGGCGTGGCCGGCGATCTGGGCCAGGTTGGGGTACTCGATGACGGCCTGGCGAGGCGCGGGCGGCTCATGCAGGCGCCCTGCCCCGATCACCAGGATGCGGTCGGCGCCCAGGTGGATGACGGGCGAGATGGGCGCGGCCTGGCGCATGGAGCCGTCGCCCAGGAAGTGCGGGCGCCCGTCCACGGTCACGTTGACCGCCGGGAATACAAAGGGGATGGCCGAGGAGGCCATCAGGTGGTCCAGCGAGAGGTGGTCGCGCACGCTGATGCGCTGCGAACGCGCCCAGGGCTCGATGGGCTGGGCGCTGTCGTAGAAGGTGACGTGCTCGCCGGTGGTGTAGCTGGACGCGGACACGGCGATGGCGTCCAGGTGGCCGTCGGCCATCAGCTGGGGGATGCGCTCCAGCTGGAAGAGGTGAGGCAGCAGTTCGCGCAGCGGCTCGTTGTCCAGCAGGGACCGTGGCCGGGCGCGGCGCCAGCGGGCCAGGGCCCACCCCAGCGAGAACAAGGTGAGCCACTGGGCGCCCTGGCGGATGACGCCAAAGGAGTCGGAGCGGTAGACCTGCTCGGAGCGGAAGTCACGCCAGACCTCGACCATGGCGCGCACAGCCAGATCGAAGTGGTCGGCCTGGCTGGCCAGGGCAAGTCCGTTGATGGCGCCAGCCGAGGTGCCGCTGATGATGGGAAACAGGTTGCCCCGCCGACCGGCCCCGCATTCGCGGCGGATCAGCTGGACGGCTTGCAGCACGCCGGCCTGGTAGGCGGCGCGCGCGCCGCCACCGGTCAGGACGAGTGCAGTTTTTCCGGGCAGACTCATGGCTGATTTACGGTTGTTTCAGCGTGTTCTTGAGGCCGGGGAACCCTGAACGCCATGCAGCGTCTGCACACTCACCAGCCGCTGGCGCTGTCGGCGTCCAGCTTGCCCAGGCCATAGACCTGCTGCAAGGTCTCCCAGGCTTCGTCGGCGGTCTCCACATAGTGGAAAAGGTTGACGTCTTCGGGGCTGATCATGCCGGTGTCGACGAGGTGGTCGAAGTTGATCAGCTTGGTCCAGAAGTCGCGCCCGAAGAGCAGCACAGGGCGCTTGCGGCACTTGCCGGTCTGGATCAAGGTGAGCGTCTCAAACAGTTCGTCCAGCGTGCCAAAGCCACCGGGGAAGCACAGCAGCGCCACCGAGCGCATCAGGAAGTGCATCTTGCGCAGCGCAAAGTAATGGAACTGGAAGCACAGGCGCGGCGTGATGTAGGGGTTGGGCTCTTGCTCGTGGGGCAGCACGATGTTGAGGCCGATGCTCTTGCCACCCACCTCGAAGGCGCCGCGGTTGCCGGCTTCCATGATGCCGGGGCCGCCGCCGGTCACCACGTAGATGGGGTTCTGCAGCTTGGAAGAATGTTCCGTCACCAGGGCGCCAAAGGCCCGCGCCTCTTCGTAGTAGCGGGACAT
>CANBQJ010000296.1 GCA_947371645.1 Burkholderiales bacterium | reverse complement strand
GGGCCGCATGAGCACCCGCCGCGGTGACGACAACCAAGGCCCCTGGCAATGCGACCACGGTGCCCAGTACTTCACCGCCAGAGACCACGCCTTCCGCGCCGAAGTGGCCCGCTGGCAGCAGGCCGGCGTGGCCGCCTTGTGGGACGCCCGCCTGGTCAGCTTCGATGGGCAGACCTGGACGACCCCAGACACCCCGCTGGCGCGCTTCGTCGGCACCCCGCGCACGAGCTCACCTTGCAACTGGTTGGCGCAGCAGCTGGTGGCCGCCCCTGGTGGCACCGCCCAGACGCGCTGGCAAACCACCGTGCAGAAGCTGGAACGCCATGCCGATGGCTGGGCCCTCACGTCTGCCGAGCACGGCACCCACCCCGAGCGCTACGGCGCGGTGCTGCTGGCCGTGCCCGCGCCCCAAGCCGTGCCCTTGCTGAGCCCCGTGGCACCCGATGGCGCGGCGCTGGCCGCCAGCGCCCGCATGCGCGGCAGCTGGGCCGTGATGCTGCGCTGTGCCGCCCCCGTGTCACTGCCCTTTGACGGCGCCTTCGTCAACACCGGCCCCCTGCGCTGGGTGGCCCGCGACAGCAGCAAACCTGGCCGCGGCGTCACCGGCGGCATTACGGAAACCTGGCTGCTGCACGCCAGCCCCGAGTGGAGCCAAGCCCACATCGAAGACGACGCGGCCACCGTCACCGCCACCCTGCTGGACGCCTTTGCCGCGCTGGGCGGGCCCCACCCCGCGCAGGTGCAAGCCACCGCCCACCGCTGGCGCTACGCCGACACGGCGTCCCCGCTCACCCTGGGCTGCTGGTGGGACGCCCACGCGGGCCTGGGCCTGTGCGGCGACTGGCTGCACGGCGGCAAGCTGGAAGGCGCTTGGCTGAGCGGGCGGGCGCTGGCCGCGGCAGCCCAGGGCTGAGGCCCACCACCACCAGGCCCCACACCCGGGTGACGTGCCCACGTGAAAGGCGCTACAGTCCCCAAGCAGGAGATCTGAGATGGGTATTCGGACAAGATGCGCGGTGCTGGCGGTGAGTGCAGGCCTGTGGACAGGGGCCATGGCCACCGAGGTGGTGACCGTGGCGGCCGAGGACGACTGGGCCCCCTATTCGTCGATGCGCGCCGACCGCACCGGGCCCGAGGGCCTGGCCCCCGCCCTGGTCAAGGCCGCCTTCAAGACCCAGGACGTCGACGTGCGCTTCGAGGTCCTGCCCTTTTCCCGGTGCCTGCTTTACACCCAGAAGGGCACGGTGATCGGCTGCTTCGACGTCTCACGCACCGCGGCCAACAAGGACTTGTTCTACTGGCACCCCACGCCCCTGTTTCAGGAAGAGCTGGGCATCTTTGCGCGCAGCGACCTGAAGGCCGGTGAACTGACGCAAAAAGACCTGGAAGGGCAGACCGTGGGCATCACCCTGGGCTACACCTACCCGACCGACTTCATGCAGAACCCGCGCATCACCAGGCTGAGCGCGGCGTCAGACGGCAACCTGGTCAAGATGCTGGTGGCC
This sequence comes from Burkholderiales bacterium, assembly GCA_947371645.1. Next base: position 2,784 of record CANBQJ010000296.1, on the reverse strand, counting down.
AAGCGGGTGAACTACATCTTGCTCAACACCTTGCCCGGCTACCACCGCATCAAGCAGGATCCTGCGCTCCAGGGCCAGATCAAACGGGTGGGCGCCATCGACGTGGACGTCTTCTGGGTCAGTTTTTCCCGCGCGCACCCGGATGGCAAGCGCATGTCCGAGGTGTTCGAAAAGGGCCTGCAGGCCATCAAGGCCAGTGGCGAATACGACCGCATGGTGAAGGCATTGAAGCGGGACATGCAACCCTGATCGGAGCCGCTGACACATGACCTACTCCATCACGCGGCGCATGACCCTGCTGGTCTTGATGATCAGCCTGATGATTGCGCTGCTGGCGGCGGCGTACCAGATCTACTGCGGCTACCGCGTCGGCCTGCGGGCGGTGGACGACAGCCTGCGCCTGATCGAATCCAGCCACGTGCCGGCCTTGACGGCCAATGTATGGCTGCTGGACCCAACCTTGATCGACAAGCAGCTCGATGGCATCGCCAACCTGCCTGACGTGACCTACGTGGGCGTCACCGGTGACCTGCCGTTTCGCGTGAAGGCGCTGGGCAAGTCGCACGCCAGCCCGTCGGCGTTGCCGCTGGTGGCCCCCACCTTGCGGCGTGTCTACGACCTGGTCTACACCGACCCGCTGCAGCCTGGGCAACGTCAGGTGATCGGGCAGTTGCAGGTCGAGGTCTCTCTGGACGGGCTGTATGCCCGGCTGAAAGAAACGGCGCTGACCATCATCGTGGCCGAGGCCGTGCGCACCACGGTGCTGGCCTTCGCGATCGTGCTGGGCATGCGCTTGCTGATCACCCGCCACCTCACCCGGATCGCCCGGTTCTCCTCCAGCCTGTCGATCAACAACCTGGACACGGCCCTGCACCTGCCACAGCGGCAGGCCAACCAGCTCGATGAGATCGATGCCCTGGTGGCGGCCATCAACGGCATGCGTTTGTCGCTGATGGACGAGATCGGCAAGCGGCGGGAGATGGAATCGCGCAGCCGGCAACTCACCATCGACAAGGAAGCCGCGGTGCTGGCCAACGAGGCCAAGAGCGAGTTCCTGGCGAACATGAGCCACGAGATCCGCACGCCCATGAACGCCATCATCGGCATGTCGGAGCTGGCGCTGCACAGCGGCCTGGATGCTCGCCAGGGCAACTACGTCCAGAAGGTGCACAACTCGGCCAAGTTGCTGCTGGGCATCATCAACGACATCCTGGACTTCTCCAAGATCGAGGCGGGCAAGCTGGACATCGAATCGGTCGAGTTCAGCCTGCACGACACGCTCGATGGTCTGGCCGACCTCATCGGCCTCAAGGCAGAGGAGAAGGCGCTGGAGCTGCTGTTCGTGCAGTCGCCCGGTTTGCCGGACCGCGTGATGGGCGATCCCTTGCGCCTGCGCCAGGTGCTGGTCAACCTGGCGGCCAACGCCGTGAAGTTCACCAGCGAGGGCGAGGTCACGGTCGGCGTGGAAGAGATCGAGCGCGCCGCGGGCTCGGTGTTGCTGCGCTTCTGGGTGAAGGACACGGGCGTGGGCATGAACGAGGCCCAGCTGGCGCGCCTGTTCACGCCCTTCACGCAGGCGGAGATGTCGACCTCGCGGCGCTATGGTGGCACCGGCCTGGGCCTGGCCATCAGCCAGAAGCTGGTGCGCATGATGGGCTCCACCATCGAAGTGGACAGCCACGAAGGCCAGGGCAGCACCTTCCACTTCAACCTGCGCATGGGCCTGGGGGCCGCTCAGGCGCAGCGGCCGGCAGCCTTGCCTGGCGCGGCCGGTGGCCGCCTGCTGGTGGTGGACGACAACGCCGCAGCCAGGGAGCTGCTGGCCGGCATGGCCGTGCGCATGGGCTTTTCGGTGGACGAAGCCCACGACGGCGAGCAGGCCTTGCGGATGGTCCTTGAGGCGAGCCAGGCCGGGCGGCCCTTCCTGCTCGTGCTGCTGGATTGGAAGATGCCGGGCCTGGACGGTGTCGATTGCGCACGCCGATTGGCGCAGGCGGGGCTTGACCGCCCGCAGGTGCTGATGGTCACGGCTTTCAGCCGCGACGAGGTGCTGCGCCGCATGCAGCAAGAGCAGGTGCACATCCGTGCGGTGCTGACCAAGCCCGTGACGCCGTCGTCGCTGCACGATGCCTGCATGCAGGCGCTGGCGTCGCCCAACGCCCCGGTCATGGCCATGCAGCGCGACATCCAGCTGGCTTTGACCGATCACCAAAAGCGCCTGACTGGCGTGCGCGTGTTGCTGGCCGAGGACAACGAGATCAACCAGGAACTGGCCACGGAGCTGCTGCAGCGCGTCGGGGTGAAGGTGGCCGTGGCCAAGGATGGCCAGACCGCCCTGGCCATGTTGGGCGAGCAGCCCTTCGATGCCGTGCTCATGGATTGCCAGATGCCCGGGATGGACGGCTACACCGCCACGGGCCGCATTCGGCAGAACCCCGCCTGGCAGGGGCTGCCTGTCATCGCGATGACGGCCAATGCCTTGCTGGGTGACCGCGAACGCGCGCTGGCCGCTGGCATGAACGACCACGTGGCCAAGCCCATTGACGTGGAAGCGCTGTACCGCACCCTGGCGGCCTGGACGCGCCCCGCCGACCAGGCTTCGCCAGCGTCGGCAGGCGCATCGGCGCCAGCAGGTGTGAACTTGAAGTTGCCGGGCGTGGACGTGGATGCGGGGGTGGCCCGCACCCTGGGCAACACCGGTTTGTACCTGCGCATGCTGCGCATCTTTGTCGAGCAGGAGCGTGATTTCATCTCGCGGTGGCGGCTCGCCTGGCAGCAAGGGGA